>DASZCC010000260.1:0-7305 GCA_035943485.1 Rhizomicrobium sp. | reverse complement strand
AATACATCACGACCTTGTCGCCTGCCTTCACATCCTTGCCGCCCAGCGCGACGTCGCGCAGCGCCCGGCGCCGCATGTAGATGACCGGGCTGGTCCAGCGCAGTAGTTCCTCGCGCGCCGAGGGCAGGCGGCCGGGAAGGTCGGCCATCAGCCAGGCGTGCTGGTCGGGATGATCCAGCAGCGCCAGCATTCCGGCCGACAGCAGGTTGCGCGTGGTGTCGCCGCCCGCATCGATCAGCAGCAGGAAGAAGAGCAGGAACTCGATGTCGTCCAGTCGCCGCCCGTCGACTTCCGCCTGCAGCAGCTTGGTCGCCAGATCGTTTTTCGGCCGCGCCCGCTTTTCCTCGATCACCTTGCGGCCATATTCGAACATCTGGAACACCGCGACCGCGCCATTCTCGCCATCCGGCGAGCCGCCGGCCGTCGTGTGGATCGCCTCGGTCAGCTTGTAGAGCTCACGGCCATCCTCCAGCGGAATGCCCATCAGTTCCGCGATGACGTAGGATGGCATCTCGCCCGCCACCTGGCTGACGAAGTCGCATTCGCCCTTCTCGATCACCGCATCGACGATCTGGCGCGCCAGCTCCTGCATGCGCGGTGTCCGCCCAGCGGATACCGGCTGCGTGAACTCCTGCCGGATCAGCTTGCGGAACGCCGTGTGCTGCGGCGGATCCATCATCAGCATCATTTTGTAGGGACCGAAACCCTGCGATCCCTCCGGCGCATCCTGGATCATGATCGTCGGCTCGGACGAGAACGCCTGGAAATTGCGGTCGACGTCATAAACGTCCTGCCAGCGCGTCACCGCCCAGTAACCTGGACCATCGGGCTCCTTCTGGAAATGCACCGGTGCGTTGCTGCGCAGCCAGTCGTATTGCGCGTGCGGATGGCCGGCCGCGAAGCTTTCGGGATCCCACAGGTCGATCTTCATGGACGCGTTTCCCCGTTTGTTTTCCGGGATTGTGCGTCCGTGTCGCGTCTGACTGCAACCCGCGTTGTGAGTGCGCCGCACACTTACTAGAGTGCACCAAAACAAGCGCCCCTTACGCGGCGTAAGACTTCAGGGAGTGGCATGATGGGCTGGAATTTCGGCGACATCCTGGACGCAATCGAGCCGATCCTCCCGGCCGATGCGCTCGCTTATGTGCATGGCACACGCAAGATCACCTGGGGTGAAACGTCAAAGCGCTCCAACAATCTCGCCCGCGCGCTCATCCGGCGGGGCGCTGCTCCGCGCGACAAGGTTGCGTTCTACATGCGCAACCGGCCGGAGTATTGCGAGACGCTGGCTGCCGCCTTCAAGGCGCGGCTCACCCATGTAAACGTCAACTACCGCTATAAGCCGGAAGAGGTGTTCTACATCTTCGACAATTCCGATGCGCAGACGGTGGTCTATGGCTCGGAATTCCGCGACATCATCGCCGAGATCCGTCCGCGCCTGAAGAAGGTCGAGACGTTCGTCGAGGTCGGCGGCAAGGCCGCGGACTTCGCGATCGATTTCGAGACGCTGGTGCAGGAAGGTGACGGCAAGCCGCTGAAGATCGAACGTTCGCCGCAGGATGAATTCTTCATCTATACCGGCGGCACGACCGGCATGCCCAAGGGTGTGATCTGGTCGCATGACGACCTGCGCGAGACGTCGCTGACGGCGCTGCGCAAGCTCGGTCCGGTGCCTGAGAACCTGGAGCAACTCGTCGCCGCGCTGAAGATGATCGGGCCGGGCAACCGGCTGATCCCCGGCTGTCCGCTGATGCATGGCACGGGTCTTCTCATGGCGCTCAACACGATGCTGTCGGGCGGCGGCGTCATCACGCTGACGCACCAGTCGTTCAGCGCGGCCGAAATGTGGAAGGCGGTCGAAGACAACAAGGCACAGACGCTGGTGATCGTCGGCGACGCGTTCGCCAAGCCGATGCTGGCGGAGCTCGAACAGCACAAATACGACACGTCGAGCGTGGTAACGATCCTGTCATCGGGCGTGATGTGGAGCCGGGAGGTCAAGAAGGGTCTGCTCGCGCATGTCCCGCAGGCGCAGCTGGTCGACAGTTTCGGTTCATCGGAAGCGGTGGGCTTCGGCACGTCGATCATGACGAAGGACGGCGAGGTGCAAACGGCGAAATTCCAGATCAGCGATCGCTGCACTGTGTTCGATGCGCAGGATCGCCCGGTCGCGCCGGGATCGGGTGTGCCCGGCATCATTGCGATGCCGCAGCCCATCCCGCTCGGCTACTACAAGGACGCGAAGAAGACGGCCGAGACGTTCAAGACGATCAACGGCGTTCGCTATTCGATGCCGGGCGACTGGTGCGTGGTGGAAGCGGACGGCACGCTGACGCTGCTCGGCCGCGGCAGCGCCTGCATCAACACCGCGGGCGAGAAGGTTTACCCGGAAGAGATCGAGGAGACGCTTAAGCTTCATCCCGCGATCGAGGATGCGCTTGTCGTTGGCGTGCCGGACGAGAAGTGGGGCCAGTCGGTCACCGCCGTCGTCGTCACAAGCGGTGACTTCGACGAGGAAAGCGTGCGTCTGCATGTGCGCGACCGCCTGGCTGGCTACAAGACGCCCAAGCGCGTGCTGATCACCGGCGTGCCGCTGCGCGCGCCGAACGGTAAGGCGGACTACCAGAGCGCGTTGGAGTTCGCGAAAAGGTCGTTGGGCATCGCGTAGTTGCTAACCTCTCCCGCTATCGCGGGCGAGGTTAAGTATCCAGCATCGCTTCCAGCGTCGGGAGTTCGTCGGCCTCGCGTGAGGGTTTGTCCCAGCGGATGCGGTTGATGCGTGGGAAGCGCATGGCGACGCCGGATTTGTGGCGGGTCGAGCGTTGCAGGCCCTCGAACGCCACCTCGAGCACCAGGCCGAAATCCCTATCGGCGCGCACGCTGCGCACCGGGCCGAAGCGTTCGATGGTGTTGTCGCGGACGAATTTGTCGATCTGCTTCAGTTCTTCATCCGTGAATCCGAAATAGGCCTTGCCCACCGGCGTCAGCGCGCGCGTGCCGTTGCTGTCTTGCCGCCACACGCCGAATGTATAGTCCGAATAGAAGCTCGACCGCTTGCCGTGCCCGCGCTGTGCATACATCAGCACGGCATCGATCAGATGCGGGTCGCGCTTCCACTTGAACCACGGGCCCTTCGGGCGGCCGGCCTCGTAGATCGAATCCCAGCGCTTGAGCATCAAACCTTCGGCGATCGTCGGATCGCCCTCCGGCGGTGAGGTGCGCAGCTTCGCCAGTTCATCCCAGCTCTTGAACGGCTGCAGCACCGACAGGTCGATGCGCGATGTCTTGTAGCGTGCAACGAAAGCCTCCAGCCGCGCCCGGCGTTCGCGGAAGGACAGGGCGCGCAGGTCTTCCTCGCCGTCCATCAGCAGGTCATAGGCGCGGATGCCGGCGGGAAATTTCGTGATCGTCTTCGCGTCGGGATTTTTGCGGTTGAGGCGCTGCTGCAGATCGCCGAAGGAATCCACGCGGCCGTCCGTCATCACCAAAAGCTCGCCGTCGATCACGCCTTCAAAGTTCAACGCCGCCATCACGTCGGGAAAGGCATGCCCAATATCGTCGCCGGTGCGTGAGTACAGACGTTTCTCGCCGCGTTCGCTGGCCGCCTGGACGCGGATGCCGTCCCATTTCCATTCGGCGGCATAGTCGGCGGCGTCGTATTTCGCGAAGTCCACCGCTTCGTCGATCGCCTGGGCCAACATCACCGGCCGGAAGCGCGCCGGCGCATCGGGCGAAGGCTTGTCACTGCGCTTCTCCAGCCACGCAAACAGGTCTTCGTAAGGCGGCCGCTGGCTGTGCCAGACCTCCTCGATCTCGCCGACCTCGACGCCGCCAAGATCGGCCAGCGCCTGCTTGGCGAGACGCGCCGATACACCGACACGCAACGCACCGGTCAGCAGTTTGAGCAGCGCCCAGCGTCCATCGGCATCGAGCGCGTCGAGCCAGCCTTCCAGCAGGCGCTGCACTTCGGCGCGCGATGCGCTGCGCAATGCGTCGACGACCTCGGGCAGTTCGGGCTCACGATTGGCGCCCGGCTGGCTCGGCCATATCAGCGCCACGGTCTCCGCAAGGTCGCCGACGAAATCATAGGACAGCGCGAAGAGCTGCGGATCGACGCGGCCCTCGACAGCCTTGCGGATAAACGCCGGTTTGGCCGCGTCGAAGCTCAGAGCACCGGTCAGCGCCGCCAGCGCCCAGCCGCGTTCGGGATCGGTCGTTTCGCGCAGGTAGTCGCGCACGAGGGTGAGCTTGGTGTTGCGCGACGGTGTGAACGCAAGGCTGTCGAGCAGGCGGGCGAAGGCGCGCATCAGGCCTCGCCCTCATTGGCGTCATAGCCGACAAGCGACAGAGCGCGTGCCTTCTGGTCGTTGATCGTCGCCCAGCGCAGCAGGGCTTCTTCCTCGCCATGCGTGATCCACAATTCGTTGGGCGCGATCTCCGCCGCCGTCATCGTCAGCTCGTCCCAGTCGGCGTGATCGGACAG
The DNA here is from genome assembly GCA_035943485.1 of Rhizomicrobium sp. GTDB lineage: Bacteria > Pseudomonadota > Alphaproteobacteria > Micropepsales > Micropepsaceae > Rhizomicrobium. The sequence continues at coordinate 2,822 of DASZCC010000260.1, read as the reverse complement.
GATCAGCGGCAGTTCGACGCCGCCTTGCCTCGCGCGCGCCCGCACACGCATCCAGCCGGACGCGAAGCACACGACCGGATCGGGGAAGCGCCGTGACCAGCGATCCTGCGTCGCCGCCGGTGGCGCGATGATGATGGCGCCGGCGAATTCCTTCTTGGCGCCGGTGGTCGCTGGTGCCAGCGGACCGAGATCGACGCCGAACGACTCATAGAGGGCGTTCAGCTTTTCCAGCGCGCCGTGCACGTAGATCGTCTTGTCGTAACCCGCTTCGCGCAGCAGGCAGATGACGCGCTGCGCCTTGCCTAGCGCGTAGGCGCCGACGAGATGACTACGCTCCGGAAACTGCGCCACCGATTTCAGGAGCTTGGCCATCTCCTCCGTATCAGGCGGATGGCGAAAGACGGGCAGGCCGAACGTCGCTTCGGTGATGAACACGTCGCATGGTACCGGTTCAAACAGCGCGCAGGTCGGATCGCGGCGGCGCTTGTAATCGCCGGAGACGACCATCGTCAGGCCCTTCCAGCGCACAATGACCTGCGCCGAGCCCAGCACATGACCGGCCGGCACCACGCCCACTTTCACGCTATTGATCTCGACTGTCTCGCGATAGGCGATCGGTTGCGTCGCCGCGGCGAAATCATCGCCATAGCGGGCTTCCATGATGGCAAGCGTCTCGCGTGTCGCCAGCACCTTGCCGTGGCCGGAGCGGGCGTGATCGCCATGGCCGTGGGTAATGACGGCGCGATCCACCGGACTGACCGGATCCACGTAGAAATCGCCCGGCGGACAGTAAAGTCCGGCCGGCGTCGGTCTCAGGAGCTCTTCGGGTTTCGCCATGGCTCATTGTAACGCCTGTGGCGGCGGCCGGTATCCGGCTAGAGTGGCAGCAATGAACAGACGCCCGACGATCAATGATGTCGCCCGGCTCGCCGCCGTCTCCAAGAAGACGGTGTCGCGGGTAATCAACAATTCGCCCTATGTGCGTGCCGAGACGCGGGCCAGGGTCGGCGCCATCATCGCCGAGAGCGGCTTCGTACCCGACCCGCAGGCGCGCGGGCTTGCCTTCCGCCGGTCGTTCCTCATCGGGCTGATCTATGCGCGGGACACTGATGTCGCACCGGTGCAGCAACGTGTGCTGGATGCGCTGGCGGGCACCGGCTTCGAACTCGTCGTCCGCGCCTGCGATGTCCGGAATCCGCAGGGCTTGGACGACATCCGCGCCTTCATCGAGCGGCGCAATCCGGGCGGCGTGATCCTCGAGGGCGCGCCGGCACGCGATCGCGCCCTTATTGCGCTACTTGACGAACTCGGCTGCCGCCACGCGACCGCGGATGGGGTGGCCGCGCTGCTCACGCCTCAGGCGCCGGTGCGTTCCTTGAAGAACTCGATGACACGCCGTTCGGCCTGACGCGTCGCGCTCGTATCCTCGTCGATCAGGTTGAGCGTCAGAACCGAATGCGGACCGAAGCCCGGCGCCGGCAGGGAATGCTCGTCATCCAGCTCGATCGCTTCGAAGCGGTCACCGAAGGCGCGCCGGAAGCTTTCGAAGCGCGAGGCCCTGACCATGGGATCGCCCTTGAAGCGCAGGCCCAGCAGCGAGAGGTCTTCGGTCTCGAAGCGTTTTTTCGCGCAGGCGATCTCCTCTGGCGAAATACCCATGGCGGCGCGCCCGCTCTCGGTGAAGGCGATCGGCAGCGAGGGTTGCGACATGGCCGGCGCCACGACGGCAGGCTCGGTCATCATCGCGAGCGCGAAATTGCCGGTGAAGCACATGCCGATCGCGCCGACGCCCTTGCCACCGCACTCCGCATGCGCCTGGCGCGCCAGCGCGCGCAGCCAGTCGACGATCGGGCTCGACTTGTTCTTGGCCCAGGCATGAAATTCACGGCTGATGCAGATACCTTTCACCATCTCGCGAATGGCATAACGTGGACTGACGGGGCGTCCCGGCTCACCGAACAGGCTCGGCAGGAACACCGTCATGCCGGCCCCCGCGACCCGATCGCCGAAGCGCACGACCAGCGGATGCAGCCCCGGCATCTCGTGGATGATGATCACCGCCGGTCCCTGGCCGCGGCGAAACACGGGCCGCGTCCAGCGCCCGTCATTGAAATCGAATTTAGTATAGTCCTTCAACGCGTCTTGCATTTTTGCCTCTTCCGGGGCGGCCTGCTGTCAACCTAACATGCAAATCGCGTTGGTGGTCCGGGCGTATGCAGCAAATCGATGATCTCAATCCGCCGCGGCCACGCGCCTGCCTGCGCATCGGCGTGACCGGTCACCGGATTGGGGCGAAGCTGTCCGAAGGGCAGGTCGCCGGCGTCCGTGCAACCATCGACACGCTCCTAACCGAGATCCGCACACTGGGTACCGCAGCCGTTGCGCGCGATGCCTGGGCGTTCGACGAGCAGAAGCTCGCGCTGTCGGTCGTGTCGCCACTGGCGGAGGGCGCCGACCGCATCGTGGCCGAAGCTGGGCTTGCGGCCGGCATGTCCCTGCGCGTGATCCTGCCCTTCTGCCGCGACGACTATCGCACCGACTTTGAAACGGAGGCGTCGAAGGACGCGTTCGACGCGCTCATGGGCCGGGCAGAGGCCGTCATGGAGCTCGACGGCAGGCGCGATGCCGCAGCCCGCGCCTATGAAGCGGCCGGTCTGCTGATGCTGGCCAACACCGATATTGTCATCACGATCTGGGATCAGGCACCGGCCGACGGTATCGGCGGCACCGCACTGATCGTCGAGCGCGCCATCGCCGACGGCGTGCCCGTGATCCTCGTCGATCCGGCCAAGCCCGGCACGCCGTCAATCCTGTGGCGCAAG
>DASZCC010000259.1:0-14513 GCA_035943485.1 Rhizomicrobium sp. | reverse complement strand
GTCATCACGATCTGGGATCAGGCACCGGCCGACGGTATCGGCGGCACCGCACTGATCGTCGAGCGCGCCATCGCCGACGGCGTGCCCGTGATCCTCGTCGATCCGGCCAAGCCCGGCACGCCGTCAATCCTGTGGCGCAAGGACACCGTCCTGCCCGCCGCGCGCGCCGGCGTCGAGAGCCTGGCACGCCGGCCGCTTGAGGGGTCTCTGGGCGATGTCGTGTCGCTCATCCTCGCGCCGCCGGCAGACCCGACACAGCGCAACGCGCTCAAGATGCTCTATGCCGAACGCGAGCATAACTGGAACATCGGCATATCCTATCCCGTCCTCCTGTTCGTGCTGGGCCTGCGGCCGCTGCGCTGGAGCGATCTGCGGACACCGACGCGAAAGCCCGATGCCGCCAAGCGCTGGCGCGATTATCTGCTCGGCCATCTGAACGACGAGGCGCTGCGTCCGCTCGACACCGACACATTGTTCAACGCCTATTCCTTCCTCGATCATTTGTCGGTGCGCTATGCGCAGATCTATCGCAGCGCCTATGTCTTCAATTTTGCGGCTTCCGCGTTCGCCGTCCTTCTCGCATTGCTGGGCGTACTGATGTCGCTGGAGATCAAGGCGTGGCTCGTCGCGTGCGAGATCGCAATCATCCTCTCGATCCTGCTGGTGCTGCGCGCGGGCGGCAAACGGCAATGGCACCGGCGCTGGCTCGAGTACCGCAGGCTTGCCGAGACCTTGCGCCACATCCGTCTGCTCGCGCCGACTGCGTCGGCGGCGCGGCTTGAACGGCCCGGCAATCGCGCCGGCCGGGTCTATGGCTGGGTGAGCTGGTACGCCCGCGCGGTGGAGCGCGAAGTGCCGATCCCCAACATTGCGGCCAATGAGGATTACCTGGCCGCGATCCGCGACGCAGTGCGCGATGCCGAGATCAGCGGCCAGATCAGCTACAACCTGCGCAACGCCCATGTGATGCACGAAGCGGGCGAGCGTCTGCACATCGCCGGCACAGTCCTGTTCGGCGCAACGCTGGTGATCTGCGTCGCCTTCCTCATTGTCTACATCATGGACCCGCACCACGAGATCGCGGAGAAGACCCGCGAATGGGCCGTATTCCTGACTGCGTTGCTCCCCGCACTCGGAGCCGCGATCAGCGGCATCCGCGCCCAGGCCGATTTCCAGACGGTGGCCGACCGGTCATCGGAGACGGCCCGCAATCTCATCGCACTCGACAAGGCGCTGGCCGACGAGAAGCTGCAATTCGCGCTGCTCTCGGACCGGATCGAGAAAGTGGTCGACGTGCTCATGGCGGACAACACTGAATGGCACGTCATGTTTAGCACACGGCCCCTGAGCCTGCCCGCCTAGCGTTAACGCTTGCGGCACAGCTCTTGCGGTGCTGGCCGCATGAGCCGCCTCGGTCAGCTTGCCCGCGATATTGCACGATGGATTCCGCCTGGCGCAGCGGGTGCCTTTGGCCGTCCGTCCGCGGTTTTCCTGCACGGTGTATCGGCCTCCGTCAGCGATCCCCGCGTCGAGACCAACCAGCACGACAAGGACGCGTTCTGGGTAATCGCGGGCACGCTGAAGGCCAATTTCGACGTGCTGCCGCTCAGCGCGCTCGACGATGTCCTTAAGCATCCCGAGCGTCACCGCCGCGCGGTGTTCCTGATGTCCGACGATGGTTACGCCAACACGCTCACCGTGGCGGCCGACATGCTTCAGGAGCTGCAGCTTCCCTGGACGCTTTTCGTAAGCTCGCACCACGTGGAAACAGGCGAACGGAGTCCGATTTTCCTGGCGCTGCTGTTCGCGTTCTATGGTCGCGAAGGCCACCACGCCATCCCGCATCTGGGCGAAATCGAGATCGGCGCTGATCGCGCGCAACTTGCGCAATCGCTGATCCCCCGCCTCCGCGAACTCGACATGGCGCGCGCCCAGGAGGGGGTGGATTCCATGGCCGCGACTTTCGATCCGCAGCACTTCGCGGCGCTGCGCGCGCGCTTCGACACCGAACGGTTCCTGACCTGGGACGGGGTTCGCATGCTCGCACGGCGGGGCGTGGAGATCGGCGCGCATGCGCATCGTCATTGGCCCATGCATGGCGCGCAATCGCCGACGACATTGCGCGACCAGGCCTCGATGCCCAAGACCATCATTGAGCGCGAAGTCGGACCGTGCCGCTTCTTCGCCTATCCGTTCGGCAATGACGGCGACATCGCACCGGGAGCGTGGCGTGCTGTTCAGGAGGCAGGGTTCGAAGCGGCGTTCACGACGCTTGCCGGTTCGCTTAATGCCGGAAGCAATCGCTTTCTGCTCCCACGCTATGGCCTCGCGCCCCGCGATCCGAAACTCGCCTCGATGATCGCGCTGCTGCGCGCCGGCAATAGCCGAGTCCGCCGTTTCCAGGACCGTCTGGCGGCCTAGTCCCGCTCTAGAACAGGCAAATTGAGCAGTCCCGTCCTTTACCTCCGTTAACGATCGCGTGACCGATAACAGAACAGAACTGTTCCAGTCCGGCACAAAGTCGGGCCCACTTTCTGGCGCGCACAATGCACCTGCTGGCACACAACAACAGTGGTGCTGCGTTGAGCAATCCCGGCCAGATCGTCCAGAACCCCAGCCAGCAGGCGGCCCCCGCCCTGCATGGCGTCTCGACCGACTTCTTCGGTGTGCTGCGTTTTGCGCCGGCCAACGACCACCACATCCCCGCCAACGCCAATGATCGCACGCATCGCAACGAGATCGCCAAGCGCGTGCTCGACCTGCTGATCGCGGTGCCGGCGCTGCTGATCCTTTCGCCGCTGCTGCTGGCCGTGGCCCTCATCGTGCGTCTCGACTCGGCCGGCCCGGCGCTGTTCCGCCAGACCCGCCTTGGCCGCGACGGCAAGCCGTTCTCGATCCTCAAATTCCGCTCGATGCGCGTGATGGAAAACGGCGACAAGGTCGTTCAGGCGCAGCAGAACGACAGCCGCGTCACCCGTTCGGGCAAGTGGCTGCGTTCGACCAGCATCGACGAACTGCCTCAGCTGCTGAACGTGCTGTTCGGTGACATGTCGATCATCGGCCCCCGCCCGCATGCCCGTGCGCATGACGAACACTATGCGTCGGTCATCACTGATTACACGCTGCGCCAGTCGGTCAAGCCGGGCATCACCGGCTGGGCCCAGATCCACGGCCATCGCGGCGAGACCGCCACTGTCCAGGCCATGCGCGCCCGCGTCGATTTCGACATCTGGTACGCCAACAACGCAACACTTCTCACCGACCTCGAGATCCTGGTGCGCACACCGCTCGAAGTCCTCAGCGCACGGAATGCTTACTGATGAGCCTCCCGAAATTCACCGATGATTTTGTTGCTGTCGGCAAAGCCGCGCATCCCGCGAACGATCGCTTCGATGAGGTCGTCGTCGGCGGCATCCGCACCGCGCGCCTGAGCCGCAAGCAGCTGGCCGATCTGATGGTCGACGACTGCCTGGCGGCGCGCCGCGAACCGCGTGCATCGAAGCTTGTCTTCGCCTCCAATGGACAGACCATCGCACTTTACGCGACCGACAAGGAATTCCGCGAGACCTTCGACCAGGCCGACGTGATCCATGCCGATGGCCAGCCGATCGTACTGGCCTCCAAGCTTCTGGGATCCAAGCGCAGCATTCCGGGCCGTAGCGCCACCACCGATTTCATTCATGACGCGGCCGCCGCGGCCAATGCCAACGGCCTCAGCATGTTTTTCCTCGGCGGCACGGAAGACGCCAATGAGCGCTGCATCAAGGCGATGCGCCGCCTCCATCCCGGCCTCAAGATCGCGGGCCGTCGCAACGGCTACTTCAAGCGCAGCGAAGAGGGGCTGATCTGTTCCGACATCGCGCGGTCCGGCGCCGACATCCTTTTTGTTGGACTGGGTGCGCCCGAAGAGTATGCGTTCGCAGTGCGCAACCGGTCGCGCATGACGGCAAGCTGGGTCGTGACCTGCGGCGGCTGCTACAATTTCGTCACCGGCGACTATCCGCGCGCGCCGCGCTGGATGCAGACCGCGTCGCTGGAGTGGGCGTTCCGCATCATGAACGAGCCGACGCGTCTCTTCTGGCGCTATGCGATCACCAACCCGATCGCGCTCTATCAGATCGCAACGCGCACCGGCTGAGGTTGGCCTCCAGCTTGCACCGTTGGTGCTGACTGCTCCGCAATGCGGCGACACCCGGTGAGTGCTTTGAGCAATATCGCTCCGACAGCAGAGATCAATCCCGGTTCCGGGCGGCGCCTTGCGGCCACAGCGGGGCGCTATGGTCTGTCCGCCGCGGGACCGATCGGAATCTCCGGCGCGCATTTCATCGCTGCGGCGCTCGTGTTCCATAGCCAGTCCCCGGCGCTGTTCGGCCTGTTTTCCTTTGTCATGACGATCGTACCGTTTGCGATCGGCGCGGTGGGTTCGCTTGTGGGTGCGCCCACGACGATCGGTATTCGCCAACGCGGCTATGTCGACGCGCGGGAACTCGCGACGTTCCAGAAGATCAATCTCATCATCGCGGCTTTCGTTGTCGCGATCGTCAGCGCCTCGCTGATCTTGAGCGGGCTCGGCCCATTCGCTGCCATTCTCTTCGGACTCTATGGCGCCGTGATGAGCCTGCGCTGGCTGGGCCGGATCTATGCCTTCTCGATGCAGACGCCGGTGCGCGCAACGGCATCGGACATCATCTATGGCGTGATCGTGCTTGGTGGTCTGGGCGTGCTGTCCATCATGGATCGCCTGTCGATGCCGCTTGTTGCCGGCACCATGCTGGTGGCGTCTCTGGTAAGCCTCGTGGCGTTCGATTTCGGCTATGTGCGCCAGCAGATCTGGCCGTCATCGGCGGGGCGCATCGCAGACTACGCACCGGTGTGGCGCGATCTCACGCGCTGGTCGGTGCTGGGTGTGGTCGCGACCGAGATCACCGTCAATGCACATGCCTACTTTGTGACCTTCTTCAGCGGCCCGCAGGCTTTCGCGCTTCTGGCGCTGGGAAGTTTCCTGATGCGGCCGGCATCGCTCGTCTTGTCGTCGCTGCCTGACCTGGAACGACCGGTGATGGCGCGCGCCATCGGCGCGGGAACGCCTGCGCGCGCCTACCGGGCTGTCACGGAATTCCGCGTGGCCGCGTCGATCGTTCTCGTCGCCACCATCGCTCTTTCGGCCGCGCTGCTGACCTTCGCGCCCGGGATCCTGTTGAAGAAGGGTTATGGGCTGGAGGACGCGATCGTCGTGATCGCGATTTGGTCGGTCATCATGGCGATCCGCACCTTGCGCCAGCCGGACGCCGTGTTCCTGCAGGCGGCCGGACTGTTCAAGCCGCTGGCCAATGCCGCGATCAAGTCGTCCATCGTGTCGCTGATCGCCGTGCCTGTCCTGCTGTTCGCGTCCGGACCGATTCCGTCGCTTCTCGGCATCGCCGCCGGCGATCTGGTGATGACCGCCGACATCGTGCTGTTGGTGCGCCGCTGGAGGCGAGATCATGGTTGACGTGACCATCGCAATCCCCACGTTCCGGCGGCCGAAGAGTCTCATGCGCCTGCTGCACGCGATCGACGACCTTGATACCGATGCGCGCATAACGGTGCTGGTTGCCGACAATGATGCCGAAGGTCATGAGGGCTTCTCGCTGTGCGAGGCGATCCGGACGGTCTATCGCTTCCCGCTCAATGCCATCATCGTGCCCGAGCGCGGCATCGCACAGGTCCGCAACGCGCTCGTCGATCATGCGCGGGGCGACTTCATCGCCATGCTCGACGACGACGAATGGCCCGAGCGCGACTGGCTCACGGCCTTCCTGCGCACACAGGAACAGACGGGCGCAGATGTCCTTCAGGGTTCCATCCTGTTCGGCGTCGAGGACGAATGGGCCGCGAGCTTTGACGGCCTGACCGACATCCGCCATGTGAGCGGCCCGATCGACATGCTGCAGGGCGCAGGCAATCTTCTGATCGCGCGGCGCGCGCTCGGTCGCATCGCGCGGCCGTGGTTCGATCCGGCCTTCGCACTCACCGGCGGCGAGGATCACGACTTCTTCGTCCGGCTGAAGCGGGCCGGCGCGCGTTTCGCCTGGTGTGACGAGGCCGTCGCGCGCGGTGCAGTGGCCGCCACGCGGACGAGCCTGCGCTGGGCACTCACGCGCGCCTATGGCGTCGGCAATTCCGACATGCGCGTGTTCCTGAAATACAGCCCGACCCTGACCGAGCGCATGCTCGAAGTGACGCGGACGGCGGGCGCGCTGGTGCTGTCGCCGGTGCTCGCGCTGTTGCATGTCTTCAGCGTGGCCAAGCGCGCCGATGATCTTCGCCGTCTGGCGCGTGCCGTGGGCAAGACGACGGCGCTGCTGGGCTTCCACTACAACGCCTATTCGGTGACTCATGGCGAGTAACGATCCACCGTTCTTCACCGTGGTCGTGCCGCTGTACAACCGGGCGCGTGTGATCGGCGACGCGTTGCGCTCCGTGCTGGCGCAGACCGAGCGTGATTTCGAACTTCTCGTGATCGATGACGGCTCGGAGGATGATCCCCGCCCTGTGGTCGAGGCGCTCGGCGATCCGCGCGTCCGCTACATCCGCCAGACCAATGCCGGCGGCGGCGCCGCGCGCAATACGGGCATCGACATGGCCCGCGGCCGCTTCATCGCCTTTCTCGATTCCGACGACGAATTCCTGCCGCACCATCTGGCGGCCATGCGCGCGCGTCTGGAAGGCACGCAGCTCATCGTCGGCTATGCCCGCGTTGTCGTCGATCGTGGCGAGGGTCGCGTGTTCCTGAAGCCGCCGCGGCCGGTGCGGATCGGCGAGAGCATGGCGAGCTATTTCTTCTGCGATCGCGGCTTCGTGCCCACGAGCACGATCGTGGCACCCGCCGAGATCGCGCGGGAAGTCCGCTTCCACGAGAATCTGCGCGAGGCGGAGGACACCGACTTTGCCGTTCGCCTTTCGCTTTCCGGTTGCCGCTTTGTGATGGCCGAGGAACCGGCCGCCGTGTGGAAGGATCGCTACGATCCCGACCGTCTTTCGGCCGGCCGCGACATGACGCGGTTCGCCATCTGGCTCGAGGCCAACAAGCACAGGATGCCGCGCAAGGCGTATCTGGCAGGGCGCGGCTGGCCTGTCGCCAAGCATGTCGCGTCGGCCAGCAAGGTGCGCGCTCTGGCGCTCTATCTGAATGCGCTGGTGCATGGCTGCTACGGGCCGAGCCTCGCAACCGCGGTCTTCCTGCAGATATTCCTGCCGGATCGCTCCTATCGTGTGATGGCCGACAATGCGATCGCCTGGCTTCGTGCCGGCTTCCGCGGGCCGCATCAGGCATGATGACGCGTCGCGCGTTCACGGCCGCGGCCAGTGCGGCCCTGTGCGCACCGGCCTTCGCACAGCCACCGCCCGGCGGTTCACCGCGCCTGTGCGATCTGGCAGCAGCGCGCGGACTGTTCTTTGGCGCCGCGACCAACAATTACTGGCAGCGCGACTCGGACTTCACCCAGGCGCTGCTCGACGATTGCGCGATCATCGTGCCGGAGTATGAGCTCAAGCGCGATCTCATTGAGCCTGTGCGCGGCCAGTATGACTTCTCCGCATCCGATGCGCTTCTGTCTTTCGCACGCGCAAATGAGCTGTTGTTCCGCGGCCATCCGCTGGTCTGGTACGCGTCCAATCCGCCCTGGCTCGAAGACGCCGTGGCAAATGCGAAGGACGAGCGGATCATTACGGATTACATCGCGGCCGTCTGTCACCACTATCGCGGACAGATCCATTCCTGGGATGTCGTGAACGAAGCCATCGAACCCGCGGATGGCGGCCTTCGCAATTCGCTTTGGTTGAAGCGTTTCGGGCCTGGCTACATCGAAACCGCGTTTCGCGCCGCGCGACAGGCCGATCCGCATGCGTTGCTGGTGTACAATGATTACAGCCTCGAAGAGGCCGGCCCGGTTTACGACGCCCGGCGCCGCGCCACGCTCGACCTGCTTGGAGGCCTGAAAGCGCGCGGCGTTCCTGTCGATGCGCTGGGGTTGCAGGCGCACCTCTCCGCTTTCGGGCATCGCATCGACCAGAAGGTTTTGCGCGAATTCCTGGACGCTGTCGGCGCGATGGGACTTCGCATCCTCGTGACCGAACACGACGTCGACGACAGCGATGGCCCGCTCGACGCCGATGCGCGCGATGCGGCAGTGGCCGACATCAGCCGGCGCTTCCTGGATGTCGTGCTCGACAATTCCGCAACGCTGGGCGTGCTCACCTGGGGTCTGTCGGACCGCTATCTCAAATATGACGGCACGCGTGATGCGTTGCTGCGCGGCACGCCACGCAAGCTTCCGCTCGACCGCAACATGATGCCGACGGCCTTGCACGCCGCGCTCGCCGCCGCGTTCCGCGGCGCGCGGGGTCGCCATGTTTAATCTTGATTGAGATTTGGAGCCTAGGGTTCAGCGATGCGCGTCCTGCTCTCCACCACAGTCGACTGGCCGTCAGCGGCACGGCTCGCCGGTGCGTTCGCGGCAACCGGCGCGACAGTCGATGCCCTTTACCCGCGCGGCCATGTCATGGCGCAGAGCCGTTACGTTGGGCGCAAGCGCCACTATCATCCGCTGGCGCCTCTCGCGTCGCTTGCGACTGCGCTCGACGCGTGCCGGCCTGATCTGATTGTGCCATGCGATGACCGCGCCGTGTCGCATCTGCTTGCGATCCACGCGCGTGGTGGCGTGCCTGCAGAATGCATCGCATGGTCGCTGGGCAATGTCGCGAGCTATCCCGACCTGATGTCACGCGACCGCTTTATCGCAGCGGCGCAAGCCCTCGGTATCGCGGCGCCAGAGATGCATGCGGTGACGAGCGTCGGTGATCTGGAACAGCGTCTCGATGACGTCGGATTCCCGGCGGTGCTCAAGCTCGACGGCAGCTGGGGCGGCGACGGCATTTCCGTCGTGCACGATCGCGAGGAGGCGCGCGCCGCGTTCGAGCGCCTGTCCCGTCCACGCTCGCGCGTGCGCGGCCTCGCCCGCTCTGTCCTGCGTCATGATCTGCACTTCCTGCGCGATGCGCTCTACGGCGTGGAGAAATCGGTGATCACCGTGCAGCGCTTCGTCGCCGGCACGCCCGCGACATCCGCATTCGCCTGTCGCGACGGCAAGGTGCTTGCCGCCGTCCATGTCGACGTGGTCGAGACCATGCGCGCCAATGGCGCGGCGAGCGTCGTGCGCCGCACCGAGAGCGCTGCGATGGACGCGATTGCCGCCACGATCGCATCACGGTTCGGCCTCAGCGGGCTGCAAGGCCTCGATTACATGCGCGATACTTCCGGCAACGTGCATCTGATCGAGATGAATCCCCGAGCGACACAGATATGCGCCCTGTCTCTCGGGCGGCGCGCGGACCTTGCCGCCGCCCTGACCGGGGGGCCGGCCCGGCCAGCGCTTCGGGCCGCCGCCGACACGGTCGCGCTGTTTCCGCAGGAGTGGCGCAGGGACCCCGCAAGCCCTTGGCTGCGCTCGGCTTATCTGGACGCACCCTGGGACGATCCGGCGGTGCTGCGGGCGCTGCTCGTCCCTGGCGAGACGCCGCCATTCCCCGCCGCCGTGCAGGACCCGGCGTTAACTGTTCAGCAGGCAGCCCGGCACTAAAAATGCAAGCAGAAGCAATAGTCTTCGTGCCGGGCCCCGTGAATGTCGTCCAAGGGTGTTAACCCAACGCTAGCCGGATCGACCGCGCCGTCCGGCGCGTCGCCCCAGCTTGCCGACATCATCGACATGCTGCGCGCCGGCGCGGGCACGATCATCGCGGTCACTGCCATCGTCGTCGCCGCCACGCTCGTCGTCCTCCTCCTGATGCCGGTCCGCTATACCTCGACCGCGGCGGTGATGATCGATCAGCGCAAGAACACGGTCGCCGATCTCAACGCGGTGCTCTCGCAGCTTCCGACTGATCCGTCCTCGCTGCAGAACCAGATCCAGATCATCCAGTCGCGCGATCTGGCCGCGAAGGTGATCGGCGACCTGAAACTCTACAACGATCCCGAATTCAATCCGGCGCTGACGCCGAACCGGCTGGCGGCGCTCAACCCGAAGAACTGGTTCGGCCCGACCGGAGTGGCTGCTGATGCCGACGTCCAGCGCGACGCAATCATCGATACATTTCTGAGCCATATCTACGCCGACACCATCGGTCTCTCGACGACGATCGACGTCAGTGTGTCGTCGCACGATCCGGAGAAGGCGGCGCGCATCGCCAATGCGTTGTCGGATGCCTATGTCAACAGCCAGCTGGATTCCAAGCTAGCCGCCATCGATCACACCGCGGCGTGGCTGACCAAGCGCATCCATGATCTCGCGGGGCAAGTGCAGGAGCAGGAAGCCGCGGCGCTGATCTACAAAGCTCAGAACAATCTGGACTCGAGCGTTGGCGGCACGTCACTCGTCGATGCCCAGCTCGGCGCGATCAACACGCAGCTGATCCAGGCGCGCGCCGATCTCGCTGCCAAGCTTGCGGTCTATGACCAGGTTCGCGCCCTCATCAAGGCGGGGACGCCGGGCAACATCTCGCAGATCGTCGCGTCGCCGCTGATCATCCAGCTGCGCGCCCAGCAGGCCGAACTCATTCGTCAGCAGGCGGATGATCTGTCGCGCTATGGTCCGAAGCATCCGAAGATGGTCGCCATCGAGGGCCAGCTGCGCGACCTGAACGAGAAGATCGACGAGGAGGTCTCGCGTGTCGCGAGCTCCCTGGCTGGTGACGTGGCGGTGTCGCGCGCGCAGCTTGGTTCGCTGCAGGGCAGCTTCGTGCAGACGCAGCGCCAGGCCGCAAGCCAGGACATGACAGCCATCAAGCTGAAGCAGCTCGAGGCCAATGCCAGGTCGACGCGCAATCTCTACGACGCGTTCCTCACGCGCCTGCACAACATCCAGGATGAAGAGAGCCTGCAGTTTCCCGACGCGCGTGTGATCTCGCGTGCGCCGGTCTCGACGACGCCCGGCTCGCCGCCGAAGATGCTGATCGCGCTGGCATCGGTGCCGGCCGGATTGCTGCTCGGCTGTCTGCTCGTGCTCGCGGGCGGCCGCATACGTCAATATCTGCCCGAACGAAAACGCGCCGTGGCGCAACCCGCTGAGAACGACACATCGCCGCCACCGCCGCCGGCACTGCCGCCGATCATCGCGGAGCTGCCAGGCCTTTATGCCTCCGGCGCCGCCGAGCACGTACTCGACTGGCCCGCTTCGCCATTCTCGCGTGCCATTCGCGCGCTGCTCGATCGCGTCGCAACGGCCCGCGGCGGTTCTGGCCGAATCGTTTCCGTTACGTCAGCCGAGAGCAGTGACGAGTCGGGATCGACCGTCGCGCTTGCCCTTGTTCGGGCCGCGGCTGCATCGGGTCTCAAAGCGGTGCTGGTCGATGGTCATCTGGGTTCGCCGCGGCTGTCCCGTCTTGGTGTGCATCCGTCGAATCCCGGCATGACCGACGCCCTTCAGGGCAAGGTTGCGCTCAGCCGCGTGTTCCAGCGCGACTCGCGTTCCGGTGCACTTCTTCTAATGGCCACGCGGCCGCTTCTGGATCCCCGCGCTGCACTGAATGCACCGCGCACGGCGGAGCTTTTCGCCCACCTCAAGACAATGTGCGATCTGGTCATTATTGACGCGCCTTCGGTGCTGGGAGCGCCGGAAACCCCTTATCTGACACGGCTATCTGATGCTGTGGTGCTCGTGACGCGGCAGGACGAAAGGCACAGTTCCGCCTTCGGACGGGCCTTATCGGCGCTATCAAGCTGGAAGTCCCCACCTGTCGGCCTCGCCATCGCCCGCTGAACCGGCGTCATTTATCAGCCGGCGAGATGTCCCTCTGTTAACCCGAATTCGGCACCGGGCCGCTTGCCTCATCGCGTTGCTTTCCGTTAAGTGCGCGCCGTCATGCTGACTTGGGGCCTTTTCTGAATGGCATCTGAATCTCAAAACACCACAATGCGCATCGCGATAGGCGTCGTCGCGCTCATCCTCGGCCTTCTGGCCGGATGGTTTGGCCACAAGGCCATGGCTGCGGAGCCCGATGTCGCGACCATTTCGGTTTTTCAGGACTGGCGTCTTGCCTGTCCGAAACTGAGCGACGAAACCAGTTCCTGCGAACTGCAGGAAGATGTGCTGGACGCGCGCTCGCGGTCTGAACTCGCACGCATCTCGTTCTTCAAGGCGAAGGACGGCAAGCAGCAGATGATCATCACCGTTCCGTTCAATGTCCTGCTGCAGCCGGGTCTGGGCCTCCAGCTCGACTCGAATGCGAAGCCGCCGGGCAAGCCGACTGTCTATCCCTATGAGACGTGCAGCAGCGTCGGCTGCCTCGTGCGCGTGTCGGTTGATGACGCGTTCCTCGACAAGCTGCGCGACGCCAAGGATGCGCGCCTGCTGGTCGCTGGTCTTGACGGCAAGGCCGTCGGTCTTCCGTTCTCGCTCAAGGGCTTTCCCGAGACACTGGCCGCCTATCGCAACAATGAAGGCAAGCGCCACTCCGCCTGGTCGAGGTTCTGGTCATGAATTTTCATCGCACGCTTCTCGCCGCAGCGTTCTCGCTGGGCGCTCTCTCACTGGCCGCGACCGCGGCGACGGCGCCCGGCGCCGGTCCGGTGCAGCCGAGCGAGACCAAGACGTTCGCGGACTGGACGGTCCGCTGCTTCCCGGTCAACTCGCCGTCGCCCTGCGACATGTTCGAGATGCTTGCCAACAAGCAGACGGGTGAGCGGGTGATGAGCCTGTCGCTCGCCTATATGCCGGCCGGCGACAAGCACGTGATCCAGATCGCCGTTCCGCTGGGCGTCTCGCTCAAGAACGGCGCGACGATCCAGTCCGATGCCTTTACATCGCAGGTATTGCCCTATCGCCGCTGCGACCGCGGCGGCTGCTATGTCGAGATGCTGCTGGGCAACGACGCCGTGACGGCACTGTCGTCGAGCAATGGCGCCGCGAGGATTCGCATCTTCGCCGATGGCGGCAAGGCATTTGAGATACCGTTCTCGCTGAAGGGCTTCGGCGACGCGCATGGCGCGATGGTGGATCTGGCCCGCAAGAAGCTCGCCGGCGGCGGCAAGCCAGCGCCGACAGCGCCTGCGCCGGCCGCTCCGGCAACGGCACCCGCGGCACCGGCCGACAACACGCCCGCTCCCGCGCCGGCGCCGTAAGATCACCCGCATAAGATCAAAGAGCGGATCGCTTCGCGGCGGTCCGCTTTTTTTGTTGTCAGACGACCGCGTGCCAGAACTGGCTGAGCCAGTTCATCAGCAGCGTGCCCCCCGCGCCGATGATCAGCATCGCTGCCGACCAGATGATCGCCGACGTTACATTGGCGATCTGGAACGGCCAGAACTTCATCTGTGAGATGCCGGCGACGATAGGAACGGTAGCCCGGAACGGCCCGAGGAAACGGCCGAGGAAGATTCCCCACGTGCCCCATTTGCGGAAGAAGGTCAGCGCCTTGTCCATCTGCGGGCGATAGCGCGAGATGGGCCACACAGCCAGCGCGTGCTCCTTGTAGCGATGACCGATCCAATAGGAGATCCAGTCGCCCAGGACGGCGCCAATCGCAGCGCCCAGCCAGATCGGAACGGGGTTTATCCCGGTTGCCTGGATGACGACACCCAGCCCGACAAGGATCGTGGTGCCCGGCACCAGGAACGAGACGCCGACAAAGGACTCGGCAAACGCTGAACCGAAAGCGATAGCGAACGCGTATTCAGGATGGGCCTTGGAATAGGCCAGCAGCCAGGTGGCCGTTTCCGCAATCCAGGCAAAGACATGATGCATTGTTTAGAAATCCAAGGTGTTCGGCTAAGGGCGGAAAGCGATACATTGCCGGCAATTAAGGCGCCAGCGGGCCCGGCGGCAGGGTTATCGCGACACTTTCGACAAATTTCACTCTCAGCCGTTTGGTATGCCCTAAATTTGACGCCGAAAGCCTGATATTTCCTGACGATGCGAGAAATAGATGAGTGAGCCAGGCAGCTTCAGAAGCGCGTACGACACCGCGGCCGGGCATACCGACCGCGCGTGGCGCTGGAGCACATCTTGGTTTCCCGGTGGTGGCAAGGCTCTCGGTCTTCTCATCGGTCTCGTTCTTCTCGGTCTCCTGATTTGGGCGATTCGGCCTGGCGCCAACTCCGGTCACAACGGTGCAGGGCAGGGCGGTCCGCAGGCCGTTGGCGTCGCCAAGGCTGTGAGCGGCGACATGAACGTCACGCTCAACGCGCGCGGCACCGTGACGCCGATCGCCACAGTGACGGTGCGTCCGCAGGTCGGCGGCCAGATCATGAAGCTCTACTTCACCGAAGGGCAGATGGTGAAGGCGGGCGATCTTCTCGCGCTCATCGATCCGCGGCCGTTCCAGGCCGCGCTGCAGCAGGCACAAGGCCAGCTGGCACGCGACCAGGCGCTGCTCGCCAACGCGCGGATCGATCTCGCGCGCTACAAGTCGCTCAGCGATCAGAATGCGATCTCGGCACAGACCTATGCGACGCAGGGCGCGCTGGTGAAGCAGGATGA
>DASZCC010000258.1:0-5508 GCA_035943485.1 Rhizomicrobium sp. | reverse complement strand
CGCCAGCCCTGGAACGGCCGCTGCGCGCGGCGCTGCACCGGGATCAGCTTCGCGTCATAGACCAGGCCGCAATGCGGCGTGCCGTTCTTCGTCACCGGCCGCAAGTCGAGCAATTTCTGGCGCACAGCGATCTGGCCCTTGATCACCCAGTAGAGCGAGCCGTCATCCAGCAAGTCGTCCTTGCGCTTGGGCGTCATGCGCGTGACGTGGATCAGTTCTGGTTTCTTCTTGCCGCGCTTCTTCTGTTCCCGGATGCGGCCGGCCTGCCATTGCGCGAGATCCTCGATGGAGTCCGCGCCCACACACAACTTGAGGATATGCAACGTCATGCCGTCTCGAACCTCACCACGATCGTACCGTCGCTGACCTGATCGCCGAGCGCGACCTCGACGCTTTTCACTTTTGCGTCCGTCGGCGCGGCAAGCGTGTGTTCCATCTTCATGGCTTCCAGGACCGCCAGCGGCTGGCCCTTCTTCACGCTCTCGCCGGATTTGACCATGAGCTGGATGATCTTCCCCGGCATGGGGGTGACAATGCGATCACTCGCCACACCGGCGGCATCGGCGGCCTCGAACGGATCAAAGGTGTGGAGAACAAAGGTCTCGCCGTCTTCCATCACCGCCACGTCGCCATTCGCCAGCCGGCGCACTTCGGCATGACCGGGTTCCAATCCTGGCAGCAGCACCGTGACTCGCTTGCCGTCCTCGACGAACTCGGCCACTTGCGCCGCCTTGCCGGCGAGACGAAAGCCGTTGCCGCGGCTCCACGGATCGCTGTTCCGTCGCATGCGCAGGCGATCGTTGGCGGCGATCTCGTAGATACGCGTGGGGATCGCGGCGTCGGGAATGAGGTCGGCCTCGTGACGCGCGATAAAGCCGGTGTCGATGTTGCCGGCGATGAAATCCTTGTGCCGCAGCGCGCGGATCAGGAAGGCGTTGTTGGTGCGGACGCCGGCGATGAAAGCCTGTGACAGCGCCTCGGCCAGTTTCGCCGCCGCTTCTTCCCGCGTCGCGCCATGCGCGATGACCTTGGCGAGCATCGGGTCGTAGAACGGCGTCACACTGTCGCCTTCGCGGACACCGGCATCGACGCGCACGCCATGCGCGGGCAGCGCGAAGCGTTCGAGCTTGCCGATCGACGGCAGGAAGCCCTTCTGCGGGTCCTCCGCATAGAGCCGGGCCTCGATCGCGTGGCCGGTGGCGTGGATGTCCTTCTGCTCCGCCGGCAATTTCTCGCCCGACGCAACTCGGAGCTGCCATTCGACCAGATCGTAGCCGGTGATGCCCTCGGTCACCGGATGCTCAACCTGCAGGCGCGTGTTCATTTCCATAAACCAGATGCGATCGGGCTTGAGACCATCCGACGAGTCCGC
Source organism: Rhizomicrobium sp. (assembly GCA_035943485.1). Lineage (GTDB taxonomy): Bacteria > Pseudomonadota > Alphaproteobacteria > Micropepsales > Micropepsaceae > Rhizomicrobium. The sequence goes on along the minus strand of DASZCC010000258.1, from coordinate 4,136 downwards.
GATGAACTCGATCGTGCCGGCGCCGATATAGTTGACCGCCTGTGCCGCTTTGACGGCCGCAGCGCCGATATGGGCGCGCATCTCCGGGCTCATGCCGGGCGCAGGCGCTTCCTCGATCACTTTCTGATGGCGGCGCTGGAGCGAGCAGTCGCGTTCGAACAGGTGCACCGCGTTGCCGTGACTGTCGGCGAAGACCTGCACCTCAATGTGGCGCGGGCGCGCGACATACTTCTCGATCAGCACCTTGTCGTCGCCGAAGGCCGACGCCGCCTCGCGCTTGGCGCCTTCGAGCGCGGCGGCGAAGTCTTTGGCGTCGTCAACGCGCCGCATGCCTTTGCCGCCACCACCGGCCACCGCCTTGATCAGCACCGGATAGCCGATGCGGCCCGCCTCGCGCGCCAGATCGTCCGCCGACTGATTGTCGCCGAGATAGCCGGGCACCACCGGCACGCCGGCTTTCTGCATCAGGGCCTTGGCACGGTCTTTCAGACCCATGGCGCGAATGGCACTCGCCGGCGGCCCGACGAACACGATCCCGGCCGCGGCGCAGGCATCGGCGAACTCCGCATTCTCGGACAGGAAGCCGTAGCCCGGATGGATCGCGTCCGCGCCAGTCTGTTTCGCAGCGGCCAGGATGGCGTCGCCGCGCAGATAACTCTCGCGCACCGGCGCAGGGCCGATGCGCACCGCCTCGTCAGCCGTCACCACGTGCAGGGCATGCGCGTCCGCATCCGAATAGACCGCGACCGTGGAGATGCCGAGCCGCTTGGCGGTGCGCATGACACGGACCGCGATCTCGCCGCGATTGGCAATCAGGAGCTTCTTGAACATGCTCAAAGCTTCTTCCGTGTCGCGTCGTACAGGGTCATCCGTCCGGCGTCCGCCGCCATGCCGCGCAGCGTCTTGGCGAACGCCCGCGATTCCGGCACGGCGAAGTGTTGCCGGATCGCCGCTTCGTCCGCCCACTCCTCATAGAAGTGCAGCTTCAGCGGATTCTCGGCATCCACATACACGCCATGCTCGACACAGCCGGGCTCCAGCCGCGAACGATGTACATGCTCAAGCGATAGCCGCAGCATCTCCTCGCGGTTCTCGGTGCTGGCGATCGCATAGCCGGTGACGATGATCATGCTCTCACAACCTTCGTTCCAGGAGCGCGACCGGCTGGCCGTGCGAAATGAAATCGCCGAACACGTGAAATCCCTGACGAGCATGGAAGCTTAGCGACTGCTCGTTCGTCTTATACGCCTCGCACAGCAGGCGCGGCAGGCCCGCCACGCGTGCTGTCGCGACGAGATCATCGTACAGGCTGCTCGCGATACCGCGTCCGCGCACGGCGGCATCGACAACAACTCGGTCGATATACACGAAGTCTTCCGCCTGCTGGCTGAGATGCTGGAACACCTGACCGCGATACGCGGCACCTCTGCGGAACGACAGAAGGAAGCCCGCATCCTTGCCATCCTGCTCCGCCACGCGCAGCGAGAAAGCCGCTTCGACGAAGCGCGCAAGCTGCTCCTCATCCATCGGGCTGAGCTGCTCGACCGATGCTTCATTCAGTTCAAGCAGGCGTGGCCAGTCGGCCCTGGTGGCATCGCGCGGCACGGTCACATCCGGAACACGCCGAACTTGGTGTCCGGGATCGGGGCGTTGAGACAGGCCGAGAGGGCCAGCGCCAGCACGCGCCGAGTGTCGGATGGCGCGATGATGCCGTCGTCCCACAGCCGCGCGGTAGCGTAGTAGGGGTTGCCCTCGTCTTCGTATTTCTTGCGGATTGGCGCCTTGAACTCTTCGGCCTGCTCGGGCGTCCATTTGTCGGCGTCGCGATGCACCGTCGCCAGCACGCTGGCCGCCTGCTCGCCGCCCATCACCGAGATGCGGCTGTTGGGCCAGGAGAACAGGAAGCGCGGATCAAAGGCGCGGCCGCACATGCCGTAATTGCCGGCGCCATAGGAGCCGCCAATGATCAGCGTGATCTTCGGCACATTGGCCGACGCGACGGCCGTCACCATCTTGGCGCCGTCCTTGGCGATGCCGCCGGACTCGTATTTCCTGCCCACCATGAAGCCGGCGATGTTCTGCAGGAACAGCAGCGGAATGCGGCGCTGGCAGCACAGCTCAATGAAATGCGCTGCTTTCAGCGCGCTCTCCGAAAATAGAATGCCGTTGTTGGCAACAATGCCGACCGGCATGCCCTCGATATGCGCGAAGCCGGTGACGATGGTCGTGCCGTAAAGCTTCTTGAACTCGTCGAAGTCGGAGCCATCGACCAGACGCGCGATGATCTCGCGCACGTCGTACTGGGACGCCAGCGTCGGCGGCACGATGCCGTCCAGCTCGGCGGTGTCGAACGCCGGGGCGCGCGCCGTAGCGACCGGGATGTCGGGCTGCTTGCGATGGTTCAGCCCGCCAACGATCTGGCGCACGATGGCCAGCGCATGCGTGTCGTCATTGGCGAGATGATCCGCAACGCCCGACTGGCGCGTGTGTACGTCTGCGCCCCCGAGTTCTTCCGCCGTCACGATCTCGCCCGTCGCGGCCTTCACCAGCGGCGGCCCGGCGAGGAAGATCGTGCCCTGCCCTTTGACGATGATGGTCTCGTCGCTCATCGCCGGCACGTAAGCGCCACCGGCGGTGCACGAACCCATTACGCTGGCGATCTGCGGGATACCCGCCGCGCTCATCGTCGCCTGGTTGAAGAAGATGCGCCCGAAGTGCTCGCGGTCGGGGAATATCTCCGCCTGGTTCGGCAGGTTCGCGCCGCCTGAGTCCACCAGATAGATGCAGGGCAGCCGGTTCTCGCGCGCGATCTCCTGCGCCCGCAGATGCTTCTTTACGGTGACCGGATAATAGGTGCCGCCCTTGATCGTCGCGTCGTTGCAGACGATGACGCACTCGCGGCCCGACACACGGCCGATGCCGGTGATGATGCCGGCGCCGTGTATGTCGCCGTCATACATGCCGTTGGCCGCCAGCGGCGACAGCTCCAGGAACGGCGAACCCGGGTCGAGCAACCGCTCCACCCGATCGCGCGGCAGCAGCTTGCCGCGCTCGGTATGCCGCGTGCGGGCACGCTCGTCGCCGCCAAGCGCCGCAACCGACATGCGCGACTTCAGATCGGCGACGAGCTTGCCCATCGCTTCGGCGTTTGACTTGAACCCGGCGCTGTTTGGCGAAATCGCCGACTTCAGAGCACTCACACCAGCTCCACCGCGACGGCCGTCGCCTCGCCGCCGCCGATGCAGAGCGACGCCACGCCACGCTTCAGGCCGCGCTTCTTCAAGGCGTTCAGCAGCGTGACGATGATCCGTGCACCGGACGCGCCGATGGGATGGCCAAGCGCGCAGGCGCCGCCGTTCACGTTGACCTTGGCGTGATCGAGGCCCAGATCGCGCATCGCGATCATCGGCACGTTCGCGAACGCCTCGTTGATCTCGAACAGATCGACATCGTCCTTGGACCAGTCGGCAAGCTTGAGCACCTTCTGGATCGCGCCCACAGGTGCGGTGGTGAACCAGCGCGGCTCATGCGCATTGCTCGCCTGCGCCACGATGCGGGCAATCGGCTTCAGGCCACGCGCCTTGGCCACATCCTCACGCGCCAGCACAAGCGCAGCCGCACCGTCCGAGATCGACGCCGAGCTGGCCGCCGTCACCGTGCCGTCCTTGCCGAAGGCGGGCTTCAGTGTCGGTATCTTCGCCGGATCGGATTTCCCGGGCTGCTCGTCCTTCGAGACCTCGACATCGCCCTTCCGCGTCGGGACGGTCAGCGCCACGATCTCGCCGTCGAACGAACCATCGCCCTGCGCCCGCTTGGCGCGGTTCAGCGACTCAATGGCGTAGGCGTCCTGCATCTCGCGCGTGAACTGATACTGCCGCGCCGCGTCCTCGCCATAGGTGCCCATCAGGCGATGCTCATAGGCGTCCTCCAGACCGTCGAGGAACATGTGATCCTTCACCTCGCCATGGCCCATGCGATATCCGCCGCGCGCCTTGGGCAGCAGGTAGGGTGAGTTCGTCATGCTCTCCATTCCGCCGGCCACCACGATGTCGGCGCGGCCCAGCGCAAGCTGATCGCTGCCCACCATCACCGCCTTCATGCCCGAGCCGCAGACCTTGCTGATCGTCGTCGCCGGG
>DASZCC010000257.1:0-3762 GCA_035943485.1 Rhizomicrobium sp. | reverse complement strand
TCGCCGACGAACAGCGGATTGTTCTTCTGGCGGCGGCACAGGATCTGGATCGTGCGGTCGACCTCGGCGGTGCGGCCGATCAGCGGATCGACACGGCCCTGCTTGGCCTTCTCGTTCAGGTTCACGCAATAGGCTTCGAGTGCCTCAGTGCCCTGCTTGTTGGGCTTCTCGCCGTCTTCCTCTTCCTCGGCGCCACGCGCGGCCTTCTGCTGGCTCATGCCGGGGCGCTTGGCGATGCCGTGGCTCATGTAGCTCACCGCATCGAGGCGCGTCATGTTCTGCTCTTGCAGGAAATAGACGGCATGGCTCTCGCGCTCGGTGAACAGCGCGACGAGCACATTCGCGCCGGTCACTTCCTCGCGGCCGGAATTCTGCACATGGAGAACGGCGCGCTGCACGACGCGCTGGAAAGCGGTCGACGGCTTGGCGTCCTCGCCATCCTCGATCACCACCATCATCAGTTCTTCGTCGATGTATTTCTGGAGCGTCTTGCGCAGCGCATCCATGTCGACATTGCACGCCTTCATTACCTGGGCGGCGTCGGTGTCGTCCATCAGCGCGAGCAGCAGGTGATCAGGCGTGGCGTATTCGTGATGCCGATCGCTGGCGAGTTTAATCGCGCGATGCAGCGCCTGTTCAAGGCTTTGCGAAAGAGATGGCATCCTGGGCATTACTCCTTCTCCATCGTGCACTGCAGTGGATGCTGGTGCCGACGGGCAAACTCGGTGACCTGCGCTACTTTTGTTTCCGCGACATCGTAGGTGAATACGCCGCAGATTCCGACTCCGTGACGATGCACATGGAGCATGATCTCCACCGCACCTTCCCGGCTCTTGGCAAAGAATTTCTCCAGAATGTGCACGACGAATTCCATCGGCGTGTAGTCGTCATTCAGGAGAAGCACCTTGTAGAGAGAGGGCTTCTTCGTCTTCGGGCGCGTCTTTGTGACAATGCCGGTACCTGATTTACCGTCATTGCCGTCTGCGCCTCCGCGGCCATCGCGTCCGTCTTTCATGGTTGTCTGTCACTGAACATATGGTGACGCATATCCTAATCGAAAAGGTGCACGATCCCGCAAGCAATTAGATAGACGTCCGAATCGGCAAGCAAAAAGGGCCCGGGATGGTTCCCGAGCCCTTTTAATAGTGCCGTCAGAAGTGCGGGATTAGGCCGCGCGAACGTTCTGGACTGCTTCGATCCACGCCTGATAGCGGCCCTGGATCGGTTCGAAAGACTGCTTGCTCGTCGCGACGAACATCTCGCCGAGCTTCTGCATTTCTTTCACGTAGGTGTCGAACGCCGTCTTCGCATAACCGGTGTGGAGCTCGAACGCTTCGTGCGCGGATTTCGAGGCCATGACGGCTTTTGCAGCGGCAATGCCGCCTTCGATGGAGTTCTTCGAGTAGTTGTAGAGTTCGGTGTTCAGCGTCTCGGCGCCCTTGCCGGCGACATTGGCGGCCTTCACATAGGCCTCCATCGTGTCCTTGCCGAAGCCGAGGAATTGATCGTAGCCCTTCACGGCCTTGTCGAAGTTTGCCTTGAGGGTCTCGGTGCCGTTCTTGAATGCTGTCTCTGCCGCTTCAGTCGCTTCCGTGACCTTCGCGTCGATGGTGTCCGACTTCGCCATATGGTTACTCCTCGTGAGTTCGTGGCGCACCGTCATCGGAGGCCGTGTTGCGGTGCAACATGACCTATATGCGGTGCAGCGATTAACCTGTCAAGGGTCTATGCTGCACTGCACCACAAATTTCGGTAACCTCTGTTCCTCGCAGCGTTAACACTTCGTAAACATCGGGAACATATCGTCTATTTCTGACGAACTTGCGGCCGGGCATAAAATTCGTTCATATCCGGGCACAGGGGCAAAACCGAATCAAGGACTTGGGGCTGTGGAATTTGACCGGCCAGGCGGCCGATTCAGCCTGATCAAGCGGCTCATCGCCGCCTCCCTCGGGGTCGCCCTGGTTGTGGCCACGGGCACGGCTGACGCACGCGGGTACCACCATCGTTGGGGCCGGGCGGCGCCGCGACGGCACTACGCAGCGATGCCAACGACGCCCACGGACCCGTCAAAGGATGCCGCACTCATCATCGATGGCGAGACTGGCCGCGTCCTATACCAGCGCAACGCTTCGCTCGAACGGCACCCTGCGTCGCTAACCAAGATGATGACGCTCTACCTCCTGTTCGAGGCGATGCGCCGTGGCGATGTGACCCTGCAGACGATGCTGCCGATCTCGGAGCATGCGGCTTCGCAGCGCCCGACCAATCTTCACCTCTACGCCGGCGACTCCATCTCCGTCGAAACCGCTATCAAGGCGATCGTGGTGCGTTCGGCGAACGACGTGGCGGTCGCCATCGGCGAAGCGCTGGGCGGCACCGAAGGCCACTTCGCCGAGATGATGACGGACAAGGCGCGCATGCTGGGGATGCGCGACACCTACTATCACAACGCGTCGGGCCTGCCGGATGCGCTGCAGATTACGACAGCCAACGACCTGTCGGTTCTCGCGCGCCATCTTGCTTATGACTTCCCGCAATACTTCCCCTACTTCGCGACGCCATACTTCAATTTCCGCGGCACGATGTATGTCACGCATGACAACCTGATCGGCCGCTATCAGGGCGCCGACGGCATCAAGACGGGCTACACCGGCGCCTCAGGTTTCAATCTCGTGTCGTCTGTCGTGCGCGACAACGTCCACATCATTGGCGTCGTGATGGGTGGCTATACCGGCCATCGCCGCGACATGGAGATGATGCGTCTGCTCGACCAGACCTTCGCGCAGATCTCGGTCAATCCGATGATGGTGGCGCGCGCCGGCGTGCCCTGGCGCAATGTTGCTGCGATTGCGCCGCCGATGATGCCGGGCGTGACGTCCAGCACCTATGTGAATGGCGCGCCTGACGATGAGGACGCGGCCGAAGCACGGCCCGATCCGGATGCCGGCGCCAGTGCACCGAACGAGATTGCCGCCCCGCCGCCACCATCGCCGCGCACCGGCGCCGTCGTCGCGCAGGCACAGCCTGCCGTTCCCGTGCAGCCTGTCTACCAGCCGCCGCCGTCCACCCAGCCGGTATACACACCGCCGCCGCAGAACATCCCTACCCAGCCCGCACCTGCACCGCGCGTCGTCTCCGCCATGCCGGCAACTACCGCCAGCGCATCGGTGCCGATCCCGTCGGTGCGTCCGCGTTCGCGTCCCAATATCGCCGATCTTCCGGTGGCCTTCGGCAGCGTGCCGCGTCCCACAGCGAAGCCGTCGGTCGTCGAACTTGCCTCGACCATTTCGCCCGCGCCCAAGCCGCTTGAAGTCGCCAGCGCCGACGTGCTGCCGAAACCCAAGCCGCACGGCCGCGACGACGTGGGCGAAGGCGATGTCGGCGATGCCGGCGTAGCCGTCGGCCCCAAGAGCTGGAGCATCCAGATTGGCGCGTTTGCCGACATGCAGCAGGCGCGTGGACAACTCGCGGCCTATGCGAAGAAGTCGATGGACGTTCTCGGCCAGGCGGCGCGGATCATCGTGCCGTTCACCGGCGTCGACGGCCACACACTCTACCGTGCGCGCTTTGGTCCGTTTGCCGAACGCGAGGCGCGTGAGGTCTGCACAAGGCTCACGGCTCGTGGACAGACCTGTTTCACAGTGCAGGGCCGCAGCTAGCTTCCCAGCAGCACGTCCTTCGCTTCGTTGATCTTCGACGCCAGATAATCCGAGCCGCCCTTGTCCGGATGGTTCTGCAGGATCAGGCGGCGATGCGCGG
>DASZCC010000256.1:0-10753 GCA_035943485.1 Rhizomicrobium sp. | reverse complement strand
GATCCGATGATCACCCATATCCTGCCGCTCGAGAAGATCAATGACGCCTTCCACCTGATGGAGGAAGGCAAGTCGATCCGCAGTGTCGTGGTCTACTGATGTCCGGGGCGCGTACCCACAGCTACTACAGCGCGCCCAGCGAGAAGCCGCTGGTCTACGAGACCATCGGCGCCTGCCTCGAGCGCATCGCGGCGCAGTTTCCCGATCGCGAGGCACTTGTCGTCCGCCACCAGGGCGTCAGATGGACGTATACGGAGTATCTCCGCGAGGTCAACCGGCTGGCCGGTGGGCTGCTGGCGCTGGGCATCGGCAAGGGTGACCGCGTCGGCATCTGGGCGCCCAATTGTGCCGAGTGGTGCCTCACGCAGTTCGCGACCGCGCGTATCGGCGCGATCCTGGTATGCATTAATCCCGCCTATCGCATCTTCGAACTGGAGTTCGCGCTGAACAAGGCCGGCTGCGTCGCACTCGTGACCGCGCAGCAGTATCGCTCCAGCGACTATGCCGGAATGCTGGCCGACCTCACGGCAGCGGGAAAGTTGCCTCATCTGAAGCACCCGATTGCCATCGGCGATGTCGCCCCGCCGGGCATGCGCCGCTTCGGCGATGTCTGCGCGATGGGGGAGGACAAGGCGAACGAGATCGCCGCGATCGGCGCGACGCTCTCGCCCGACGACGATATCAATATCCAGTTCACCAGCGGCACTACCGGCACGCCCAAGGGCGCTACGCTCAGCCATTTCAACATCCTCAACAACGGCCGCATCGTGGGCGAGGGCATGCGCTTCACCGAGAAGGACCGGCTCTGCATTCCGGTGCCCCTATATCACTGCTTCGGCATGGTGATGGGCAATCTCGCCTGTATCAGCCACGGCGCGACGGCGGTGTTTCCGAACGATGGCTACGACGCGCTGAAGACGCTGGAGGCCATCGCGGACGAGCGCTGCACCGCGCTGCATGGCGTGCCCACGATGTTCATTGCCGAGCTTGAGCATCCCGACTTCGCGAAGTTCGATCTCTCCAGCCTGCGCACCGGCATCATGTCCGGCGCACCGTGCCCAGTGGAGGTGATGCGCCGCGTGCTCGCCGACATGCACATGACCGAAGTGCTGATCGCCTATGGCCAGACCGAGGCAAGCCCGGTGAACCATATGACGACGCGCGACGATCCCGTAGACAAGCGCGTGAACACGGTGGGCCGCCCCGGCCCGCATCTCGAGATCAAGATGATCGACGAAGATGGCGCGGTCGTGCCCGTCAACACGCCGGGCGAGATCTGCTGTCGCGGCTATTCGGTCATGCAGGGCTATTGGGACGAGCCGGCGCGTACGGCCGAAACGGTCGACGATGCCGGCTGGCTGCACTCTGGTGATCTCGGCACGATGGATGCCGACGGCTATGTCCGTATCGTCGGCCGCCTGAAGGACATGATCATCCGCGGCGGCGAGAACATCTATCCGCGCGAGATCGAGGAATTCCTGTTCACCCACCCTGCGGTGCAGGAGGTGCAGGTCTTCGGTGTGCCCGACCGCAAGTTCGGCGAGCAGGTCTGTGCCTGGATCCGTCTGCGGCCCGGCCACAGCGTGACCGAGGACGACGTGCAGGCCTTCTGCCGCGCCCACATCGCGCACTTCAAAGTCCCGCGCCACGTCCGCTTCGTCGACGAGATCCCGATGACAGTCACCGGCAAGCCGCAGAAATTCCGGATGCGGGAGGTGATGATGCGGGAGATGGAGGGGTAAGGGCGCGCCACAAAGGAAAAGGCCCCGGCTTGTTCAGCCGAGGCCCCTTCAATGTCCGTTATGTCAGGCCTTTGCCAGGATGCCCCTCGAGCGCATGGCGGCGCCGACGAGACCAAAGCCTGCAATCATCATCAGCCAGACAGCGGGTTCGGGAATGCCACCTGTCTGACCGACAAGGTTGAATTCAAACTGCTTGGCTTCCTTGAAGCCGCCGCTGTTGAAGAGCGTTACCGACTTGATCGTCTCGCCGCTCACGGCCGCGATAATGCCCTGGCGGGCGAAGTCCTGATTTGCCTTTCCTTCGGTGAAGGCAATCAACGTCGAGTTGCCGAAGTTGTCGAGGATCGTCACGTCGATCACCTGGTCGGCTACGAGATCCTGCCCACGGAACGAGAAGCTGTTGAATTCGGTCGGGTCAGTCGGCGTGAAGGTCAGTGTCGTAAGCAGGAAATCCTTGCTCGCCGGCTTGATCGTCGAGAAGCCGCTCGCGAAGTCGGCGGCTGCGTTGGTGGTGATCGTTACGTCGTCGTTTGTAACGACCGTGCCCTTCGACGTCGTGGAGTCCTTGGCCAAGTCTAGAAAGAGCTTTGTGCCGCCTGGGTTGGGCTCCACCTTGAAGAAGATAACGGCATTTGCCGACGCCGTGAGGCCGAACAGCGCCACAGACGCGGCAGCCACACCCAATAGAAATTTGCGCATTACGCCCTCCACCAAATAGCCCAATTGGATCGCTTCGAAAGCGAGCCATCTTCTTAACTTCCTTGTAATGGAAGGAGGGTGCCTCCCAAAGGATGGCGGCATGCTCAAGATGAGGCGTTAACCATCATAATGGCTCGGCCGCGCGACGACGGAGCGGACATTACTTTTCCCCAATATCGTATTGATCAAATCGTGAGGCTCATGTCCGGCCCATCGAGACAATCGGCGCGAAGCATCCCAGGATCAGACGCCGTGCGTCGAACGGTGGCTCGCCGGCGCTGTCCATGCGCGGATCGTGGTGCATCTTCTCTTCGGCTTCGGTGAAGCTCGCCTTGTCGGGCCAGACTTGCCAGGTGAAGACGATCTTCTCGCCCGGCCTGGCGGCGACGGCGCGGCGGAAGTCGGTCTGCTTGCCGTCGGGAATGAAGTCTTCCCAGCACTCGACGATTTCCAGGCAGCCATACTCCTTGAAGAACTTCGCACCGTTCTCGGCCCATTGGCGATAGGCCTCCATCCTGTCTTCGGGCACGGGTATCACGAGGCCAGCGACGTACATGGATCATGCTCCTTGCTTCATCGTGCAGATTTGAGGCGCAACCGGATGTCGCGGTAGGCCGCCGCTATGAGCTCGCGCAACGCGGCCTCGTTCACCGGCTGCCCCCAGTGCAGCTTCACATGCCGCATGCGCTTGCCCGCACCCTCCAGCAATCCATCCGGATCAACGAGCGCCGCGCCGAAGAAGAAACCGACACTCGCATGCGTGCTGAAGGCGTCGACATAAGCGAAGGCGGCGTCGTCGGCGCACGCCGTGGGATGCCCATCGTGGATGAGCTCACGCACGTCCGGGCCGCAGCCGCGTATCACCTCGAACCAGGGCTGGCCGACACGGCGCATCTCGTGATCGGGCAGGCCGAACCATGCATTGATAGCGGGGTCGCGCCGGACGGCGCTTGGGAACCGGAAGAGGTCGCTCGGTGACACGGGAAGCCCGCGTTTGAAAGCCGCCGCGATTTTGTCGGGAATTACAGGCGGATCAAGGAAATCACGGGCAGGCGTCCGTGCTATTAGACATTTTCCATGTCATCCGGCGTTGACATCGCCCGAGTTCCGGATCAGCGTGTCATCTTAGGATGACAACGGAACACACCCTTACTCCGGAACGCCCCGCCGCGCGCAAGCGTGATGCGGATGCGACGCGCGCCGCCATCCTGGGAGCGGCCAAGCATCATTTTGCTCTCTCCGGTTTCGAAGGCGCCTTCCTGCGCGATATCGCGGCCGAGGCGGGCGTCGACGCGGCGCTGATCAATCGCTATTTCGGCGGCAAGGATGGCTTGTTCGCGGCGGCGTTGAAGGACTCGATCCAGCCCGACGGCATCTTCCAGTGGGACCGCAAGAGCTTCGGTACCGACATCGCGAAGATGATGGTGAACCACGCCCACGAATCCAACGACCGCATGCACGCCTTCCAGTTCCTGCTGCGCGCTGCCACGTCGCCGGCAACCGCGCCGCTGCTGGGTGCGGCGGTTCAGGAGCGCTTTCTCGGCCCCATCCGTGAATGGATCGGCGGCGAGCATGCGCCGGCGCGCGCACGGCTTCTGGCCGCCACCTTCATCGGCCTTCTGGTCGAACGTCTGATCCGCGACGAGCCGCTGCTCGGCGAGGAGCGGGAGCAATTCATCGAACATACGGGCGCGATGCTGCAGTCGCTCGTGGAGAAATCATAACGACAGCAACAACATCAGGTTGAGGAGAACACGATGGCAGACGGCAATATCACCAAGGACATCATGTACGACGCGGTGGCGCCGGACGATTTCGAGTCGATGATTGAACTCGATCGTTACGAGAAGCGCTCGACCGCCTTCGACAAAATCATCTCCGCCACCCACGATCATTTCTGGGACCCGCTCGACAAGAAGTACATCGACTTCGCCGAACCCTGGGACATGAACGAGGCGATGCAGCCGGACGACCAGATCTTCGCGCTGCAGATCCCGTATGTCCGCGAGCATCTCGAGAAGACCGGCCAGAAGGCCAGGTTCGTCAACGAGATGACGCTGTGGAATTTCTCGTCGATCCTGCATGGCGAGCAGGGCGCCCTGAACCTTTCCGCTTCGCTGTGCCACGTGCTGAAGGACCAGGGCGCACAGGAATATGCCGCCAACCAGACGCGCGAGGAAGCCCGTCACGTCACCGCCTTCGCGCAGTATGTGAAGGCGCGCTGGGGCCGTCCGCGTCCCTGCGGCTCGGTGCTGAAGCAGCTGCTGGTCGACATCATCGCGGCGCCGGAGGTCTACAAGAAGATCATCGGCATGCAGATGCTGGTCGAAGGCCTCGCCATGGGCGCCTTCGCTGCCGGCTACAAGTTCAACCGCGATCCGCTGGCCAAGAAGCTGTTCCAGCTGGTGATGACCGACGAGGCCTTCCACCACAAGTTCGGCAAGATCTGGGCTGATCGCACGATCCCGAAGATGACGCCGGAAGAGCGCAACATCGTAGAGGACTGGGCGGCGCATTGCTTCCAGTCGCTCATCATGAACATGGGCTCGCCGCAGCAGCAGGCCGAGATGTATCAGGAGTTCGGCCTCGATCCGCAGAAGGTGATGGAAGGCCTGCTCGAACTGCGCAGCAACGACGCGCAGCGCGAGCGCCTGAAGGAATCCACCAACATCTTCCGTGTGCTGATCAAGACCCTTCTGAAATCGGGCCTGATCACCGATCGCACCCGCGCCTTCTATGCGACCTATGTCGACATGGAAGAGCTCCGGGCGGAAGGTGACCGCATGGTCGGCGATGACATCGCCGAGGAAGGCATCAAGTATCTGCAGGAGATCAACTTCAAGGATCGCAGCGCAGCTGCCGCGATCCGGATCGCCGCGGAATAATCCACCATCCTGCGCGGGCCGCTCACGTCGGGCGGCCCGTTTGCATATTCGAGATTTTTAGAACCAATGCCAAAGATCAAATACATCGAGCACAGCGGAAAAGAGCACGAGGTTGACGTGCCGGTGGGCTGGTCCGCCATGGAAGGCGCGGTCAAGAATCTCATTCCCGGCATCGATGCCGATTGCGGCGGCGCGTGCGCCTGCGCGACCTGTCATGTGTTCGTCGAGGAATCGTGGCTTTCTAAGCTGCCGCCGAAAGAAGACATGGAAGAGACCATGCTCGACTTCGCGCCCGAGGTTGAGTCCAACAGCCGTCTGTCCTGCCAGATCAAGGTCACGCCCGAACTCGATGGGCTTGTGCTTCGCATGCCCAAGAGCCAGCACTAGCGAACGGAGAGCTACCATGAACGTCGCCCTGACCGATCTCTCCAAGGCCCGCGAAGAGGCCTATTCGATGCCACTGGAAGCCATCAATCCGGCGCAGCCCGAGCGCTTCCAGCAGAACACGATCTGGCCGTACTTCGAGCGGCTGCGCAACGAAGATCCGGTGCACTACACAGCGGACAGCCTGTTCGGCCCGTACTGGTCGATTACCAAGTACAACGACATCATGGCGATCGACACCAATCACGCGGTGTTCTCGTCGGAAGCGACGATGGGCGGCATCACGCTGGTGGGCAACCAGGGCGATCCCGATCCGCTGCCGATGTTCATCGCGATGGACCCGCCGAAGCACGACGTGCAGCGCAAGACGGTGAACCCGGTCGTGTCGCCCGCCAATCTCGAGACGCTCGGCCCCATCATCCGCGAACGCGCCGCCGGCATCCTGGACTCGCTGCCGATCGGCGAGGAGTTCGACTGGGTCGATAAGGTGTCGAAAGAGCTGACCACGATGACGCTCGCCACGCTGTTCGACTTCCCGTGGGAAGATCGTCGCAAACTGACCTACTGGTCGGACGTTGTGACGGCTGTTCCGGGCCACGGCATCGTTGACAGCGAGGAGCACAAGCTCGGCATCCTGATGGAGTACCACGCCTACTTCACCGAACTGTGGAACCAGCGTGTCAATGCACCGCCGGCCGGTGATCTGATCTCCATGCTCGCGCATGGCGAGGCGACGCGGAACATGAGTCCGCGCGAATATTTCGGCAACGTTGTGCTGCTGACCGTCGGCGGCAACGATACGACGCGCAACACGATCTCCGGCAGCGTGCTCGCGCTGAACAAGAACCCCGACCAGTACCAGAAGCTGCGCGACAATCCGGGTCTGATCTCGTCCATGGTGTCGGAGACGATCCGCTGGCAGACGCCGCTCGCCTACATGCGCCGCACCGCGCTGCGTGACTATGAATTCCAGGGCAAGAAGATCCGGGAGGGTGACAAGGTCGCGATGTGGTACGTCTCGGGCAACCGTGACGACAGCGTGATCACGCGCCCGAACGACTATCTGATCGACCGCGAGAATCCGCGCCGCCACATCTCGTTCGGCTTCGGCATCCATCGCTGCGTCGGCAATCGCCTCGCGGAACTTCAGCTGCAGATCATCTGGGAAGAGATCCTGAAGCGCTTCCCGGTGATCGAGGTTCAAGCGCCGCCAAAGCGGGTCTATTCCAGCTTCGTGAAAGGCTATGAGACGCTACCGGTGGTAATACCGAAGCGCATCTGACGAACAACAATAAAGTACGGGAGAACGCCATGACCGACCAGAACATCACCAAGGACCAGATGTATGGCGCCGTGGCGCCCGACGACTTCGAGTCCATGATCGAGCTCGACCGCTACGAGCAGCGCTCGACCGCGTTCGACAAGATCATCTCGGCGACTCACGACCACTTCTGGGATCCGCTCGACAAGAAGTACATCGACTTCGACGAACCGTTCGATCTCGAGAACGAGCCGATGATGCCGGAGGATATGCAGCCGCTGCTGCGCCTTCCCTACATCGCCGAGACGCTGAAGGACCCCAAGCAGAAGATCGCGTTCATCAATTACATGCAGCTGTGGAATTTCTCGTCGATCCTGCATGGCGAGCAGGGTGCGCTAAATCTGTCGGCGTCGCTCTGCCATGTTCTGAAGGACCAGGGCGCGCAGGAATATGCTGCCAACCAGACGCGCGAGGAAGCCCGTCACGTCACCGCCTTCGCGAAATACATCAAGGCGCGCTGGGGGCGCCCGGTGCCGTGCGGCGCCGCGCTGAAGTCTCTGCTCATCGAGATCATCGAGAGCCCGGCGGTCTACAAGAAGATCATCGGCATGCAGATGCTGGTCGAAGGGCTCGCGATGGGCGCGTTCGCCAACGGCTACCGCTACAACCGCGATCCGCTGGCGCGCAAGCTGTTCCAGCTGGTGATGACGGACGAGGCGTTCCACCACAAGTTCGGCAAGATCTGGGCGGATCGCACGATCCCCAAGCTGACCGAGAGCGAGCGCAACATGGTGGAAGACTGGGCGGCGCATTGCGCCCAGTCGCTGCTCTTCAACAACGGCTCGCCTGAACAGCAGCAGGTGATTTATGGACGCTTCGGGCTCGATCCCGAGCGCGTCATCGCCGATATCATGGAGCGCCGGAAGGGCCGAGACCCGCAGCGCCGCTTCAAGGGCGAGACCAATGTGTTCCGTGTGCTGATCAAGACGCTGCTGAACGCCGGCCTGATCACGGCGCGGACGCGCGGCTTCTACGCGATGTACATCGACATGGACGAACTCCAGGCCGAGGGCACGCGCATGGTCGGCGACGACATCGCGGAGGAGGGCATCCGCTACCTCCAGGCGATCAACTTCAAGGAACAGGGCCGGACGGTCTCGATCGCGGCGGAGTGACTCGTTGACCTCCCCTAGCGGGGAGGTCAACTTCGCGCCATGTATCCGCCCGCGCGTATCGTCTGCCTGACCGAAGAGACCACCGAGACGCTGTATCTTCTGGGCGAAGAGCATCGCATTGCGGGCATCTCCGGCTACACCGTGCGTCCGCCGCGTGCGCGCCAGGAGAAGCCGAGGGTCTCGGCGTTCACCTCTGCCGACATTCCGAAGATACTCGCGCTTGAACCGGATCTTGTGCTCGCTTTCTCGGATCTGCAGGCGGATATCGTCGCCGCGCTCATCCGCAAGGGTATCGCCGTCCACGCGTTCAACCAGCGGGACATCGCCGGCATCCTCGACATGGTCCGCACGCTGGGCGCGCTTGTCGGCGCATCGCCTCGTGCAGAGGCGCTTGTCGATGATCTGAGACGCAACATCGACGCGATCGCCTCGCGCGCACCGGCACACCGCCCAAAAGTGTATTTCGAAGAATGGGACTCACCGATGATCTCCGCCATCGGGTGGGTCTCGGAGCTGATCGCCGTCGCTGGCGGCGTCGATGTCTTCGCGGGCCGCTCCAGAGGTCAGTCCGCGACCGAACGGTTCGTGACGCAGGCCGACGTGATCACGGCCGCGCCGGACATCATCGTCGGCTCCTGGTGCGGAAAGAAGTTCCGCGCCGGACGAGTCGCTGAAAGGCCTGGCTTCGCGACCATTCCTGCAGTGCAGCATGGCCGGCTATACGAGATTAAATCACCGCTGATCCTGCAACCCGGCCCCGCCGCGCTAACCGACGGCCTCGCAGCTCTGCACGCGATCATCGCGCAAGGCTGCTGATCGGCGTACACTCCGCGAACCAAGGTTGCGGGGTGTCTCGTGACCGACGGCTCGGATGAGGCCGCCAGGCCATGAGCGTACCCCGCGAACCACTGTTCGGGAGGACGCGCCTTTGACTATCAAGAACCCCATTGAATGGAGCGGTGCTCAGCTGGTTCAGGCTGCGCATGCCGTGAAGTATGCCGGTCAGTCGCTCCATCACATCCAGGACACCATCCATTCGCCTGCGCCGGTGGTGCGCAAGATCAGCTTCAGCGACATCTGGCAATCGCTCAGGGAAGGCTTCGCGGATTTCGAAGCGTACCGAAGCGACGTGGTCTTCCTCTGCATTACCTATGTGGCCGTCGGTCTCGTGCTGGCGCGGTTTGCGTTCGGCTCTGATCTTCTCCCGCTGCTCTTCCCGCTCGCGTCCGGCTTCGCGCTGATCGGTCCGCTTGCCGCTGTCGGCCTCTACGAGATGAGCCGTCAGCGCGAGCTGGGCTTCGAGGCCAACTGGCGCGCGGCCTTCCATGTTCTCAAGGCGCCGTCACTCGGCGGATTGTCGGTGCTTGGCCTCGCGTTGATCGCGATCTTTCTGCTTTGGCTCGCGGCAGCCTGGGGCATCTATCAGTGGACACTCGGCCCCGCGCCGGTGAATTCCATCCCGGTTTTCGCGCACGAAGTCTTCTCCACGACGGCCGGCTGGACGATGATCATCGTCGGCGTCGGTGTCGGCTTCCTGTTTGCCGTTCTCGCCATGTCGATCAGCATCGTCTCTTTTCCGTTGCTGCTCGACCGCGACACCGGGCTGGATACGGCGATCGGTGCATCGGTGCGTGCGGTGAGGACCAATCTTGCACCGATGGCGCTGTGGGGCCTGATTGTCGCCGGATCGCTGGTGCTGGGCTCGCTGCCGCTGTTCCTTGGCCTCGTGATCGTCATCCCGGTGCTGGGCCACGCGACATGGCACCTTTATCGCAAGCTCGTAGCGCCGGCCTGACGCATGGGATGCCTTAGGGCGTAAGCGCAAGCCGCGGGACAGGTGACGGGCCGGCGTTGTTTGGACTAGCATTCGTGTGCGACTTGTTCGTGGAGAGATCGATGAAATCAATTCTTGCCGTGCTCGCGCTTTCGGCCGCTTCATTTGGATCACTGCCGGTGATGGCAGATACCGCGCCGGCGCCTCCCGGCACGCCGCCGAGATGCTTCTTCGTGCAGAATTTCCAGAACTGGAAAGCGCCCGACAACAAGACGATGTACATCCGTGTTGGGGTGAACCAGTACTATCGCCTGGACATGGCGGGCAGTTGCGACGCGCTCACCTATCCGAACTCGCATCTGATCACGCAGTGGCGCGGCGCGCCGACCGCGTGCGACGGAGTCGATTGGGACTTGCAGGTCTCACAAGGCATTCCGGCGGCACCGCAATCCTGCATCGTGAAATCGCAGACGCCGCTCACGCCTGCCCAGGCCGCCGCGATACCGAAGAAGTTCAAACCCTGATCTGAAGGCAAGACATCTTCTCCCGCAAAAAGCGGGAGAGATGTGTTGACGGCGCACCGGCCCGAGTTGTACAAATGTACACATGATCTACGGCACACGCTCCCGCACGAATTATGCTGAGGGCCGCAAACGGGAAATTCTCGAGGCCGCGCTGAGGGTCGTGGCAAAGGGTGGCGCCGATTCCGTCACGCACCGCAGCGTCGCCGATGTGGCGCAGGTCCCGCTCGGCTCGCTCACCTATTACTTCGAGTCGCGCGAAGACCTTATCCGCGAGGCGTTCCGGCTCTACATCGCGGAGGCGATGGCGTT
>DASZCC010000255.1:0-4919 GCA_035943485.1 Rhizomicrobium sp. | reverse complement strand
GGAAGGGCCCGTCGATTGGCTTCGACGTCGGTGGCAATGGCTCGAAGGTCTTCACCCTCATCTACAACCTGCGCGAGGAGCACCGCTTGTTCCAGCGCTTCCCCGGAGTCGAGGGCAGCATCTATTTCGTGGCCGGCATTGGTGTGAACTATCTGCGCTCGGGCGGCGTGACGCTGGCGCCGATGCGCACCGGCCTCGGCTGGCGCGCCGGCGTGAACGCGCACTACCTGGTGTTCACTGACAAGCGGGACTGGTTTCCGCTTTAACCGGGACGCTACTCCGGCTGCCAGAGCTCGATCTTCGTTCCGTCGGGATCGAGGATCCACGCGAACTTGCCCATGCCATCGAGCTGCTGACGGCCGTTCACCGCGATGCCTTTGGCTTCAAGTCCGGTGAGGAACGAGTCGAGATCGTCGACCGCGAAGTTGATCATGAACTCGCGTGACGACGGCTTGAAATGATCGGTGTCCTTATCGAACGGAGACCAGACGCCGTAGCCGGGTCCGGCGCCTTCCGCGTGGATCATCGCGCCACCCCAGTCCTCGATGGTCAGTCCGAGTATGTCGCGATACCACGCGGTGAGCGCTGCCGGGTTCGGGCTGCGAAAGAACACGCCGCCAAATGCCGTGATGCGCGCCATCCGCAATCTCCCCGTTCTACGCGTTCGCTTCCGCCACTTCCGTCCCGGTGTTGCCAGCCAGCGGCGGTAGATAAAGTAGCAGCGCGGCGGCGACGTAGATCGACGAGAACGTACCCACAACGATGCCGAACAGGATTGCGGCCGAGAAGTCGAACAGCGACGGCCCACCGAACAGCAGCAGCGGAATGATCGACACTGCGGTCGCCACGCTGGTCAGGATCGTCCGCGTCATCATCTGGTTCGTCGAGAGGTTGATGAGATCCGGAAGGCTCATGCGCTTGAACTTGCGCCGGTTCTCGCGGATCCGGTCGAATACGACGACTGTATCGTTGATCGAGTAGCCTGCCAGAGTCAGCAGCGCCGCGATCGACGTCAGCGTGAAGTCCAGGTGCAGAACCGAGAACAGGCCCGCCGTGACCAGCACGTCATGGCCGGTCGCGAACGCGGCTGCGATGCCGTATTGCCACTCGAACCGCAGCGCCACCCAGATCGCGATACCCAGGATCGCAAGCACCGTCGCGAGCACGCCGGCATGCAGCAGCTCACCGCTCACCTTCGGTCCGATGACTTGCGCATTGCGGAAGGTGAAAGCGCTGCCAAGCTTGTTGCGGATGGCAGCCTCAACCGCGCTGCCATCCTGGCTGGCGGACGGCTGGGCGCGGATCAGCACGCAGCTATTGACCGGCGTGTCGCACTGGCCGCCCCCGAAATACTGGATCTGCGCGTCGTTGAACCCAAGGCTGTCGACGCCTTCGCGCACCTTGCCGATGTCGATCACCTGAGCGGCCTTGGCCTCGATCAGCACGCCGCCAGTGAAGTCGATGCCCAGATTGAAGCCGTGCACCGCGATCGAGACGATCGACGCGACCAGCAACAGGCCGTCGATCGCGAAGGCGACATAGCGCCAGCCGACGAAATTGAAGTCGGTGGTGTCGGGCAGGAAACGCAGGAACGGCATGGGAACATCCGTGAAAGGCGGGGCGAGACATATCTGCTGGCCGGGGCCCGGACAAGGGAGCGGCTTTGCTTAAGGACCGGGCATTTGCGACACTGTGCGCCGAGCCCCGGGAACACTGCCATTGGCGCACGCCGCCGCCCATCTGCCGCCAGATGCCCCTAAATCGGGGCCTTCACGGCGAAGCCTTCAGGAAACCGCCTACGCAGCCGTGATCACGGCCGTGGTGGTGAGCGCGATCTATTTCGGCCGGCCGATGCTGGTCCCGCTGGCGCTGTCGATCCTGCTTGCCTTTGCGCTGGCACCTGTCGCCGAATTCCTCAGGCGGATGCGGCTTGGACGGATCGGCGCCACGATCCTGACCGTAACGCTGGCGGTGGTCTTCATCACGGCCATCGCCGCGTTCATCGGCACCCAGATCGCCTGGCTGGCGGTGAAGCTGCCGCAGTACCAGCACAACATCGTGATGAAGATCACGTCGGTCGAAGGCACGGCATCGAACAACAGCCTCGTCCGCAGCGCGCTGGGCATGTTCAACAATCTCAGCACAGAGATCGCGCACACCAATTCGAACAATGGCGCAGGCGCGCCTCAGGCGGCGGCGACAGCGCAACCAGCTCCGCCGGCGACGCCAGTTGTCATCCAGCAGCCGCCTTCATCGCCGATCGAGGTTATCACCAATGTCGGCGGGCCGTTGCTGGAGCCGCTCGCCAATCTGACGATCATCATCATCTTCGTGATCTTCATCCTGCTGCAGAAGGAGGACCTGCGAGACCGCTTTATCCTGCTTGCCGGTGCGCGCGATCTGCAGCGCACGACACTGGCAATCGATGACGGCGCCCAGCGGCTGAGCCGCTATCTGCTGCTGCAGACGGCCGTGAACACGGTGTTCGGCATCATCATCGGTGTCGGCCTCTACATCATTGGCGTGCCGAACCCCGCGCTGTGGGGCCTGATCGCGGCGATGTTCCGCTTTGTGCCCTACGTCGGCGTGCCGATCGCCGCCGTGCTGCCGCTGGCATTGACCGTCGCAGTCGATCCCGGCTGGTCGATGATGTTCTGGACGCTCGCCCTCTATGTCGGTCTGGAGTCAGTCACCGGACAAGCGGTCGAACCCTGGCTCTATGGCCGCAACATGGGCCTGTCCGCGCTGGCCGTCGTGGTCGCCGCGGGCTTCTGGACCTTCTTATGGGGACCGGTCGGCCTGCTTCTCTCCACGCCGCTCACCATGATCATGGTTGTCATTGGGCGACATGTCGATCAGCTACGCTTCCTCGACGTGATGCTGGGCGATGCACCACCTCTACAACCGGAAGAAAGCTTCTATCTGCGCATGATGGAAGGAAATCCGGACGAGGCGTCGGAACAGGCCGACACCTATCTCCAGAACCACTCGCTGCCGATCTATTTCGACCAGGTTGCTGTGAAGGGACTGGCGCTGGCGCAGATCGATGCCAATCGCGGCGTGCTCAACGACGAAGGCCGCCGGCGCATTGCCACGACGGTCGAGGGCTTCATCGACAATCTCACGACGCAGGAAGACGCCGTAAAGCGCGATGAGACGGTCACGCACGAGAAAATACCGCCGGGATGGGACACCAAGCCCGTCCTCTGTGTCGCCGGCCGCGGTGTGCTCGATCGGGCAGCCGCGTCGTTGCTCTCGCATCTCCTTGAGCGTCAGGGCATCGGGTCCCGTACTGTCTCGTCTGAGGAAGTGTCCGCCGCCAATCTCGAGCAACTGAGATGCGATGGTGTCCGCGTGGTCTGCGTGTCCTATCTCGAACCCGGCAGCCCCAAGAACGCCCGCTACCTCGCACGCCGGCTGCGCAAGAAAATGCCGGCGCTGCCACTGATCGCCGGCTTCTGGACCGCGATCGAGGACGACACACAATATCTCGACAGCTTTGAGGCGACCGAGTGCGACTTTCTGGCCAACAACCTTCAGGAAGCCGTCGATCAGGTCATCGCCCTGATGAAAGCCTCGGCCAACAACAAACCCTTCCGCAGTCAGATCAAACGCCACGATGACGAAGCGGTGACGGATTAGCGCGCATAGCGCGTGCGACGGTCTTGGGTCTTGCGAGGACGGGCGAAGCGTTCCAATAAGAACCCGTCGTGTCCGTCCCATCCGAAAAACCATCTGCGCCGGTTTCCTCAGGCGCCTTGCCGACACTGCTGTCGGTGATGTTCATCAATCTGCTGGGCTTCGGAATCGTCGTCCCGCTTCTGCCGTTCTATGCCAAGACCTTCGGCGCCCCGCCCTGGCAGATGGCGCTGATCTTTTCGGCCTACGCGATCGGCGGCTTCTTCGGCGAACCGTTCTGGGGCCGCCTCTCGGACACGGTGGGCCGCAAGCCGATCCTGATCAGCACCGTGACGGGCAACTGCTTGTGCTATCTCGCGCTGGCGTTCGCACCGAACATCTATGTCGCGTTCATCGTGCGCCTGCTCGGCGGCATGGCGAGCGGCAACGGCTCCGTCATCCAGGGCTACATCACAGATGTGACGCCGCCGGAGAACCGTTCGGGCCGGCTGTCGCTGCTGGGTGCGTCCTACAATCTCGGTTTCATCGTCGGACCTGCGCTTGGCGGGCTGCTCGCGCATCCGTCGGCGGGCCATGCAGGATTTCGCATCCCGCTGCTTGTCGCTTCGGGACTGTCGGCGACTTGCGTGATCTGCCTGATCGCCTTCTTGAAGGAAAGCCGCGCGCATCGCCGCATTGGCGACCGTCCCAGCCGCTGGGCGGTGGTGAACACGGCGATCCGCAATCCCGTCATCGGCCGTCTGTTCCTGGTCACCTTCCTCGCCGGCTGCGCCTTCAACGGCATTGAGTCCGTATACGGATGGTGGACCCAGGCGCGCTTCGGCTGGGGCCCGCATCAGGTCGGTCTCGCCTTCGCGGTGACCGGCGTCGTCGCCGCGATCTGCCAGATCTTCATCACCGGCCCGATGTCGAAGCGGTTTGGCGAGGCGCGCGTGCTTGCTGTGGGCATGGGACTGACCGCGCTGTGCGCAACGTTGCAGCCGCTTTCAAACGGTGCGGTGATGACAGTCACCCTTCTTGCAATTGCCGCCTTCGGACAATCGGTTGCGTGGCCGAACGTGGCAGCTCTCGTCTCGCGCAATGTGGAATGGGAACACCAGGGCCAATATCTCGGGCTGAACAATGCAGTCGGCGGACTTGCACGGTTGGTAGGACCGCAGGTTGCAGCCCTCACCTTCTCTTATATGAGCGTCAACGCACCGTTCTTCTCGGCCGGCATCATGGTTGCGCCCGCCATCTTCCTCGCGTGGTACGCCACGACGCACAAGAGTCGCACGCAG
>DASZCC010000254.1:0-15869 GCA_035943485.1 Rhizomicrobium sp. | reverse complement strand
CGATCGCTAACACGCAGAACTATTTTCACGCGGAGACGCGGAGGACGTGACCCGCACCTTCTCTCTTCGTCATCGCCGGGCTTGTCCCGGCGACCCATACGCTCCGTGCCGGCAGTTGTGCGTATGGGTGGCCGGGACAAGCCCGGCCATGACGGTGTTGATGAGGGAAACCAAACTCCGATGTCTTGGCCCGCCGGAGTGCGGGCCACCCACCTCAGCGCACCAACTGGGTGGCCCGCACTCCCGGCGGGCCAAGACAGGTGGAGGGAGCGACACGTGACCATCCTTGTCCGACGCTTGACTTCGCCGTAAGCCTTCACTTACCGTAAGCAATGACTTACGCATCCGCCTTCGCCGCGCTTGCCGACCCGACCCGCCGGGACGTCCTCGAGCGGTTGCGGTCAGGCCCGCGGGCCGTGGGCGAGATTGCGCGGGGGATGCCGGTCAGCCGGCCCGCCGTGTCGCAGCATCTCAAAGTGTTGAAGGAGGCTGGTCTCGTGACCGATCGCTCCGAAGGCACGCGCCGTGTCTACTATCTCGATCCCAATGGGCTCGCCGCATTGCGCGCGTGGCTCGACCGGTTCTGGGACGAGGCGCTCACGGCATTCCAGGCAGAAGCCGAAAAGGATTCCAAAGGGGAGGAGCCCGAATGAGCACAGCAACTTTCACCATCGCGCCGGTGCGCAAATCGATCACCGTCAACGCGGCGCAGGCCACGGCGTTCGACGTGTTCACCAGCGGCATCGATCGCTGGTGGCCGAAGGCGCACAGTATCGGTGAGACACCGTTGAAGAAGTCGGTCATCGAGCCGCGTAAGGGCGGGCGCTGGTACTCGGTCCATGAAAACGGCAGCGAGGCCGTCATCGGTCTGATGAAAGTGTGGGAGCCGCCATCGCGCATCGTGTTCAGCTGGGACATCAACAGCGACTGGAAGGCGGATACGACGGTCGGCTCGGAAGTCGAGGTGCGCTTCATTGCCGAAGGTCCGGAGCGGACGCGCGTCGAGCTCGAGCATCGCAAGTTCGAGGCGATGGGCGAGGCGGGTGGCACGCAGATGCGCAATCAGGTCGACGGCGGCTGGCCGGGCCTCATGGAAATGTTCAAGGCGGCTGTCGAAGGTTGAGAGGAGGCGACATGCATCGCATCGCGCACGTATTCATCGGCTTCATCGTGGCGGCGTTCGTCACGTGTCCGGCATCGGCAGCCGTGGTGGACACGCAGCCGAACGGCTTCGCCATCCAGCAAGTCATCCAGATCGCGGCGCCGCCGGACAAGGTCTATGCCGCGCTGATCAAGCCGTCGCTGTGGTGGAATTCGGCGCACACCTTTTCGCAGAGTGCGGCCAACCTAACGATCGATGCGCGGGGCGGCGGCTGCTTCTGCGAGACGCTGCCCAATGGCGGATCGGTGCAGCACGCCGTTGTCGTCGATGCCGATCCGGGCAGCACGCTGCGCCTGCGCGGGCCGCTCGGTCCCTTCCAGGGACAGGGCGTCGACAGCGCGCTGACGTTCACGCTGAAAGCAAAGGACGGCGGCACCGAGCTGACACTGGAGAACATCGTCGGCGGCTACATGAAAGGCGGCTGGGGCCAATGGCCCGGCGCTGCCGACGGCATGCTGGCCGAACAGATGGGACGGCTGAAGGCGTACATGGAGACAGGCTCGCCGACGGCGAAGCGGTGACCTTTGACCTCCCCCTCGTGGGGAGGTCGAAATTTGCAAAGCAAATTTCGGGTGGGGGGAAGTGCGGGACTTCTAGGCACCCCCACCCGAAAAATCGCTTACGCGATTTTGTCGACCTCCCCACTAGAGGGAGGTTGAAAGATGCTAACCTCCAGCGCATGACCACACGCAGCAACCAGACCAGGCACTGGCAGGCGCTCGACGCCGCGCATCATGTGCATCCGTTCAGCGATACCGCGGCGCTTAACAAGGAAGGCGTGCGTGTCATCACGCGCGGCGAAGGCGTCTATCTGTGGGATTCCGAAGGCAACAAGATCATCGACGGGATGTCCGGCCTGTGGTGCGTGCAGGTGGGCTATGGCAATGAGGAGCTGGCGGAGGCCGGTTACGAGGCGCTGAAGCGTCTCCCCTACTACAACCACTTCTTCAAGACCTCGAACCCTTGGACCATCGAGCTGGCGGCAAAGCTGGCGGAGATTCTCCCCGATGGTCACGAGCATGTGCTGTTCGCCAACTCCGGGTCGGAGGCAAATGACAGCGCGCTGAAGCTGATCCGCTATTACTGGAACCTGCGCGGCCGGCCCGAGAAGAAGATTCACCTGTCGCGCGACATGGCTTATCACGGCGTGACCTTTGCCGCGGCATCGCTGTCGGGCCTCACGCCGATGCATCCGCAATGGGACCTGCCGCTGCCGGGCTTCGCGAAGGTGCCGGCACCTTACTGGTACGGCGCGAAGGAAGCGGGCTATGGCGACATCGCGCCGGAGGAATTCGGAACCCAGATCGCCCGCAGGCTCGAGGAGAAGATCCTCGAACTTGGGCCGGAACGTGTCGCGTCGTTCTCGGCTGAGCCGGTGCAGGGCGCGGGCGGCCTGATCTTCCCGCCCGCGACCTACTGGCCGGAGGTGCAGCGCGTCTGCCGCCAGTACGACGTGCTGCTCCACATCGACGAGGTGATCACCGGCTTCGGCCGCACCGGCGCCTGGTTCGGCGCGGACACCTACGGCATCGCGCCCGACATCATGACGATGGCCAAGGGATTGTCGTCCGGCTACCAGCCGATTTCGGCCATCTCGCTGGGCGCGCGCGTGGCCGATGTGCTGCTGAATGCGAACGAGGAGCTGGTGCACGGCTTCACCTATTCCGGCCACCCGGTGGCGAGTGCGGTTGCCTTGAAGAACCTGGAAGTGATCGAGAAGCGCGGGCTTGTGCCGCGCGTGCACGACACGATCGGGCCGTATCTGCATCGGCGTCTGCGCGAGACCTTTGCGGATCATCCACTAGTTGGTGAAGTGCGCGGCGTAGGCCTGCTCGCGGCGATCGAGCTTGTCGACAATAAGGAGCAGCGTAAATTCTTCCCGGAGATCGGCACGGTTGGTGCGATCTGCCGCAATTACTGCTTCAACGATGGATTGGTTTCGCGCGCCATCCGCGACACGATGGTGCTCGCACCACCACTCACGATCAGTGAAAGCGAAATCGAAGAGATTCTCGCGAAGTTGAAATCCGCGATCGATCGCACAGCGAAAGACTGCGGCAAGTTGTGACAAGCACAATCATGTGTGCGGTGCGCCTGCGCAACGCCGCGACGTGATGCCTCTCCTAAAATGCCGGAAATCTCCCATAAACCATGTTCAGTAGACCTGTTGCGTAAACGCATCTGTCATTAAAAATAGTCTAAGTTCTTGGAACCGCGAAAAAATAGTTGAAATGTGTGGCTTCCGTGCATAGGTTCAATTCGAAGGATGGATTTCCATCTGGCAAGCACTGCCCCCCCGCTCGCAAGCCGGGTGGCATCCTTCGCGGTGTCGGTCATCCCCTCCCGACACCATGCGTGTAAAAACGCACGGCGCCCGACTGGCCCCCCGGTCGGGCGTCATTTTATTTGGAGCGCGTCACGCGCCTGAGGGTGAGATTGATCCGTCCGCCATCCGGTATCAGCGTCGAACTTCCCGCCACGATGCGATCGATGCCGTGAAACGCGAGACGCGCCGGCCCGCCAAACATCAGCACATCGCCTGACGAGAGCTTCACGCTCTTGGTCGGTCCCTTGCGCGTCGTGCCGCCAATTCGGAACAGCGCATCATCGCCAAGCGAGACGGACACGACCGGAGCATCCGTCGCCTGCTCGTCGCTGTCCTGGTGCAGGCCCATCTTCGCGCCGGGACGGTAGAGGTTCACAAGCGCCGTCTCCGGCGGTGCTGGATAATCCGCGATCGCTTCCCACAGCGCGAGCAGGGCGGGCGGCATGTCGGGCCAGCTCTGTCCTGTTACCGGATGCCTCTCGACATAGCGATAGGACTTCAGGTCGGCGAGCCAGCCCTTGGTGCCGAAGTTGGTCTCCTCGACGGAGAACGGCGTGCCGGTCTTCGGCATCACGGGGCGGTAGAACGGCGCGTCGATCAACCGGGCATAGACCGCGTCGCGCAGAGCGATCTGCGCCGCGCGATCGAAGTACGCGCGCCACAGCGACACACCGGGCGCGATGGCGATCGGCTTCACCATTGCGGGCGCGCGCCGGGCGGCAGAGCGAAGATTCCGGCGAAGGTTCCGGCAAAACCATTCGCGTTCAGCCAGTCGCGCAGCTTCTCGGGCTCATAGCTGTCGGCGATCCATTGCGCGATCGGCCGTCCTTTCGCGTCCTGCTCGGCGAAGGCGAGGAACGCTTTCAGCCAGCGCTGATGTTCCTTCGGGAAATGCAGATAGGGAAAGCGCGCGAACTGTGCCTCGGCTTCGGCGCGCGCGCTCCAGCCCTTGCGATGGATCAGATAGAGAGCGGCGGCGAAGCTCGTGCGATCCTGTCCGCCGGAACACTTCACGACGAAGGGCCGCGGTGCCTTGTCGAAGGCGTTGAACAGCGCCACCAGCATGCCGCGCTGGGGCAGGTTGCGCGAGTTCAGCATCACGTCGAGATGCGCCACGCCGCGTGCGCGGGCGACGCGATCCTCGTAGCGCCACCACCCGACCTTCGGATGATTGCCGCGCAGATTGATCATCCCCTTGATGCCGCGCTTCGTTAGAAACGGCCCGAGAAATCCCGCATAGGCCTGCGCCGAACGCGCCGCCTCGCCCGGCACGATCCAGTGAAAATTGTAGAGGACATCGCCGATGGAGCGCATGGCGGATGTGTAGCGGCGCGGCTAGTCTCGCGCAAATTAAGGGGAGCGTGCATGTCGCTGAAGCTTTTGCTGCGCCGCTGGATCTGGCTGGTGGTAGCCGCGCTGGTGTCGTTCGCGGTGCTGTACTGGCTGGACCAGAAGCTGAAGGCGGAGACGGGTTTCGGCACGGTCGACCTGCAGGGCTTGCCCACCGGCCTCGACTACAAGCGCATCTTCGCCGCCTGGATCGATCGCCCGCACGCGGCTGCCGCGGGGTTCAATCTCGGCTTCGACTATCTGTTCATGCTGCTCTACGGCACGGCGTTCTACTATTCCGCAATCGTGGCGCGCGAGGCGTTCGCGCCCAAACGCGGCACGCTTCGTCGCGTGCTGAGCTATCTCGCCATCGTGCCGGTGCTGGGTGCCGTTGCCGATGCGGCCGAGAACGCGTTCCAGTTCTGGATGCTCAACACCGGCGCCACCGACGCATTCGCTGATGCCGCCGCACGCGCGACGGGCGTGAAGGACGTCTGCTTCATCGTCGGCCTGCTTCTGCTGGCGGCTGCCGTGCCGGGCTACGTGAAGCTGGTGCGCCCGGTCAAAGAACAAACGTCAGATTGACCGAGCTATCGCACATTTGATCGCGCCGGAGGGCCCGGCGCAGGTGGCGGACAATCGGTGGAGCGGCACCAGCTGGCGACAGCCGGCACAGGCCGCGCACCAGCGAGTTTCCACTTGCGGATGTGCTGTAGGATCGACGGCATTTCGGAATCAATCACCGGCACGCTCACGCCGTTGTTGTAGGTGGTTTTGCCAGTAAACTTTACGATAGGCGTGAAGTGTTCGGGCGACGTACGGCGATAGACGGTTATGCCGTAGTGATAGCGGTTGTCCACGAAAGCGTCGGCGACGACGATGTCACCGGCCAGAGGGCCATGTCTGACGATGCGCGTCTCCTCATTGTGGTTGCCCATGCTCGTGTTGTCGAAGATGCGGTTGAAACTGTCGGTGCGCCGATCGTAAACTGTCACAATGGTGTTCATGAACATCGCACCGGGCGTGATCACATCCGGGTGCGTGCCTGTGACGAGAAGCGGCGTGGATTGCGCGGGCGTGACGACCGCTGCGCGCCAAAGCACGATACCGGCCCACTGCTGGCATTTGGGTTTGAGACGATTCACGAAACGTACCGTGTAGGGCGCCGCATTGACGCCATCGTCCGGATCAATCTGATCCGGGCCGCGCGTGACGCGAAAGTGCCACGCCGTCCGGGTATGGAAAGGTCTGGTGAGATCGATGTTGAAAAGCACCCGGTCTGGTGCCGCCGAAGCGGGTGACAGACAGCAGAGCAGGGCAAAGCAGGCGAGGGCGAACTTCATCGGGGGGACAGGATTTCGACTGTGGGAGCTTGTGCTTCCTTTCGGGCGGATCGAGGGCGGCATCGCTCGAAAAGCCACGGTCCGGTGCCTTAATCTCATAACCCCGGCCCACCCCCGCCTTTCGCCTTGACCCGGGAACACCCCTCAGTATATTGCGCGGCTCCCGGCAGACTCGCGTCTGGCCGGTTAATATGCAAATTCAAGGACTTACGGTCATGTTCGCGGTAATCCGCACCGGCGGCAAGCAGTACAAGGTGGCCCAGAACGACGTTCTGGTCATCGAGAAGGTCGCTGGCGACATCGGCGCGACGCTCAAGATCGAGGAAGTCCTGATGCTCGGTGGCGACAGCCCCAAGCATGGCGCCCCCCTCATTTCCGGTGCTTCCGTGGCGTGCGAGATCCTCGAGCACGGCAAGGGCGACAAGGTCATCGCCTTCAAGAAGAAGCGCCGCAAGAACACCCATCGCAAGCGCGGTCACCGCCAGCACTTCACCAAGGTGAAGATCACCGGCATCTCCGCGGCCTAAAGGACTAGACGTATGGCACACAAGAAAGCTGGCGGTTCTTCGCGCAACGGTCGCGACTCCAACCCCAAGATGCTCGGCGTGAAGCTGTTTGGCGGCGAAGTCGTCTCGGGCGGCAATGTGATCATTCGTCAGCGCGGCACCAAGTTCTGGGCAGGCGAGAACGTCGGTATGGGCAAGGACCATACCCTTTTCGCGCTTTGCGACGGTCAGGTCGCGTTCAAGCAAGGTTTCAAGCGTCGCACGTTCGTATCCGTGATTAACGCGATGAATCCGGCGACGAAGAGCGCAGCGGAATAGGCGGCTGAAGACATAGGCCGCCAAGAAATTGGCGGCCCGTTATCAGGAGGGAGATGGTCCGCCATCTCCCTTTTTCGTTTCCCTCCTCGGAGGGACGTGTCATGTCATGCTGCATACTGGAAACCGAGCGCCTGTTGTTACGCCTGCCTGAGCAGCGCGATACACCAGTCATTGCGTTGCTCATCGGCGAGTTCGACGTCTCGAAGAATCTCGCGAACGTTCCGCATCCCTATGCCGAGCGGGATGCGATTGACTGGGTGTCTCGGCTGAATGACCGCCAGGCCAGGGGCGAGGCGTTTCAATTTGGCGTCACGCGCAAGGAAGACGGGGCGTATATCGGCGGATGCGGCCTGCATCTGGCCAATGGCGAGTTCGAACTTGGCTACTGGTACGGCAAGCCGTACTGGCGCCAGGGCTACGCCACCGAAGCAGCGTGCCGCGTGCTGGACTTCGCGTTTACCGATCTCGATGCACCTGGCGTGTGGGCCGGCTGGTTCCACGACAATCCGCGTTCGGGCCATGTGCTGTCGAAGCTTGGCTTCCGCGCCAAGGGCTTCGAGAAGCGCAGCTGCATGTCGCGCGGCGAAGATGTCGGCTGCAACATCGTGACGCTGGCGCGCGACGCGTTCCGGGAAGGGAGGCCAAGATGAGCTTCCATCCGACAACGCAGCGCCTGATCCTGCGTGCGCCGATGCTGAGCGACGTCAATGCCGTGGTCGCGGCGCTGAACGACTATGACGTGGCGAAGAACCTGCGCCTCGTGCCGCATCCGTATACGGAGGCGATGTATCGCGACCGTCTCGCGGACATCGATGCCGAGCGGCGGAACGGTACGTCGTTCAGCTTCGCGGTGACGCGCGCCATGGACGGTGCGTTCATCGGCTTCTGCTCGATCGACCGGAGAGGCGACGACGACATGTGGGAGTTCGGCTACTGGTATGGCCGTCCCTATTGGGGCCAGGGCTATGCTACCGAAGCCGCGCGACCCGTGCTGCGTTTCGCGTTCGAGGATGTAGGCGTGCAAGCGCTCGCGGCGGGCTGGTATTTCGACAACCCGGCCTCCGGGCATGTGCTGGACAAGCTCGGCTTCCGGGCGACCGGCATTGCGCGGGTCCATTGCGTCAGCCGGGGCTGCGAAGTGGTCTCCAACCGGGTCCAGTTGACTAGGGACCAATTTGCGCGAAAGAAGGCCGCATGAACTGGGAAAACTCCTCGCGCCGGAACGGGGCGACGCCATGAAATTCCTCGACATTGCCAAGGTCTATATCCAGTCCGGCAGTGGCGGGAACGGCTGCGTTGCGTTCCGGCACGAGAAGTTCATCGAGTATGGCGGACCCTATGGCGGCAATGGCGGCCGTGGCGGCGACGTCATCGCCGAAGCGGTCGACAATCTGAACACGCTGATCGATTTCCGCTTCCAGCAGCATGTCCGCGGCAAGAACGGCGAACCGGGCATGGGCAAGGTCATGACCGGCGCCAATGGCGATCCCGCGATCATGAAAGTGCCGACCGGCACACAGATCTACGAAGAAGACGGCGAGACGCTGATCGCCGATCTCGCCAAGACCGGCGATCGCGTGAAGCTGCTGCGCGGCGGCAATGGCGGCTTCGGCAATGCGCATTTCAAGAGCTCGACCAATCAGGCGCCGCGCCATGCCAATCCGGGCCAGCCTGCGGAAGAGAAGATCATCATCCTCAAGCTGAAGCTGATCGCCGATGCGGGGCTGATCGGCATGCCGAACGCCGGCAAGTCGACGTTCCTGTCGCGCGTATCGGCGGCGCGGCCGAAAGTGGCGGACTATCCGTTCACCACGCTCGAACCACAGCTTGGCGTCGTGAAGATCGACGAGACCGATTTCGTGCTGGCCGATCTGCCGGGCCTGATCGAAGGCGCGCATGAAGGCGTAGGCCTCGGCGATCGCTTCCTCGGCCATGCCGAACGCTGCAACGTGATCCTGCATCTGGTCGACGGCACCGAGAGCGAGATCGCCAAGACCTACAAGACTATCCGCACCGAGCTCGAAGCCTATGGCCACGGCCTGGCGGACAAGCCGGAAGTTGTGGCGCTGAACAAGGTTGACGCCATCCCGAAGACCGCGCTCGCCAAGAAGCGCGCCTCGCTTGAGAAGGCCTGCGGCCACAAGGTGTTTGTGATCTCCGGCGTGTCTGGTGAGGGCGTCGACGACGTGCTGCGCGCGCTCGTCAAGCAGATCGTGAAGAAGCGCGAGAGACCCGCGGAGGCGAAGCACGAGTCGAAGGAATGGACGCCGTGAGCGATCCGTTCAAGTCGCCAAGGCCGCGCCTCATCGTCATCAAGGTCGGCTCCGCGCTGCTTGTCGATGCCGACAGCGGCACACTGAAGCGCGACTGGCTGCGCGCGCTGTGCGAGGACATCGCGGTGCTGCGCGGCGAGGGCCACGCTGTGATCGTAGTATCGTCCGGAGCGATTGCGCTCGGCCGCCGCGCGCTGAAGCTGAAGCCGGGTGCACTTCGCCTTGAAGAAAGCCAGGCGGCGGCATCGGTAGGGCAGGTGCGATTGGCGGAAGCGTGGGCCGAGAGCCTTGCGGCGAAGGAAATCGTCGCCTCGCAGATTTTATTGACGTTCGGCGACACGGAAGAACGCCGCCGCTATCTCAACGCGCGCGCGACGTTGAAAACGCTGCTCCAGATGAAGGCAGTCCCCGTCATCAACGAGAACGACACGGTGGCGACCGCTGAAATCCGCTATGGCGACAACGATCGGCTGGCCGCGCGCGTCGCAAGCATGATGGAAGCCGACATGCTCGTCCTGCTGTCGGATGTCGATGGTCTGTACAGCGCCGACCCGACGCGCGATCCCCGCGCCCAACATATTCCCGAAGTCGCCGGCATCACGCCCGCGATCGAGGCGATGGCCGGTGAATCCGTTTCCGGCTTTGGCCGTGGCGGCATGGCGTCGAAGATCGCGGCGGCGCGCATCGCCACCGCTGCTGGTTGTTCTGTGCTGATCGGCAAGGGCAAGACGGATCATCCCATCGCTGCGATAAGGACTGGCGAGCGGCATACGCGCTTCGCCGCAAGCACCACGCCGGCCGCCGCACGCAAGCGCTGGATCGCGGGTGTGCTGAAGCCAACAGGTACGCTCATCATCGATGCCGGTGCGGCCAAGGCACTTTCGGACGGCAAGAGCCTCCTGCCTGCCGGCATCCGCCAGATCGACGGGCGTTTTGAACGCGGCGATGCGGTTCTCGTGAAAGACCAGCAGGGGCACGAGATTGCGCGCGGCCTCGCGGCCTATGGCGTCGAGGATGCCGAGCGTATCGCGGGCAAGCGCACGGCGGACATCGAGGCCATTCTGGGCTATCGTGGCCGCGATGAGATGATCCATCGCGATGACCTCGCATTGACCGGCACAGTGGCATGAACGCGCGTGATCCTTCCCTGCTGAAAGACGAGATGCTGGCGCTGGGCCAGCAGGCCCGCGACGCCGCCCGCGCCATGCGCGAAGCATCGACGGAGACAAAGAACAAGGCGCTGCGTGCCGCCGCCGCCGC
Source organism: Rhizomicrobium sp. (assembly GCA_035943485.1). GTDB lineage: Bacteria > Pseudomonadota > Alphaproteobacteria > Micropepsales > Micropepsaceae > Rhizomicrobium. The sequence continues at coordinate 5,352 of DASZCC010000254.1, read as the reverse complement.
GATCCGTGCGCAGAAGCGCGAATTACTTGCCGCCAATGCCGAGGATGTGCGCGCCGGGCGCGAGGGCGGCTTGACGGACGCGTTGCTCGACCGGCTGCTGCTGGACGATAAGCGCATCGAGGCGATGGCCAAGGGCGTGGAGGATGTTGCCGCGCTCGCCGATCCTGTCGGCCGTGAACTCGCGCGCTGGACGGTGCCGAGCGGGCTCGATATCGCGCGCGTGGCGACGCCGATCGGTGTGATCGCGATGATCTATGAGAGCCGCCCGAACGTGACGGCGGACGCCGGCGCACTGGCGCTGAAATCCGGCAATGTCGCGATCTTGCGCGGCGGCTCGGAATCGTCGCGCTCGTCGGCTGCGATCCTCAACGCGATGCTGGAAGGTCTGCGTGCCGCCGGCTTACCCGAAGCTGCGATCTCACGCGTGCCGACGACGGATCGCGCCGCGGTCGGTCTGATGCTGGAAGGCCTTGGCGGCACGATCGATCTCATCATCCCACGCGGCGGCAAGGGTCTGACGGGACGTGTGATGAGCGAGGCGCGCGTCCCGGTGCTGGCGCATCTCGAAGGTGTCTGCCACGTTTACCTTCATGCTAAAGCCGACCCGGCCAAGGCGCGCGCGATCGCGCTGAACGCCAAGATGCGGCGCGTGTCAGTCTGCGGTTCGGCTGAGACGCTGCTGATCGACCGCGCGATATTGTCGTCCATCGGCAAGGACGTGCTTGCGGCGCTGGCCGAAGCTGGTTGCGAAATCCGTGGCGATGATGCCGTGCGCGCTGTATTCCCTGCGGCCAAGCCCGCGACCGAAGAAGACTGGCCGACGGAATATCTCGACGCCATTATCGCGGTGAAGGCTGTCGATGGCGTCGAGGACGCGATCGCGCATATCGAGAAGTATGGCTCGCATCACACCGAGAGCATCGTGACCGAAGACAGCGCCGCCGCCGAGCGCTTCCTTGCCGCGCTCGATTCCGCGATCGTGTTGTGGAATGCGTCGACACAGTTCGCCGACGGCGCGGAGTTCGGCATGGGGGCGGAGATCGGCATCGGCACCGGCAAGCTGCACGCACGCGGGCCTGTCGGCGTTGACCAGCTCACCACCTTCAAATATGTCGTGCGCGGCACAGGACAGACGCGACCGTGAAGGATTGGGTTCGTCCGCCCGGACCTGTCGCTCCGGGTCTGCGCATCGGTCTGCTTGGCGGTTCCTTCAACCCGGCGCATGACGGCCATCTCTACAACAGCGAAGTCGCGCTGAAGGAGCTGGGCCTCGACTATGTATGGTGGCTGGTCAGCCCGCAGAATCCGCTCAAGCCTGTCGAAGGCATGGCGCCGCTGGTAAAGCGTGTCGCGACAGCCCGTCGGATCGCGCATCATCCGCGCATTCGCGTGACGGATATCGAGCAGGATATGGGCACGCAGTTTTCGTTCGATACGGTGTCAGCACTCAAGCGGCGGTTTCCGCAGGTCCAATTCGTCTGGTTGATGGGAAGCGACAATCTCGCGGCGTTCCGGCGCTGGCGGCGTTGGGCCGATTTCGCACGCCTTGTTCCAATCGCCGTGGTCCTGCGCCCCGGAAGCGTCATGAAGGCGCTGGAAATGCGGGCAATCGGGCCGCTGGCCGGTGTCACAATCCTGGACGGCAAGCGCAATCCGCTCAGTGCAACCGCAATCCGCGCGGGGTTGGTCGGCAAGCGCCCGGCGTGATAGATTGGCTTCGCGCGCCTATCGCTGCGCAAGGAGACCGTAAACTGACCCGCAAGACGACCGGCGCGAAGAAAGCGCCCGCCAAGAAGCCCGCGACAAAGAAGGCCGCGCCAAGGAAAAAGGCCGCCGCCAAAACTGAAGAAAGAGCTCCCATCAAGAAGAAGGCCGCGCCGCCCACCGTGATGGATGAGGCGCTGCTCGAACGCATCCGCAACTCGCTGGATGACGACAAGGCCGAGGATATCGTGACCATCGATATGGGCGGACGTTCCTCGCTGGCCGATGCGATCGTGGTGGCGACCGGCCGCTCGTCGCGCCATGTCGCCTCAATCGCCGAGCATCTCGCGCGCCGCCTGAAAGAGGCGGGCTACGGCACGCGGCCGGTCAATGGCGCGCAGCAGGGTGACTGGGTGCTGGTCGACGCCGGCGATGTGATCGTGCATGTCTTCCGCGCGGAAGTGCGCGACTACTACGACCTCGAAGGCATGTGGTCGGTGGACGAGCCCAAGCAACGCCGGGCCTGAGCCCATGCGCCTGCATATCCTCGCCGTCGGTCATGCGCGCGGCACGCCGGAAGGTGCACTGTCGGAAGATTTCGTCGGCCGCGCCCAGGCGATGGGCTGCCGCATGGGCATCGCCGCGGTGACGGTGGACGAGATCGCGGTCTCCAAGGCGCGCGAGACCAAGACGCGCATGGCGGACGAGGCGGAGAAGCTTTCCAACCGCATTCCCGATGGCGCGCATGTCGTGCTGCTGGACGCGCGCGGCAAAGGCATGACGAGCGAGGATTTCGCCGAGATGCTGGGCGCGCTGCGCGATGCCGGCACCAAGGACATGGCGTTCGTGATCGGCGGGCCGGACGGCCTGGCGCCGCTGCCCGGCAAGAAGGCCGGCCGCAGTCTCGCCTTCGGGCCACAGACCTGGCCGCATCTGATGGTGCGAGCCATGCTGTCGGAACAGATCTACCGCGCGCTGACCATACTCGCCGGACATCCCTATCACCGGGCGTGAGGACGTGATGAAAACCGTTTCGCTGCACGACCTGTCGGAAGAAGACCAGCGTCTCGTTCACGCCGCGCACGCCGTTTCCGCCAATGCCTATGCGCCTTACTCCGGCTTCGCGGTGGGCGCGGCGGTGCGGACGAAGTCGCATGCGATTCATGCCGGCGCCAATCTGGAGAACGCGTCCTATGGCATCACCTTCTGCGCCGAGGTCTCCGCCATCACGCGTGCCAATGCGGAAGGCGATTTCCACATCGAGGCGATCGCCGTCACGGGACAGAAATTCACCGAGCCGTTTGCGGCGGATTCCGTCGTCACGCCGTGCGGCAGGTGTCGTCAGGTGATCCTTGAAGGCGCGCAGCAGGCGCAGGTCGATGTGCGCGTGATCTGCTGCAGCGGCGATCTGAAGACGATCACGGTGACGAGCATTTCCGAGCTGCTGCCCGTGCCGTTCGGGCCGCACAATCTGGGGCTGGAAAACACGTGGCCCGCGATGCAGGCGAAACTGCGCAAACGTATCGGTTAGGGCAACACTTCCTTAACCACGATGCGCCATGGTGGCGTGTCGTAGTGGGACATGCCCATGGAGATCAAAGGTCCGGATCGCATTTCAACCAGCTCGGTTCGCCGGGCGGGCAAGCCTGCGTCTTCCACGGGCGGTACGTTCTCCGTCTCTGACTCCACCGAAGTCCGTGCCACGACAACGTCGGGCCCCGGCCCGATCGGCGCGCTCGACTCCATACTCATGCTCCAGGGCATGGAGGATTCCACCGAGGGTCGCTCGCGCGGTCTCGCGCATGGCGAGAACATCCTCGACATGCTGGATGAGGTCCGCGACGGACTTCTCGCTGGCGGCATCCCGCGCGCGACGCTGACGCGTCTCGCTGTGGCCGTGACCCGTCGTCACGACAGCTTCGCCGACCCGCAATTGCAGGGTGTTCTCGATGAGATCGAACTGCGCGCCCATGTCGAACTCGCCAAGCTCGAGATGATGGACAAGCGGGTGGCCTGAGCTCTCTAACCTCGCCCGCAATAGCGGGAGAGGTCGATTTGCACTTGCAAATCGGGTGAGGGCAAAGGACCCAAGCACTGCTCCCCTCACCCCAAAAATCGCTGCGCGATTTGTGGACCTCTCCCGTAAACGGGAGAGGTTAGTATTGATCCAACTCCCGCCCCCGCGCGTATTCACTCCATGATCATCGCCCTCATCACGCTTGTCCTGGCGTTCGCCATGATGACCGCGGCCTGGGTCCTCAGCCGTCGGCTGAATGACGTCAGCATCGTCGACATCCTGTGGGCGCCGGCCTTCGCGGTGCTTGCCATCGTGAGCGCGCTCGTCACCGGTGTAAGCATGCGCGGTTTTATCGTGCTGGTGCTCGTTGAGGTCTGGGCGGTCAGGCTGGGATCGCATATCTACGCGCGCTGGCGCCGGTTGGGCCATGAGGACTACCGCTACACCGAGATCCGCCGGAAGCGCGGCGGCAATTTCGCGGTCACCAGCCTGTGGTGGATTTTCTGGATGCAGGCAGCGCTGCTGTGGGTCATCTCGTGGCCGTTGCAGGCGGCGCTGGTGTATCGGAACCCGCTGAACTGGCTCGACGGCGTCGGCACCGCGCTGGCTATCGCCGGCATCGCGATCGAAGCCGTGGCGGACGTGCAGCTGACCCGCTTCCGCGCCGATCCGGCCAATCGCAACCGCGTACTCGATACCGGCATCTGGGCGTGGTCGCGCCATCCGAACTATTTCGGCGACTTCACGCTGTGGTGGGGCTTCTTCCTGCTGGCGATCGCAGCCGGCGGGCCATGGTGGCTGATCCTCAGCCCGATTGCGATGAGCGCGCTGCTGGTCCACTACTCCGGCGCAGGCCTGATGGAGGACACGATCGCCTCGCGTCGTCCCGGCTATGCCGACTACGTCAGGCGCACAAGCCTGTTCGTGCCGCTACCGCCGAAGTCCTAGATGTCCAGCAGCAGGCGCTGTGGATCTTCCAGGTTCTCCTTCACACGCACCAGGAACGTCACGGCTTCGCGGCCGTCGACTATGCGGTGATCATAGGACAGCGCCAGATACATCATCGGGCGGATCTCGACCTTGTTGTCGATCGCCACCGGACGCGGCTGGATCTTGTGCATGCCGAGGATGCCGGACTGCGGCGTGTTGAGGATCGGCGTCGACATCAGCGAGCCGAACACGCCGCCATTGGTGATGGAGAACGTGCCGCCCTGCAGCTCTTCCAGCTTCAATTTGTTGTCGCGCGCGCGCGTGCCGAAATCGGTGATGTGCGCCTCGATCTGCGCCAGCGACAGCAGGTCCGCATCACGCAGCACCGGCACGATCAGGCCGCGCTCGGTCGAGACCGCGATGCCGATGTTGTAGTAGTTCTTGTAGACGACATCGTCGCCTTCAATCTCGGCGTTGACGTTCGGCAGCTCCTTCAGCGCTGCGATGCACGCCTTCACGAAGAAGCCCATGAAGCCGAGACGCACGCCGTGCTTCTTCTCGAAGCTTTCCTTGTACTCGGCGCGCAGTGCCATGACATGGCTCATATCGACCTCGTTAAAGGTCGTGAGCTGGGCGGCGGTGTTCTGCGATTCCTTGAGGCGCAGCGCGATGGTGCGGCGCAGGCGGCTCATCGTGACGCG
>DASZCC010000253.1:0-5379 GCA_035943485.1 Rhizomicrobium sp. | reverse complement strand
CAGCTTCCTCGATGATCTCGTCTTCCTCGTCGAGTTCTTCCTCGACGACGTCGTCGACATCATTCTCGTCGGCGGCATGTTCGACCGGCGCGGTGAGCTGCGGCCGCGGATAGTCCTGCGGATTGCGTGTGCCGATGCGTTCGATATCGAACGCGCCGGCCAGCAGGTCTTCCTTGGGCTCGAAGCTGACAGTGATGCTGTATTCGGTCTCCAGGCGCGCGAGTTCGCGGCGCTTCTGGTTGAGGGTGTAGATCGCGACGTCCTGCGCCACGCGCACGACAAGGCTCTCGGCGCGCTGCTTCTGCGCTTCCTCCTCAAGTCCGCGCAGCACGCGCAGCGCGGTGGATTCGACGGAGCGGACGATGCCCTGGCCGCCGCAATGCGGGCAGGGGACTGTCGAGCCGGCGACGACGCCCGCGCGCAGGCGCTGGCGCGACATCTCAAGCAGGCCGAACTGGCTGATCTTGCCGATCTGGATGCGGGCACGATCGTTCTTCACCGCGTCGCGGATGCGCTTTTCGACATCGCGGTCGTTGCGGCCGTCTTCCATGTCGATGAAGTCGATGACGATGAGGCCGGCGAGATCGCGCAGGCGAAGCTGGCGGCCGATCTCCTCGGCGGCTTCGAGATTGGTCTTGCGCGCCGTCTCCTCGATCGAATGCTCGCGCGTCGCGCGGCCGGAGTTCACGTCGATCGAGACCAGCGCTTCGGTCTGGTTGATGACGATGTAGCCGCCGGATTTGAGCGTAACTGTCGGCGAGAACATCGCGTCCAGCTGCGCCTCGATGTGATAACGCTGATAGAGCGGCACTGGCTCGTGGTACGGCTTCACGTTCTTGGCATGCGTCGGCATCAGCATGCGCATGAAGTCCTTGGCGTTGCGGTAGCCCGCATCGCCCTCGACCACCACGTCAGTGACGTCCTTGTTATAGAGATCGCGGATGGCGCGCTTTATCAGGTCGCCTTCCTCATAGACGTTCGCCGGCGCATTGGAGTTCAGCGTTGTCTCGCGGATCGTGTCCCACATGCGCAGCAGGTATTCGTAGTCGCGCCTGATCTCGACCTTGGTGCGGTTCTCGCCGGCAGTACGAATGATCAGGCCCATGCCCTCGGGCAGCTCCAGCGACTGGGCGGCCGACTTCAGGCGCTTGCGGTCATTGGCATTGGTGATCTTGCGCGAGATGCCGCCGCCGCGCGGGGTGTTGGGCATCAGCACGCAATAGCGGCCGGCGAGCGACAGATAGGTGGTGAGCGCCGCGCCCTTGTTGCCGCGCTCTTCCTTCACGACCTGCACGAGGATGATCTGGCGGCGCTTGATGACTTCCTGGATCTTGTAGTGGCGGCGCTTCATCCAGCGCTGCGACGGGCGCTGGGCCTGAAGCGGTTTGGCCTCGCCATTCTGCTCGCCGGTGTGCTCGCCTTCGAGCGGCTGCTCGGACGCGGTCTGGATGTCGGGGATCTGGTCGGTGATCTCCGGCTCGGGCGTGTCGATGTGGACGCCTTCTTCGGCCGGGATGTGAGACGAGGAGGCCGCGACGGTCTGCTCGTCGACGACGCCTTCGTCCTCTTCTTCCTCGGCGACGTCGTCGATCGTCTCGTCTTCGGCCGAGTGATGGACGTGGTCGGCGTGGTCTTCTTCCTCGTCGTCCTCGTCATCGTCTTCCGCGGCAGCGCCACGATGTTCGAAAACGCCTTCGTGCTCTTCGACCGGCGGACGCGCAGCCTCGGCGCCGTCCTCGGTGGGGAGCGCTTCGACAGCGGCAGCCGGTGCGTCGCTTGAGAGTTCGGCGGACGGCTCGACGTTCTCGCCAGCTTCGGTGTCCTCGCTCTCGTCTTCGTCCTCGTCATCGGCTTCCGGCTTGGGACCGGAGGTGATCTCGAAGGACTCGATGTCGTCTTCCTGACGGCGGCGCGCGTCGGCTTCCTGCTCGGCGAGCAGCGCCTGACGATCGGCGATGGGGATCTGGTAATAGTCCGGGTGGATTTCCGAGAAGGCGAGGAAGCCCTGGCGGTTGCCGCCATACTCGACGAACGCCGCCTGCAGTGACGGCTCAACGCGCGTCACCTTCGCGAGGTAGATGTTGCCTTTGAGTGGCCGCCTTGTTGCGGCCTCGAAATCGAATTCCTCGACCTTGTTGCCGTCAAGAACGACGACCCGGGTCTCCTCCGGGTGGCTGGCATCGATAAGCATGCGCTTGGGCATGAAATACTCCGAGACGCCGTGCGGGCTGGCCGCGCGAAAGCGCGAGCCAGGCGGGACGGCGTGATCTGTTGGTTGGTTGGGACAAAAGGAATTGGCGTCCTGTCGCGCGCAAGGCGCGCGGCTCGTCAATCGAGCCGGTCTGGACGTCTAATTCCCAAAATTCGTTCATCTTCACAGGTACCGAGCACGGGCGTCGCATGACGCGCTGCGCCATTGGGGTATCCCACGGTTTTCGAGGCGGAGGACGGAATCATTCCATCCAGACGGGCCGCCGGCTGGCGCCGGGGCATGAATCGCCCGTGACAACGGGATGGACAGTTGTACGGGGGGTAGACCCCGCCCACAAGAGGGCATTTCCCGGGAACTTTGTTGCGTTGCCGTGTCCGGCAATCCTCGCACAGCGTAAATTGCGAAGTTCCATAGCTGCGTTCTAAGGCGTTGACGCGAATGTTACTTTCACAAGGTTGCGAGTTTGTGAAGGATTGTTGTTAGCGCCGTCATGCTGCTTCGCAGCACAAAATCGGCCTCGGGATGAGGCGAGAAGCGGCGCGGGTCGGGCGATGGACCCAGACAGACCGTCGCCAGAGTTTAAGGGGGATCAGATGTCATCCGGATTCGCACGCCAATTTCGCGTCGCCATGCTGGCCGGCGCGTCAGTCGCAGCAGCAACATCTCTCGCAGTCGGACAGGAGGCGCCAGAGACAGTCATCGTTACCGGCTCGCGCATTCCCCGCCCGGAGATCGCGTTGCCCAACCCGGTCGTTTCGGTCGACTCGGCTGCCCTCGCGAACAGCGGCAAGATCAACATCACCGACTACCTGAAGCGCATCCCGGCTCTTTCTGGTTCGCTCGGCGACAACGATCTGAACGGCTTCGGCACACCGTCGCAGGACGACGGCACCTCGCTTGGCGGCCTCAACCTTCTCGACCTGCGCAACCTCGGCGCCAAGCGCACGCTGGTCCTGATCGACGGCCAGCGCCAGGTCGCATCGGCGACCGGCAGCGCGGTGGTGGACACAGCGACAATTCCGATCACCCTGATCGACCGCGTCGATGTGGTCACCGGCGGCGCGTCGGCCATCTATGGCGCACACGGCGTGTCGGGCGCGGTCAACTTCATCATGAAGCACGACCTCGAAGGTGTCTCGAGCCGTTTCCAGGCCGGTACGTCGAATGACGGTGGCGGCTCCAAATATCTTGCCGCGATTTCCTACGGCCACAATTTCGATGACGGCAAAGGCAACGTCACACTGACTTTTGAAGGTTCGTATCAGGATCGCCTGTTCTTCACGCAGCGCGACTTCACAAAAGTCGGCGGTGCAACCTTCTTCATTCCCAATCCAAACAATCTGGCCGACGACCCGTCGCTGCCGCAATTCGTCCCGACCACGAATGCGCAGTTCATCTTCTCCGCCCCGACCGGCGCGATCGATACGGACCTGGACGGCAATCCGGACTTCCTCGGCAATGGCAACCCCTATATTCCCGGCATAAACCTGGACGGCGTTCGCGCGACCGGATCATCCGGCCAGCCTTTCGCCAATGTGCTGGAAGGTGACTTCCAGCCGACCCAGCGCCGCGCCATCGCGGAAGCAGACGCCCACTACGATTTCTCGGACTACTTCCACGTCAGCGGCAGCTTCAAATACGCGATGGTCGACAGCAAGTCGTTCGGCTCACCGCCGTTCGACGACTTTGTGATGCTCAACCCCGACAATGCTTTCCTGCCGCCGGATGTCGCGACGGCGATTGCGAATAACGGCCTCGGTCAAGGCGTTCTGAGCGAGGACTATCTCGCGCTGCGCCGCGCCGAAGAGATCAAGCGCAATCTCTATCGCTTTAACATCAACGCGACCGGCGACATTCCGTTCGATCCGTCGATCATGAACAATGTCAAATACAGTTTCTCCTACGTTTATGGTCAGACCGACATCGATGACATCGACGTCGGCAACCGTATTGAAGACCGATTCTTCGCGGCCATGGATTCTGTCAACGGACCGAATGGTCCCACCTGCCGGTCGAATATCAATCCCGGCGCCGTGCCGCCGGATCTGACCGCAATCTTCCCGGGCTTCACGCAGTTTACAGATACCGACAATTTCGACAGCTCGCGGTTCCCGGCCACGTTCACGCCGGGCCCGAATTCAGGTTGCCTCGCGTTCAATCCATTCGATCCGAACGCCAATCAGAAAAAGGCGATCGCGTGGTTCTCGGCCAACACCGATACGCGCGGCGTGCTGACACAGAATGTCTTGTCCGGTTATTTCAACGCGGATTTTGACCAGTTCAAGCACTGGGGATTTGCCGGTCCGCTGAGCCTGGTTGTCGGCGGCGAATACCGTAAGGAAACAAGTTCGTCGACGCCGAGCCCGCTGGTGCAGAATGATCTGGTCTTCGACAGCGGCACACTGCCGGTCTCGGGGCGATTTGACGTCGCCGAGTTCTTCGCCGAAGCGAACCTGCCGATCCTCCTCGACCAGCCCTATGCCAAGGAGCTGTCGGTCTCGGGCGCCGTGCGTCAGTCGCACTACTCCACGGCAGGCGACGCGACGAGCTGGAATGTGGGCGGCATCTGGCAGCCGATCGACTTGTTGCGCTTCCGCGCGACCGAGGCATACGCCGTGCGTGCGCCGAATGTGGGCGAACTGTTCGCGCCGCAACAGCGCCTGTTTAACGGCGTCAACGATCCGTGCGACGCGTCCGAGGTGAATGCGGGCACCCCATTCCGCCAGGCGAACTGCATTGCCTTGTTCCAGCAGCTTGGTCTGCCCTACGACCCGGCAACCGCCAATCTGTCGACGGGCTCGACTGTCCCCGTTCTCACCAGTGGCAATGCGCTGCTGAGGCCCGAGAGCGCGCGCACCTTCACGGCAGGCATTGTGATTACTCCGCCGGATACGAACTTCGTCTTCACGGCGGACTGGTACAATGTCGCTATCACCAACGCGATCGTTGCCCCTACACCGCAGCAGATTGCCGATGAGTGCGTGGACTTGTCGTCTATCGACAATCCGTTCTGTGCCTCGATCAGCCGCTTCACAACGCCGGGATCGCAGTTCCCCGGCGCGATCTCCAGTGTTTCCTCGACCGAAATAAATGTGGCGTCGTATGTGACAGCGGGTCTCGATATCAGCGCCACCTATCAGGCGGCGACACAGGACTGGTTCGGCGAC
>DASZCC010000252.1:0-1880 GCA_035943485.1 Rhizomicrobium sp. | reverse complement strand
GGCCGTCATCAGATGCCGCCCGTGTAAAAGCAGCCAAAGGGGAGAACAAGGAGCAGCGCCGTCACGAGAACCGCGGTGCCCACTCGTATCCAGCGTTTCCAGAGTACAAGGGCCAACGCCAGAAGGCAGACGACCAGAATGAGTGCCGGCGTCCCAAGATAGAATTCAAACTGTCCGGCAGGTGGATACCCGTCGACGTGTTGCGCCTCGACACTCCGCAACCCATCCCATCTCGACCAGATGAAATAGCCCCAGACAAGAGCGTTGGCAGCCGCCAAAAGGCATGTCGAAGTCCTCACCGCACCTATCGATCCGGATTGTCTGTCCAATTGCCGTACATCGCGTTGGGCAGCAGGAACAAGTTGCGGCCGATGCCGTCGCCGGAGTCCTTCTGGCTCATGGCGCGCAGGATGCGGCCGTGGCGATCGGTGATGGCGAGATCGGTTACCTGGTCGCCAAGCCACATGACGGGCATTGGATGGCGGCCGAATTTCACCGTCAGAGCTGTCATGGCGCCTTGCCAGCGCGTGGTCTTGTCGTAGGTGCCGCTGCTGCCGATCTCATAGTCGAACCACACGCCGATGTTCTTCAGCACGCCGCGCGTGATCGTATCGTCGGCCGCCACACGATTGGTCACGAGGGCGACGAGTCCGCCCATGCGGTGGACCTGCTGCGTGAAGATCGCCGCACCCGGCACATCACGCGCGATGGCGGCATGCACCCAGCTTTCCCATTGCGCGTCATGGACAGGATCACCGCACTGGTCGCGGGCGCGTTCGAACAGCGTGTTGTCGATCACGGTCTCGTCGGCATCCATGATGACGATCCATTGCCGCCGTCTATGCGTCGCCGCCATCCTCCGCGCCGCCGTCAGCGCCGTGTCATAGGCACTCGTCGTCAGGCGGCAATATTCCAGCGCCGTACGTTGCCAGTGCGTGGCGGTCGAGGTCTTGAGCGTCGGCGCCGTGCATTGCCACGGATCGGTGTCGCCGGCGGCGACAGGCGGAATCGGGTCCGCTCTTGTCAGATAGGCCTGGCAATCATAGATGAACGGTGAGGCCGGTTGCGCGCACGTCGCGGTGGACCATAGGGTCGCGGCCAGCAAGCTGAACAAAGCGAAGCGCATAGGCATTTGTATAAGGCCAAGACCATGACAGCAAAAGGGAAGCGGCAATGACGACGATCCTGTCGGTGCGCAAGGGCGGCAAGGTCGTCGTAGCCGGCGATGGCCAGGTGACGGCGGGCGCCACGGTAATGAAAGCCAATGCCCGCAAGGTGCGCCGCATCGGAAAGGGCGATGTGCTGGTCGGTTTTGCTGGCGCCACCGCCGATGCCTTCGCGCTGTCAGAGAGGCTTGAGGCCAAGATCGAGCAGCATCCCGGCAATCTCGCGCGCGCCTGCGTCGAGCTCGCGAAAGACTGGCGCACCGACCGTTATCTGCGACGGCTGGAAGCGATGATGGCGGTGGCTGACGCGAAGACGTCGCTCCTCCTGTCAGGTACCGGCGATGTGGTCGAGCCCGAAGAGGGCCTGATCGGCATCGGCTCTGGTGGACCTTTCGCACTGGCTGCCGCGCGTGCGCTGTTCGGCATGGATTTGTCGGCGGAGGAGATCGCGCGACGCGCCATGAAGATCGCTGCCGACATCTGCGTCTACACCAACGACAGCCTGGTTCTGGAAAGCATCGACACGCAATGAGTTCATCGTTTACCCCCCGCGAGATCGTCTCCGAACTCGATCGCTATATCGTCGGACAGCATGATGCCAAGCGCGCGGTCGCCATCGCGTTGCGCAACCGCTGGCGCCGCCAGCAGCTTGGCGCCGATCTGCGTGAGGAAGTGCTGCCCAAGAACATCCTGATGATCGGGCCAACCGGAGTC
>DASZCC010000251.1:0-3516 GCA_035943485.1 Rhizomicrobium sp. | reverse complement strand
CACCACGGCAACGGCACGCAGAGCATCTTCTATCGCAGCGCCGATGTGTTCTTCGCCTCGATCCATGGCGATCCGGTGTTCGCCTATCCGCACTTCCTGGGCTTCGCGGACGAGAACGGTGAAGGCCGCGGAGAAGGCGCGAACGTCAACCTGCCCCTGCCGATGTACGCTGACTGGACGGCCTATTCCTGGGCGCTGGACACTGCGATCAAGCGGATCGAGGCATTCGGACCGGACGTTCTGCTCGTCTCGCTCGGACTCGATACGTTCGAACTCGATCCGATTTCCAAGTTCAAGTTGCGCGCCGACGACTATTTCAGGCTCGGCGAGACCATCGCGCGCATGAAGCGGCCGACGGTGTTCTGCTTCGAGGGCGGCTACAACCTCGAAGCTCTCGCCACCATTACCGTCAACACGCTTGAAGGATTCGAAAGCGCCTAACCGATTCACTCTTGGACTTTCGAGTGGATCTTGTCGGCGACGTTGATCACCGCGTCGCCGATCTTGGACGCAGGTTCGGTTCGTGCCTGGAGCTCGTCGATCGCCTTGTCGACCGCGGCCTTCACGGTGGCAGCGGTGCCGCCCTTCTGCACCTCTCGCACAATCACGCCCTCAAGCTTCGAGACGACCGCATCGAGCGTGTAGGACTTGTTCAGACTCTTCTGGCGATGGGCGATGATTGAGTAGATGTCGATCGAGTCGTCGATGGTGCGGCCCATCTCCACGACCTTGTAGAAGCGCTCGCCTTCTTCCTTGCCGCGCACGACCAAATCGAAAAGCGCCACACCGATCGTCAGCGGTATCTGGAAGAAATTGTGGACGTTGTTCAGCGCAAGTTTCACCTCGAACATGAACACGTCGCGGATGAATTTCCACCGCGCGTTGGGATCAACGTTCGAGCCATTTTCAAGGGGTGGTGGTGTGTCGGTCATGCGCTCACGATAACCCAAATTCAGCTGTCGCCGAACAGCGCATCAGGCGTGGGCACCATGCCATTCGCCGGCATAACCTTGAAGATTCCGCTGGCACGCAGGCACGCCACGCCGTCGGCCGTCGCCAACCCTTGAGCGAAAAACAAACTTTTCCCCGCGCGCAGAAATTCGCCGCGCCCCTCGACCCAGGAGCCGAGCTTGGCCGGCGCCAGATAGTCGAGCGTGAGATTGACCGTCGGTGCGAAACCGACATCAGCCTTGGACTGCATCCGCGCCGCGATCGGAATGAACATGTCGGCGAAGGTTGCGAGCATGCCGCCATGCGCGACCTGGCCGGGATTGCAGTGACGCATCTCGACGCGAAACCCCATCACAAGACGCTCGCCGTCCCAGCGTCCGTAGAGCGGACCTATGGCTTCGATGAACCCCGTGCTGAAGCGAAACGGCCGGAACCCTTCCGGAATGTTGGCGGACATGAAAACCCCTCGAATAGCGATGACATTGCTGTAATGGCGAACCGCGCCGGTCACAATCGCGTCGCTCACGATTGCGTCAACGCGCGCCGCTGGCGTGTCGGAAGCTTCTCGCCGATACTTACGCATCGTCATGCTGAGAACACTCCTCCTCTCCCTCTTCGCGCTGACACTCATGGCTGCACCTGCATGGGCGCAGGACCAGACGGCGCGCGAGTTCACCGAATGCACCGATTGCCCGACGATGGTCGGCATTCCGGCCGGCGCCTTCGTGATGGGAAGCGCCGCTGCCGAAGCCGGTCATTTCGACAATGAGGGTCCGCAGCATCGCGTGACGATCAAGGCGTTCGCGATCGGCAAATATCCGGTGACGACCGAACAGTTCCTGAAATTCCTCCGCGACAGCGGTTACAAGCCCGATGCCTGCAACTCCATGCTGGGCACGGTGTGGGAGACGCCGGGCGACGGCCGCGCCTATCCGCCGTTTGATATTCAGCCGCCCCAATGGCCGGCGGTCTGTCTCGACTGGAAAGACGCGCAGGCCTACATCGCGTGGCTCAACGCCAAGGTTCGCGCGGCGCGGCCGGGCATGGTGAAAGGCAACGGGCCCTATCGCCTGCCGAGTGAAGCCGAATGGGAGTACGCCGCACGCGGCGGCACCACGACGGTGCGCTGGTGGGGCGACGACCTCGGCGTCGGCAATGCCAACTGCAATGGCTGCGGCAGCAAGGCGGATGCGCGCGTTCTGACCGATGTCGACAGCTTCAAGCCCAATCCGTTCGGACTCTATAGCGTGCTCGGCAACGCCTGGCAGTGGACGGCCGATTGCTGGCACGCGAGCTATGTCGGCGCGCCGGGTGACGGCCGCGCCTGGAAGGATCCCGCCTGCACCAAGCATGTCATCCGCGGCGGGTCGTGGGACAACACGCCGATCTTCGTGCGCTCTGCTGCACGCAGCGGCGCGCCGGCGACGCCTGGCGAGTATGACTACTCGAGCCTGTCGGGCTTCCGGGTCGCCCGCGATCTGCCGTGAAGCGACGAAACGGACATTCAAATCGTACCAGTGAACGGTCCCATGGCGGTTGCTTGCGATTTGAAGTCTGTGCGGCACGGCTCTGTCTCCTTTCATCAGGAAACAGATAGGAAGCCGCTACAGGATTTAAAGCCCACGAGTAGGAATTTAATGTTACAGGCGCTACCTACTCTGTTACCGGTCCTCCGATGGCCTTGCGCGTGACGGCCTTGCGACGCGAGCGCGCGAACCAGTGGCTCTTGCGGGCCCAAATATAGACGCCGGTCACCGAAAGTCCCGCAACACAAAGCCCAAGCAACGCGATCAGGACGCGACCCGGCAGCCCGATGATGCGTCCGCTGTGCAGCGGAAATTGCGCCTGCGCGAAGACGTCGCCCGGTGTGCCTTCACCCATCGCCTCGCGCGCGACAACGGCGCCGGTCCGGTCGTCGACATAGACATAGGAATTGCCCAAGCCGTTCTCGCCGTCTTCGCCTGCGCGCGAGTAGCCGACGCCATATGCGCCATATTCGGCGACATGGAAGATCAGGCGCGGGGTGAACTCTCCGTGCACGGATGATCGCGCGCGTGCGATCGCCCGGTCGAACGAGACCGTCGCGGCGCCGGCCTTCGAGCGCGGTCTGGCTGCCGCGATCTCCAGCGGAGACGGCGACAGCTTCACGATGCTGCCCAGCAGCGGACGGAACACCTGCTCATTGAGATTGAGCGCGATGCCCGAGACCGCCATCATGAAGAGCAGAAGCCAAAGCCACAGACCTCCGGCGCGATGCAAATCGAGATTGAGCCGATAGGTGCCGGCGCCCGTCTTCACACGCCACGCGACGGCCCACTTCCGCCAGCGGCCGCGCGGTATCGTCAGTGCAAAACCGAAAAAGCAGTCGATCGCCCAGACACAGGCGACGCCGCCCATCAGCAGCATGCCCCAGACGAGTGGAAGCTTCAGGCTGTAGTGGAAGATGTAGATCAGGGGGATGATGTTGGCGCGGGAGAATATCGCCGCGCCGTATTCCCGCGTGCCCAGCACCTTGCCGCTCACCGGATCGGCGAACACTTCGTCGAAGTCGAGATCGCCCGAGCG
>DASZCC010000250.1:0-5175 GCA_035943485.1 Rhizomicrobium sp. | reverse complement strand
GGCGGGATGTCGAACAGAGCACGGTGGTATGCCCAGTCGCGGGATTGCATTGGCTTTTGCTGCACTGATCGCCTTCAGCGGGGCGAGCCAGGCGCAGAACGATATGTCCATGCGGCTGGAGATGGATCGCGTCGGCGGCATCGAGGGCGGCTCCTACACGGCCGGCGACGTCCAGTTCACGCTCCTGCCCTATGGTGACAAATACCTGCTGCGCTACGACGGCGATCCCGAAGTGTATGTGCTTTATGTCGACAGCGGTTCGCTGGGCGGCCGCGTGCTGAGATTCGATTCCGGCGTCACGGCGATCCGCGTTGCCGGTTGGGGCGGCTTGACGATCTACACTGACGCAAAGCCTGCCGGCCTTCCCGCGGCGCGCACCGGCGACAGCACGCCGCCCGAGATGCCGCAGGCCTCTGTCACCGACATGCAGAAGGCCGCGACGGACGAGTCCCAGCACGTCGCCTATCTCCGCAAGCTCAAGCTTGCGTTCACAGCGGACTGGAACGCGCTGGCCGCCAACACCGTGCAGCTCGCACTCGCCTTCGACACACTACAGAATACGGCGCGCGGCATCGACCGCTTCGCCGCCGCAGCTGCCGCGCGCGCCGCCTTCGCGGCGAAGATCGACGGCATCAACGTCGAACCCGGCCCGCGCCCGCTGATCTCACTGCATGGACGGACTCTGAACGTGACCTACGTCGCCGGCCACGGTTACGCCGGCCGGGCATCATCGCGCGCGATCGCGCGGGCGCTGGGACAGCTGCTGGCGATGCCGACGCAGGGGTGAAAGTGCACTTAACCTCGCCCGCGAAAGCGGGAGAGGTCGAACGATGCGCAGCAGCGTTCGGGTGAGGGCAAAAGGTCGGCGGCACTGCCCCCTCACACCAAAAATCACTGCGTGGACCTCTCCCGTAAACGGGAGAGGTTAGCTTCCTACCCCGGCAACAACCCATCCGGCGCGATCTCAAAGCGGTCGAAGTCGAAGCCCGGCGCCACTGTGCAGCCGCATAGCGTAAAGCCGCTCAGCGGACGCGCGCGTTGCCAGGCGCCGGGCGGGATGGCGATCTGGGGGCGTTCGCCTTTCTCCACCGCGGCGCCGAGTATCTGCGTGACGATCTCGCCATTGCTCATCGCATAGGACAGCTCGAGCGCGCCGCCGCGATAGAAGTGCCAGACCTCGGCGGAATCGATGCGATGCCAGCGCGAGCAGGTGCCGCCCTTCATCAGGAAGAAGATGCCGGTGGAGACGGAGCGGCCGTTGAGCTTGCGCCCGTCGCGGAAGATCTCGCGATAGTGGCCGCCTTCGGGATGGGGTCGGAGATCGAGCGCGCGGATGATCGCGTCGGCGTCGTCCTTCAAGGCGTCCGCTCGATGGTCACATTCTGCGGATAGTAGGCGACGTAGTCCTTGATCTGCGCCATCGCGGGAAACGGAGCTTCGTAGCTCCACACCGCATTCGGCACGCGTTTTTCCGTCGTGCTCAGATCGAAATAGCTCGCGTCGCCCTTGTACGGGCAATGCGTGTGATGATCGGTGCGCGCGTAGTGCACCATCTTTGCATCAGCGCGCGGAATGTAGAGCACTGGCGGGTACGTCGACTCGCGCAGCTCGAGCGCACCATGCGTGTCGGCGATGACCGTGCCGTCGAACTTGACGACGATATGGTCCTTGAGCGGCGTGACGGTGATCGGATGATCTGGGCCTGGGATTTTCATGCCGCCGTTTTAGCACCGGCGAGCGCCGGATAAAACGGCGAAGGCGCGCCCTTCCCGACCAGCACCCGTGCGCCGGCCGCTAGGGAACGGCTGTCCGCGAGGGCGTTGTGGGTATGGCCCTCGAAGGGAACACCAAGCCTTGGGCCAACATCGCAGGAGTGAAGCCCGCGGGAATCCAGCCCGTTGGACCGGAACCAGGGACGGAGGTCGATGAAGTCCGCAGCCGGCGCAATGTCTTTCAGACCGTAGAGCCGGATGTTCTCCCCGATCACGAGATCGTCGCGCCCGAAGGCCGACGTCGTGTCGGAACCGCAGAAGGCGACGAAGCGCGTCAGCGCATCGGCCAGATCGACGCCGCCTGTCTTGAGCGCGTCGTTCGATATGCCGGTCAGCTTCTCGAAATAGGGCGAAAGCGCCGAATTGATCCGTGGGCGGATGATAGCGTCGAATTCAGCGACGATTTTCATCGAAACTGCGTCGACTTTCACGGCGCCGATCTGGACGATCTCCTTGAACTCGCCCGGGCGCAGCCAGCGGTGGGACATCGAGCCAGTCCAGGCTGTGAATTCAAGGTCGTAGATGACGGCGGTCGTGGGCATCAGGCGCCTGCTGGTCGGAAGCTCGAATCAGAAGCGTGTGCCTCAATTAATACAACCTTAAGACCAAAAGCAGAGCCTAGAGATGTTGTGTTGCGGGGGGCCGTTCACATGAACGCGATGCTGAAGCCGGTGCAGGGGCCGATCACGAAGGTTGCCGAGCATCCCATGCCGGCCGTGATCGCCAAGCTGATGGCGCTGCATGCCGAAGCCGAGGACACCGCGCGGCTCGTAACCCTGCTTCAGCGCACCTTATATTGTGCAATCGCGTTGGCCGTGATGGCAGCGTCCGCGATTGCCGCGTTTCACCATTTCCGTTCCGCGACATTCAGCTGGGTAGTTCTCATGCTGGTGGCGATCGGAGCAGTCGGCCGCTGCTATGCGATGGCCTACCACGCACCATTCGAGCGTTCCGTTCTGCAGTCCTTTGAGAAGGATCTCGGCAAGGTGCTTCTGATGTCCGGCACTGCATGGGGTATGGGTGCGTTTCTGGTAGTGCCGGCGCATGCGGTGGCCAGTGTCGTTGCCTTGTTTGCCATCGTGCCTTGTCTGGCGCAGGCCCTTCTGTTGCGCACACGTCTGCCTGTCTTGCTGTTTGTTGCGCCGGTCGCGCTTCTGGGATCGTTAGCTTGCCTGATCCTCTCTGGAAGCGCCGCGGGAGCCGTGCTGACATTGCTTGGTTGCAGTGCAGCAGCCGCGACAACGATCCTGACCGATCGCACCGGCGGCGAAATTAATTTTCCGTTGGCAGGCCTGACGCTGACATCAAGGGTTTTTTCGGCCGTCACGCAAAGGTAATCTCGCGCGGCTTACGATAGCCATTCCTGGTCGCGCGATTTTCCCGCTCGCCAGTCCGCGCGAGGCCTCATGTCACTTGCCGCTCTGCCTTCCGACGATTCCGCACATATCGCCGTGAGAACCGAAGCCGAAGCCGCCGAGCGACTCGCTGCCGGTGCCAAGCTCGCTGTCGAGCCAGGACTGAAAACGTTCTTCGACGCGCTGTACCACAGCGCCTCGCCTGACGATGTGAACCGCTACACGCCGGAAGCCCTCGCCGCACTCGCCAAGCTTGTGCTCAAGCGGGTCGTCGCGCACAAGCCTGGCGAGAGCGAAGTCGCCCTGTTCACGGCACGCGACGAGGATCCGGCTTACGAGGAGAACGACAGCGTACTGGTCGCGGTGAACGACGACGCGCCGTTCCTGTTCGACTCGCTGATCGCGGAAGTGAATGCCCATGGCGGCCGCATGCGGGCCGTGTTCCACCCGATCATCACGCGCGACGGCCGCAGTCTCAGCGTCATCGTGCTGCTGCTCGAACCGCTGCTTGCGGAATCGAAACGCGCCGCACTGGTGCATGGCGCCAAGGTGGCCTTCGCGCAAGTACGGCACGCCGTGCGCGACTGGCGCCCGATGATGCAGCGTCTGAAGGAAGCAGTCGCGGACCTGAAAGCGCAACCACCGCTGGCGACGAAAGACGAACTCGATGAGAGTTTGGCCTTCCTGGAATGGCTGGGCGACAACCACTTCACCTTCCTGGGCGCGCGCGACTATGCCTTCGATCCCAAGGGCGAAGGCGCGCTCAATCCGATCGACGACAGCGGGCTTGGCGTGCTGGCCGATGCGGACGCTCGCGTCATCCGCCGCGGTCCTGATCGCGCCGCACTGACGCCGCAGGTCCGCGCCTTCCTGACCCAGCCGTCGCCGCTGATCATCACCAAGTCGAACGAGCGCAGCGTCGTGCACCGTCGCGTGCACATGGACTATGTCGGCATCAAGACGTTCGACAAGGATGGCAAGCTCACAGGCGAGCGCCGCTTCGTCGGGCTGTTCACCTCGGGCGCTTACAGCAAGCGGCCGGCGGATATCCCCTTGCTCCGCCGCAAGGTCGCCCATGTCGTCGAGCGCGCTGGTCTTCCGCCGGCGAGCCACGACGGCAAGGCGCTGCAGCACATCCTCGACAATTATCCGCGCGACGATCTCTTTCAGATCGGCGAGGACGACCTGTTCGCGATCAGCCAGGGCATCCTGCGCCTGGGCGAGCGTCCGACGGTGCGTGTGTTCCTGCGCTTCGACCGCTTCGACCGCTTCGTCTCCGCCCTCGTCTTCGTGCCGCGCGATCGCTACGACACACACGCTCGCGAGCGCATCCACCACATCCTCGCGCATGCCTTCAACGGGCGGCCATCGGCGGCGACGCCGACGATCGACGACTCCGTGCTGGCGCGCATCCACTACATTGTGGGCCGCAATGAGGGTATCCGTCCGCATGTCAGCGTCTCGCTGCTGGAGGATGAAATCCGTCAGGCGATCCGCACCTGGGACGACGGCTTTGCCGAGGCGCTGGAGACGGCGCATGGCGAGACCGAGGGCATCCGGCTTCTGCAGGATCGCGCGGCGCATTTCTCGCCCGGCTATCGCGGCACCTTCCAGCCGATGGAAGCGGTGCGCGATCTCGACGAGATCGAGGCTCTGTCCGCGTCCGATCAGCCGGTGCGCGTCCGCGCACGCGTCTACCGCAAGCCGGCCGATGCGCACGACGTGCTGCGCCTCAAGCTTTACGTGCTGGGCGAGGTCATGCCGTTGTCGGCTTCGCTGCCGATCTTCGAGAATCTCGGCCTGCGCGTGATTGCCGAGGACGCCTTCCCGCTGTCGCTGAAAACCGGCGATGGCTGGACGCGCGAAGCCAATGTGCTCGACTTCCTGATGGAGCGCGCCGACGAAGGCGCCGCCGACATCGCCACGATCAAGCAGCCGCTGGAAGACGCTTTCCACGCCGTGATCGGAGGCCAGGCGGAAAGCGATGGCTTCAACCGCCTTGTGATGAGCGCCGGCATCGAATGGCGCGCCGTGACCATCCTGCGCAC
>DASZCC010000249.1:0-7294 GCA_035943485.1 Rhizomicrobium sp. | reverse complement strand
CTCGTCATCGGACCAATGGAGGTGACGCTTGCCGACATCTCCGGAGTGGAAAGCGTCACGAACTAACCAAAACCCGCGCCCAAGAACCGGGCGCTCCATCGCCGGCGACGCGGAAGCGAAGCTCCAGAAGCCGGAAGGAAGAATGAAATGAGTCTCTACGGTGCATTGCAGATCGGCGTCGCCGGGCTCTCCGCAAACAGCGCAGCGCTGAGCGTCGCCTCGTCCAACATCGCGAACGTCAACACCGTCGGCTACAAAGCCGGCACAAGCAATTTCTCGACGCTGCTGGCCTCTTCGGCCGGTGCAGGCCAGATCGAGGACGCCGGTGTCGTCGCAAGCGAATCCCAGAACATTACCGCGCAGGGCGGCAGCCTTGCCGGTACGTCTCAGACGTCGATGTCGATCAAGGGCAACGGCTTCTTCGTGGTGAGCGATCAGGCACCCGGCGCGGGTTCGCAGGATCAGCTTTACACACGCGCCGGCAATTTCTCGCCCGACGCGAACGGCAACCTGGTCAATGCCGCCGGTTACTACCTGCAGGGCTGGAAGCTCGACACCAGCGGCAACCTGCCGGCGGATCGCAGCAACCTCACCAACGTCAACGTCTCCAACTTCTCCGGCAGCGCGTCGGCGTCGACCGAGATGACGCTGCAGGCGAACCTGCAGGCGACCACGACGCCGGACACCACCTATGCAACAGGCGACATGGCGGCCGGCACCACAACGGCGGACTTCAACCGCACGATCAACGTCTATGACAGCCAGGGCGGTTCAGAGCCCCTGAACGTCGCCTACAAGAAGACCGGCGCGAACACCTGGGCCTATGAAGTCACCTATCAGGGCACGCAGTCGAACATCGGCAGCCCGACCAATGGCCTCATCGGCTCCGGCACGCTGACCTTCAACTCGGACGGCACGCTCGCCAACGTCAACGGCGCGTCGCCGGCCAGCGGTTCGGCCAACATCACGATCCCGTTCGTCACGGCGAACTCCGGCCTCTCGCCGCAGACGATCGCGATCAACATGGGCACGCCAGGAAGCTCCGATGGCATCACACAGTTCGCCAACCCCTCGACGCTGGTGAACTCGAGCGTCGACGGCGCGCTGTTCGGCAGCCTGACGGGCGTAACCGTTGATACCAACGGCTATGTCACCGCGAACTTCTCGAACGGTCTGTCGCAGAAGGTCTACAAGATCCCGGTGGCGACATTCGCGAATGCGGATGGCCTGACGGCGGTCTCCGGCAATGCCTACACCGTGTCCAACCAGTCGGGTACGGCCACGGTTGGCGAAGCCAATCTCGGCGGCGCCGGTCAGATCGATGCGGACACGCTCGAAGGTTCCACCGTCGATCTCGCAACCGAGTTCACCAATCTCATCACGACGCAGCGCGCCTATTCGGCGTCGGCTCGCATCGTGACGACGGCGGACCAGATGCTGCAGACACTTGAGCAGATCCAGTAGGGATTGGCTGACTGACCAATGAACCGGCGTGCGCCGAAAGCGCCGCCGGAATGTCAAAGAAAAGCGCGAATTTGAATGCTTTTTGTAGACGTTCATTAACCACGGCTCTTGGCCTTTTCTTAAATCGACGCGGGCTATTTTCGGGATGGGTATGGCATTGGGAGCTCAATTGAACATGAGCGAAGACCGCAAGGGACGCGTGAGTTACGTCATCGGGCCGGATGGTAGCCCGCTGACACTCGCCGACCTGCCGCCGCCGACAACGCGGCGTTGGGTCATTCGCCGCAAGGCGGAAGTTGTCGCGGCAGTGCGCGGCGGCCTGTTGAGTCTCGACGATGCATGCAAGCGCTATACGCTGACCGTGGAAGAATTCCTCGCCTGGCAGCGTGCGATCGAACGTTTTGGCATGCCGGGTCTGCGCGCGACACGCGTGCAGCAGTACAGAAACTGAAGAGGCGAATGGCGAATAGCGAATGGTGAACGGCAAATAGGGGAGAAGGTTTCGAAATCCCTAATGCAATTTCTCTATTCGTCACTCGCCATTCGCTACTCGCATTTTCTCTGCGTTAAGAGCGCCTTTACCACGCGCACGGCAATGTTTGCCTAGCACGGCACGGAAAGCGGAGACCCCGCTGTCCGGCCGTCAGCAAAGGGGCGAGCATTGCCGGAATTCGTCAAAGCCATTGGAGCAGCGCGCTTCGGCGTCATGGCCGGTGTCGCGGCCGCGCTGACCGCGTTCTTCCTTTATGTCGCGGGCGCTCTGACGGAGCCGGCGAAGTCCGTCCTGTTCTCCGGCCTCGATCCGCGTGACGCCACTGCCGTCACCGCCAAGCTCGACGCGATGCAGGAGAAGTACGACATCAAGGGCGACGGCGGCACGATCCTCGTCCCCTCCGACGACGTCACCAAGCTGCGCATGACGCTCGCCGCCGACAATCTCCCCTCGGCCGGCACGGGCTATGAGATCTTCGACAAGTCCGACACGTTCGGCACCACCGCCTTCGTGCAGAACATCAACAAGATGCGCGCGCTGGAAGGCGAGCTCGCCCGCTCGGTCCAGACCATCGAAGGCGTCGACGCCGCCCGCATCCATCTTGTGATGCCGGAGCACCAGCTGTTCGGCCAGAACGACGAAGCTCCCACGGGATCAGTCGTCCTGAAGACGCGCGGCGTGCTTGCACGCGGCCAGGTCCAGGCCATCCAGCATCTCGTCGCCGCCGCCGTCTCGGGTCTTTCGCCCGAACGCGTCGCGATCATCGACGACAAGGGCAACCTGCTGGCGGGCGGCGAGGACAAGAGCGGTCCCGACGCGCAGGCCGCGAACGAAGAGAACCAAACGACCGGCTTCGAGGATCGCCTGCGCGATCGCGTCGAGTCCATCGTCGCCAGCGTCGTCGGGCCTGGTCATGTCCGCGTTCAGGTGACGGCCGACATCGCCTATACGCACACGACCGAGACGTCCGAGACCTACGATCCCGACTCCAAGGTCGTCCGTTCGACGCAGACCGTGAACACAACCAACACCGACACCACCGGTGGCCAGGGTGGCGCGGTTTCCGTCGGCACCGCGCTTCCGGGAGCCGCTGCGCCAACGACGGCGGGCGACGGCGGAAAGTCGAACGCCAGCCATGACGAAGAGACGATCAACTACGAGATCAACAAAGCTATCAAGACCTCCGCGGTCGATGGCGGCACGGTGAAGAAGCTGTCCGTCGCGGTCGTCGTCGACGGCACGCCCGGCGCCGGCACCAGCTACAAGCCACGCACGCCGGCCGAGATGAAGCAGATCACCGACCTCGTGAAGTCCACTATCGGCTTCGACGCCAAGCGCGGCGACATCGTGCAGGTCGACAACATGGAATTCGCCCGCATGGACATGGGCGACGCGACGCCGGCGGCCAAGCCGCTGCTCGGTCTCGATGGCGCCGAATGGTACAAGATCATCGAGGTCGCAATCCTCTCGCTCACCGCCCTGCTGATCGGCTTCTTCGTCGCCCGCCCGCTGATCGCGCGCATGTTCGCCACGTCCGCACCGGCCGTTGCCGGACCCGCCAGCGTGCCGCAGCTGCCGGCGCCCGACGCCGCGGCTGCGCCTGGCCAGGAACAGGCCGCGTTGCCCTCGCCCAAAGCGGCGATCGACATCCAGCGCATCGAAGGTCAGGTGCGCGATTCCTCCATCAAGAAGGTCGGCGAAGTCGTCTCCGCGCATCCCGATGAAGCGCTGGCGATCATCCGCACCTGGCTGCACGAACCCGCATAGAGCTCCGATCCATGTCCCGCGCAAAACCCGCTGTGAAAGAAGACGTCCGCCAGTTGACCGGCGCCGAGCGCGCCGCGATCGTCATGCTGTCGCTTGGCGAAGAGCACTCCGCCAAGGTGTGGCAGCTGATGGACGAAGACGAGATCAAGGAAGTCTCGCAGGTCATGTCCTCGCTCGGCACCGTCAGCTCGGCGCTGATCGAGAAGCTGCTGGTCGACTTCGTGTCGCAGATGACCGGCACGGGATCGCTCATGGGATCCTACGAATCCACCGAGCGCCTGCTCGCCCGCATGATGCCCGAAGACAAAGTCGGCGCCATCATGGAAGAAATCCGCGGTCCGGCCGGCCGCACCATGTGGGACAAGCTCGCCAATGTGAACGAGACCGTTCTGGCGAACTACCTGAAGAACGAATATCCGCAGACCGTCTCCGTCGTGCTGTCCAAGATCAAGCCGGAACATGCCGCCCGCGTGCTGGGCGCGCTGCCGGAAGAATTCGCGCTGGAAGTCGTGCAGCGCATGCTGCGCATGGAATCGGTGCCGAAAGACATCCTCGACAAGGTCGAGCAGACCCTGCGCATCGAGTTCATGTCCAACCTGGCGCGCACCGCCAAGCGCGACGCGCATGAGCACATGGCCGAAATCTTCAACAATTTCGACCGCGCGACGGAAGGCCGTTTCGTCACCGCGCTGGAAGAGCGCTCGCGCGACAGCGCCGAACGCATCAAGGCGCTGATGTTCACCTTCGAGGATCTCTCCAAGCTCGATCCCGGTTCGATCCAGACGCTGCTGCGCCATGTCGAGAAGGACAAGCTGGCTCTTGCATTAAAGGGTTCGACCGACTCCCTGCGCGACGTGTTCTTCTCGAACATGAGCGAACGCGCCGGCAAGATCTTGCGCGAGGACATGGAAGCCATGGGCCCCGTGCGCCTGAAGGACGTCGACGAGTCGCAGATGCGCATGGTCAACGTCGCCAAGGACCTCGCCGGCAAGGGTGAAATCATGATCGCCAACAAGCAGGGCGAAGACGAGCTGGTGTATTGATGAACGCGCCCAAATACACCTTTGACATCGAATTCCGGCCCGAGGGCGACCTCGTGTCGAACGCCGCCCGTGCGCGCCAGAAGAAAGTGTACACGCACGAGGAGATCGACGCGCTTTCGGCCCGTGCCCGCGAACAGGGCATGAAGGCCGGCCAGGTCCGCGCTGCCGAGTCGATGGCGCAGGAGACCACCAAGATCGTCGAGCATCTGAAGAACGTGCTCGCCCGCTCGAGCAAGGCGACCGACGAAGTGCGCCAGGAAGCAGCAATGCTCGCACTGGGCGCAGCCCGCAAGCTCGCCTCATCCGCCGTCGGCGCCTTTCCCGCCGGCGAAGTGGAAGAAGTCCTGCGTGCCGCCATGCATCAGGCGATCGCGGAGCCACGCATCGTGCTGACGGCGAGCCCCAAGGTCGCCGAGGTGCTCAAGGCGAAGATTGCCGAGATCGCGCATGAAGAGGGTTTCGAAGGCCGCGTGATGGTCACGAGCGAAGCCGCGCTCGGCAATGCCGATTGCCGCATCGAATGGCGCGGCGGCGGCGCTGAACGTTCCGAAGAGGCGATAGAGGCGGCGATCGCCGCTCTCATATCGCGCCGTTTCTCCAATCCCAACTCTGTGAAGGATTAAGCCATGGCGGGAAGCGACAACGTCGATCTGCCGGATCTCGGACACGAAGACCAG
Source organism: Rhizomicrobium sp. (assembly GCA_035943485.1). Taxonomy (GTDB): domain Bacteria; phylum Pseudomonadota; class Alphaproteobacteria; order Micropepsales; family Micropepsaceae; genus Rhizomicrobium. Next base: position 1,850 of record DASZCC010000249.1, on the reverse strand, counting down.
GCCGGCGCCAATCCGGCGCTGCTGCGCGCGGAGCCTGTCGCCGAAAGCGACATGAAGCACTCAGCCCAGGATCTGGAGGCGGTGTTCGATGTGCCCGTCACGGTTTCGGCCGTGCTCGGCAAATCGCTGATGGAAGTCAGCCACCTGCTCAAGATCGGCAAGGGAACCGTCGTCGAGCTGGACCGCAAGGTCGGCGAAGCCATCGATATCTATGTGAATGACCGCCTGGTTGCGCGCGGAGAGGTTGTCCTCGTCGAGGACCGTCTCGGCGTGACGATGACGGAAATCATCAAAGCCGGTCAGTCCTAGGAAGGAATCGCGTCATGCGTCTTCTCATCGTCGGCCAGCTCCAGGGCCAACTCAGTCAGGCCACCAAGATCGCGATGGATCGCGGCGCCAAGGTCACGCACGCCGCCGACATCGAGCAGGCGCTCGCCACGCTGCGTGGCGGACGCGGCGCCGACCTCGTGCTGTGCGACGTCAAATGCGACATCGGCCTTCTGGTCCGCGGCCTCTCGGCCGAGCGCATCTGCACCCCGGTCGTCGCCTGTGGCATCAACACCGACGCACGCAGCGCGGTCGACGCGATCCGAGCCGGCGCCAAGGAATACCTGCCGCTGCCGCCCGATCCAGAACTGATCGCCGCCGTCCTCGCCGCCGTCGCAGATGAGAGCCACCAACTGATCTTTGAAGACGACGCGATGGGCGCGGTGATCTCGCTTGCCGATCAGGTCGCGCCCAGCGAAGCCTCGATCCTCATCACCGGCGAGAGCGGCACGGGTAAAGAAGTGCTCGCGCGCTATGTCCACCGCAAGTCCGAGCGCAACGACAAGCCGTTCATTTCGGTCAACTGCGCCGCCATCCCGGAGAACCTGCTGGAATCCGAACTGTTCGGTCATGAGAAGGGCGCCTTCACCGGCGCCGTCGCACGGCGCATCGGTAAGTTCGAAGAAGCCAATGGCGGCACGCTGCTGCTGGACGAAATTAGCGAGATGGATGCGCGCCTTCAGGCCAAGCTGCTGCGCGCCGTCCAGGAACGCGAGATCGACCGCGTCGGCGGCATGAAGCCGGTCAAGGTCGACATCCGCATCATCGCGACATCGAACCGCGATCTGGCCGAGGCCGTGAAGCAGGGCTTCTTCCGCGAAGACCTGCTCTATCGCCTCAACGTCGTGAACCTTCGCCTGCCGCCATTGCGCGAACGTCCGCGTGACATCCAGGCGCTCGCGCGGCACTTCGCCAAGAAATACGCCGAAGCCAATGGCGTTGCGTTCAAGCCGATCGGCTCGCAGACCGAGCGGCTGCTGTCCGGTCATCCCTGGCGCGGCAACGTGCGCGAGCTCGAGAACACGATCCACCGCGCCGTACTGCTCGCGACAGGCACCGAGATTTCGCCTGAAGCGATCCGCCTGCCGGATGGCACGCAGGTCGGTACTGCACGCAGCGATCTTCCCGCGCCGGTACAGACAGCCGTCAACAGCGCCGTCGCCGCCACGCGTGGTCTTGTCGGCCGCACGGTGTCGGATGTCGAACGCGATCTGATCCTGGATACGCTCGATCATTGCCTGGGCAACCGGACGCATGCCGCGAACATTCTCGGCATCTCGATCCGGACACTGCGCAACAAGCTGCGCGAATACTCTCAGGCCGGTCTCGCGATCCCGCATCCGGGCGAACAGCGCGTAGCGAACGGTTGAAGATGATCAATTTTGTCATCCCCGGCCGAGCGACAGCGAGGGGAAGGGGACCCACGACTAGGTGCCGTTCCCAGTCGTGGATCCCCTTCCCTCGCGCCGCTTCGCGGCACTCGCCGGGGATGACAGCAGTATTCAAGGCAACCACCCGTGGCT
>DASZCC010000248.1:0-2435 GCA_035943485.1 Rhizomicrobium sp. | reverse complement strand
CGCCGCGCAGTTCGTCGGCGACCTGGCGAGCAGCATCGGCGTCGTCGTCGCGATCGTGCTGCTGCTGGCGTTCGGCTGGACGCGCGCTGATCCGCTGATCGCGCTGTTCGTCGCCGCCGTGCTGGTCTGGAACGGCTGGGGTGTGTTCCGCCAGAGCTACGACCAGCTGATGGACCGCGAGCTACCCGACGAAGACCGCGAGCGCATCAAGGCCATCGTGCGCGGGCACAAGGATGTGCTCAGCCTGCACGAGTTGCGGACCCGCGCCTCGGGCGTGAACAGCTTCATCCAGCTTCACATCGAGCTCGCGCCCGCGATGACGCTGATGCGCGCCCACGCCATTAGCGACGAGGTGGAGGATGAGATTCGCAAGGCTTTCCCGCTAGCAGAGGTCATTATCCATCAGGACCCTGCGGGATTGGAGACGGCGCCGAGCGAGTAGTTGCGAACTATTCGCTATTCGCCAAAGCGCAATGGCCGTAAGCTTGGGCCATGACGACACCCCCGGAAGAACAGCGCACGCTTATCCTGACCGGCGCCTCGCGCGGCATCGGCCACGCCACGGTGAAGCGGTTTTCCAGCGCCGGCTGGCGGGTGATCACCTGTTCGCGCCACGCCTTCCCGGAGAACTGCCCCTGGGCCGCGGGTCCGGAAGATCACATCCAGGTCGACCTGTCCGATCCCGTCGACACGCAGCGCGCCGTCGCCGAGATGCGCGAGCGCCTGACCGACGGCAAGCTCCATGCGCTGGTGAACAACGCCGGCATCTCGCCCAAGGGCAACAATGGCGAGCGCCTCGGCGTTCTCGCCAGCCGCGAGAATGTCTGGCGCCAGGTATTCGAGGTGAACTTCTTCTCCACCATCTGGCTGGCGCAAGGCCTGGTGAAAGAGCTCGAACGCGCGCAAGGCGCCATCGTCAACGTCACGTCGATCGCCGGCAGCCGCGTACATCCCTTCGCCGGCGCCGCCTACGCGACGACCAAGGCGGCACTCGTCGCGCTCACCCGCGAACTCGCGTCCGACCTCGGCCCGCTCGGCATCCGCGTCAACGCCATCGCGCCGGGCGAGATCGACACCGCGATACTCTCCCCCGGCACCGAGAAGATCGTCGAAACCATCCCGCTCCGCCGGCTTGGTCTCACTTCGGAAGTCGCCAAGGCGATCTATTATCTGTGCACGGAGCAATCGAGCTACGTGACGGGCGCCGAACTGCACATCAACGGCGGCCAGCACGTTTAGCGGCAGCCGTCACAATTCTGTCGCGCGGCGCGTGGCATCGTCCGCGCATGGACGGAACATTAACAAGATCGATGGGTTGGGTGTGGGGGCTGGGGTTTCGTGGCGGGCGCGCGGAGCGGCTGGCGGAAGATGCGGACCTCGCCGCGATTCAGACGACCTATGACTATGTCTGGCTGCACTTCGCACTGAGCGATCATCGGGCGCGGCGTTTCCTTGAGACCTTCGCGCCGCTGCCGGGTGCCGCGCGCGAGTTGCTGCTGTCGAACGAGACGCGGCTGCAGATATATCTGACTGATCCCTGCGCCTACGGGATTTTTCCGGACATCGAAAAGGATTTCGCGGGCGAGACGCTCGGCGCTGGACGACTCGCCTTCTGGCTCGATGCGCGTCACCTGATCACCGTCCGTCGTCATCCGTTGCGTATCGCGGACGAAGTGCGCGGTGAAGCGGAGGCGGGCAGCGGGATATGGCTGACACCTGCCGATCTGGCCGTGCGTCTCAATGAGCGGTTCGTCGAAGTGGTGGAGGATCGGCTCGCAGCGCTCACACGTTCGCTCGATCATATCGAGGATGTCGTGCTGTCGGACCGCGACGATGTCGACCAGGCCGGGCTTGGCCCGGTGCGCCGCGAGCTCTCTCGCTATCATCGTGAGTTCGCGGCGCTGCGCGGGGCGCTGAGCCGGGCCAACAATCACAAGGGTCATGACACAAGCGCGTGCCCGCTGGCGCCGCATCTGCCCGGCATCGCGCAGGCCGCCGAGGATTTCGACCGCGACGCGGCCGCGCTCGCCGACCGCGCCCGGCTGCTCTACGAGGAGATGGACACGCGAATCGCCGCGCGCACCAACCGTTCGCTCAGTACACTGACGATACTGTCGACCCTGCTGCTGCCGCCCACCTTCATCGCCGGCGCCTTCGGCATGAACGTACCCACGATCCCCTGGGCCAATTCGACGGGCGGCTTCTGGTTCGCGGTCCTGCTTTGCGTCGTGGTCGTGGGCGTCAGCTACGCGGTGCTGAAACGGATGCGGATTCTCTAGCCGAAATGGGCTAACGTCAGCGCAACGGGGGCCGTCCATGATGCTGCTGATCTTCGCTGTGCTGCTATGCGCGTTCGCGCTTGCCTGGTATGGGCGCGAGCGACTCGCCATCCGCGTCTTCGCCGGCGCCTTCGTTCTCGCGGCAGGACTGTTCCT
>DASZCC010000247.1:0-5437 GCA_035943485.1 Rhizomicrobium sp. | reverse complement strand
ACTGCTGGGCACGATGGCGGTCGCGGCGGGAGTGAAGGCGATGCCGGCCTATGCGCCGGGCTTCAAGGCCTTCGGCAACAACTTTGCGGTGCCGGCGCTGTTTCTGCACATGTTCCCCGGATGGTTCGTCGGCGTCGCCTTCGCCGCGATCGCTATCGGCGCTCTGGTGCCGGCGGCGATCATGTCCATCGCTTGCGCCAATCTCTTCACCCGCAACATCTATCGCGAGTATCTCGCACCGGACTGTTCGCCGTCACGTGAGGCAAAAGTCGCGAAATTGTTCTCGCTGATCGTGAAGTTGGGCGCGCTGTTTTTCGTGATCGCCTTGCCGACGTCTTACGCGATCCAGCTTCAGTTGCTGGGCGGCATCTGGATCATCCAGACGCTTCCGGCCGTGCTGCTGGGGCTTTACACGAGCCGGTTCAATCCCTGGGCGCTGCTGACGGGCTGGGCTGTCGGCATCGGAAGCGGGACTGCGATGGCGGCGGGGCTCGCGTTCAAGTCGTCGATCTACCCGATCGCGATCCTGGGCTACACGATCCCGTGCTACGCGGCGCTGTCGTCGCTGGTGCTGAACCTGGCGGTGAGCGCGGCGCTGAGCTGGGTGTTCAACGCGGTGCTGCGCACGCCGCCGAGCGATGCGACGGCGGTCGAGGATTATGGGTAGCTTTCTGTCATCCCCGGCCGAGCGACAGCGAGGGGAAGGGGATCCACGACTGGGTGTCGTGCCAAGTCATGGATCCCCTTCCCTCGCCGCTTCGCGGCTCACTGGGGATAACAAGGAAAATTACCCGAAGCGGCCTGTGATGTATTGCTCGGTCTGCTTCTTTTCCGGCGCAGTGAACACTTTTTCCGTCGGGCCGAATTCGATCAGTTCGCCGAGATACATGAACGCCGTGTAGTCCGACGCGCGCGAGGCCTGCTGCATGTTGTGCGTCACGATTACGATCGTGTACTGCTCCGACAGCTCGTCGATCAACTCCTCGATCTTCGCAGTCGAGATCGGGTCGAGCGCCGAGCAGGGCTCGTCCAGCAGAATGACTTCCGGCCGCGTTGCCACGGTGCGCGCGATGCACAGGCGCTGCTGCTGTCCGCCCGAGAGTGACAGGCCTGATGCCTTGAGCTTGTCCTTCACTTCGGTCCAAAGCGCGGCGCGCTGCAGCGCGTCTTCGATACGGCCGTCGAGTTCGGAGCGCGGCATGCGCTCATACAGCCGGATGCCGAACGCGATGTTGTCGTAGATCGTCATCGGGAACGGTGTCGGCTTCTGGAACACCATGCCGACGCGGCTCCGCAGCAGGTTGGTATCCAGCCGCGCGGAGAGAATGTTCTCGCCGTCGAGGATGACTTCACCTTCGGCGCGCTGGTTCGGATAGAGCTCGTAGATGCGGTTCAGGATGCGCAGCAGGGTGGACTTGCCGCAGCCGGACGGTCCGATGAACGACGTCACCTTGCGGTCGTAGAGCGGCATGCTGACATTCTTCAGCGCCTTGGACGGTCCGTAGAAGAATGACAGATCGCGGACATCGACCTTGATATCGCTGTTGGTGGTCTTGGCGTCCATGACTAGTACTTCTTTGGTTCGAGTAGACGGGCAACGATGCTGAGGATCAGCACCGTCATCGTGATAAGCAGCGCGCCGGCCCAGGCAAGCCTGTGCAGATCTTCATAGGGACCCATCGCGAAATCGAAGATCACCTTGGGCAGGCTGGCGATCTGGCCGTTCAGGTCCGTGCTCCAGAAATTGTTGCCGAGCACCGTGAAGAGCAGTGGTGCCGTCTCGCCGGAGATGCGGGCAACGGCCAGCAGCACGCCTGTCATGATGCCGGCACGTGCGGCACGCCAGGTGACGGAGCGGATGAAATGCGAAGGCGGTGAACCCAACGCCGACGCCGCTTCGCGCAGGCCGTTGGGTACCAGAAGAAGCATGTTCTCCGTCGTGCGCACGACGACCGGGATCACGATGACGGTCAGTGCGACAGCGCCAGCCCAGCCCGAGAAATGGCCGGTGTTGACGACCACGATCTCGTAGATGAACAGGCCGATCACAATAGACGGCGCGCTGAGCAGGATGTCGTTGACGAACCGGATGAAGAAGGCGAGCCGTCCATAGCGGCCGTATTCTGCGAGATAAGTGCCCGCTAGCAGGCCGATCGGCGTACCGGCCGCGACCGCGATCACGCTCATCATCACGCTGCCGAGGATCGCGTTGGCGAGGCCGCCCTTGTCGCCCGGCGCAGGCGTGGATTTCGTGAAAAGATCCCAGGACATGCTGCTGAAGCCCTGGATAAAAAGCTCCGATAGGATGAAGCCCAGCCAGACAAGTCCGAACCCCGCTGCCAGCACCGACATCAACAGGAAGCCGGTGTTGATGATCTTGCGCCGTGCGACGAGCTGCTTGTTCATCAGCCGCCTCCCGCGCGCTTCTCAAGTGCACGCAGCATCAGCTGGGCACTCGCGAGCACGATGAAGGTGATGAAGAACAGGATCAGGCCCATCTCGATCAGGGCCGAGTGATAGAGATCGCCGACAGCTTCCGCGAACTCGTTCGCGATCGTCGCCGAGATCGTGGTGGCGGGTGCGAACAGCGATTTGGCGATGTGATGCGCGTTGCCGATGACGAAGGTCACCGCCATTGTCTCGCCCAGCGCGCGGCCCAGTGCCAGCATCGCGCCGCCGACGACACCAGCGCGGGTGAAGGGCAGCACGACGCGCCACATCACTTCCCAGGTTGTGCAGCCCAGACCATAGGCCGCCTCCTTGAGCATGGCGGGCACAGTCTCGAACACGTCGCGCGTCACCGCGGAGATGAACGGCAGGATCATGATCGAGATGATCAGCGCGGCGGTGAACATGCCGATGCCGTAAGGCGGCCCGCCGAGGAAATCCTCCAGGTAGGGGATACCGACGACACGGTCAGTGATCCAGGTCTGCACATGCACCTGGAACCAGGGCGCGAAGACGAACAGACCCCAGATGCCGTAGATGATCGACGGGATGCCGGCGAGCAATTCGATCGCGATGCCGATCGGGCGGCGCAGCGGACGCGGACAGATTTCGGTGAGGAAGATCGCAATGCCGATGCCGACCGGCACCGCGATGAGCATCGCAAGGAATGACGTGACCAGCGTGCCGTAAATCGAGCCCAGCGCGCCGAACTTCTCGGTCACCGGATTCCACTTCTCCTGATAGAGGAACGGAAGACCGAACGCCTTGATCGCCGGCAGCGAGCCGATAATGAGCGAGACGATCACGCCTGCGAAAAGACCGAGCACCAGCAGCGCCGCTGCCAGCGTCAGCATCCGGAAGCGGGTGTCGCTCGCGCCGCCTTTGCGGACAGCCTCTGCGCGTTGGGGGACGGATATCATCTGTTCGGTAGCGGCGATGTCAGACATAGGACGCGAGGTCCGCCAATCGTTAAACGGGTGAGGCTACCGTCACAATCGGTGCCGGGTTCCAGGTTGAGTCCATCCCAAAGGTCTTGCGCGCAACGTCCATCACAGTTTTGCAAAGCTTTTGTGACATCGGCAGACCGGTGGACGAATCCGCATCTTAAGTCGTTGAAATGACTTGGGATAATCCGTTAGCGATGTGCCACCCCGGATCGGGTTGAAAAGCCTGGATTTCCGGGCCGATTAACCGCCGGGTTCCCGCCTTAGGGCTTTCTGAACCTTACTAAAACGCTCTGCTTTAAAGCTTTCTCAAAACCGTCCAAGGCTAACTCCACGACGGGGAGATGGCGGGTCTTGCGGGTTCTTCGGACGATCCTTGGACTGATGACGGCGGTGCTGCTGGTGCTGGCGATCGCCGACCTGTTTGTCCATGCCCATGTGCCCACTGCCCAGAAGACCATTCTCTTCTTCATCACGATCATCTGCGGCGCGCTCTATTACGCGCTGCGCGAACTCGACCTCACACGCCAGCGCAACGCGCTGCTGGACCGCCAGGCGGTGCAGCTGAAACAGGCGAGCGTCCGGCTTGAGCAATCGCTCTCCAGTGCCGCGGCGATGAACGCCAGGCTCAACCACAACGAGGCGCGCTACAAGAAGCTGGTCGACGCACAGGGCGACGCGATCTTCCGCCGTGCGCCGGACAGCCGCCTGACCTATGGCAATGACTCGTTCTTCAAGCTGTTCGGACTGAATCCGGTGCAGTCGTTGGGACAGCCCTTTGCGCCGAGCCTGCATCCCGACAGCCGTGCGCCGCTGTTCGGGCATTTCGCCGGACTCGAATCCGGCGCTGCGCGCGTGCGCTATGACCAGCACGTGCGCACTGCCTATGGCTATCGCTGGATGGCGTGGGAAGATTTCGCTATCCGCGACGATCAGGGCCGGCTGGTGGAGGTGCAGAGCGTCGGGCGCGACATCACCGAGCGCAAGGCGCTTGAGGAAGCGATCACCGAGGCGCGCGACAAGGCGGAAGCCGGCAGCCGCGCGAAGTCGGGCTTCCTTGCGACCATGAGCCACGAGATCCGCACCCCGATGAACGGTGTGCTGGGCATGGCGCGACTACTGGGCGAGACCGAACTCAGCGCCGAGCAGGCCACCTATGTCGATGCGATCACCCAGTCCGGCGAGGCGCTGCTGACGCTGATCGGCGACATCCTCGACTTCTCCAAGATTGAGTCGGGCATGCTGACGCTCGACGAGGACGAGGTCCGCCTCGCCTCCATGCTGGAAGGCGTGATCGAGCTTTCGTGTCCGCGCGCCCATGCCAAGAACATCGAGCTTGTCGCGGCCATTGATGCCGGCGTGCCGGAGATCATCAGGGCCGACGCCATACGTCTGCGTCAGGTGCTGACCAATCTTGTCGGCAATGCCGTGAAGTTCACCGAAGTCGGCGGCGTCTTCGTGCGCGTCCATGTCGTGGAGGGCCGCGACCGCCGCTTCCTGCGCTTCGACGTCCGCGACACCGGTGTTGGCGTGCCCAAAGCGAAACGCACCGAGATCTTCGACGAATTCGTCCAGGCAGATTCATCGCATGCGCGCAAATTCGGCGGCACGGGTCTTGGGCTCGCGATCTCCAAGAAGCTGGTCGAGGCGATGGGCGGCGAGATCGGCATCGACGATGCGCCTTCGCGCGGCAGCTGTTTCTGGTTCACCCTTCCGGCCCTGATCGTATCGGCCGCGCCGGAAGTCGAAAAGCCGCTGGTTGCCAAGCGCGTGGCAATCGTCACCCGCAATCACATCCTGCGCGAGGCGCTCACCGCGCAGATCCGCGCCGAGGGCGGCGAGGTCGTGACGATGCCGCTCAGCTCCGGCGCCGCACCGCGCGCCGACATCATGCTGATTGATGCCGGCACGGGCGACACGCCGGTCCCGGTCTGTCCGCCCGATTCGCACGTACCGTCCTTTGTCCTCATCACGCCGGGCGCGCGCGCCAAATTCGCGAACACCCGCACCGCGGATTATGCCGGCTATCTCATCAAGCCGGTCCG
>DASZCC010000246.1:0-11781 GCA_035943485.1 Rhizomicrobium sp. | reverse complement strand
GAGATCATCACCACCCGCACGTTCCAGGACCGCCTCGACACGCTGGAGCAGGTGCGCAACGCCGGCATCAATGTCTGCTGCGGCGGCATCGTCGGCATGGGCGAGGCTGAATCCGATCGCGTCGGCATGATCCATGCGCTGGCGACCCTGCCCCAGCATCCTGAGAGCGTGCCGATCAATGCGCTGATGAAGGTAAAGGGCACCAAGCTCGGCGACAGCGCGCCGATCGACGGCATCGACTTTGTGCGCATGATCGCCGTGGCGCGCATCACCATGCCGAAATCTTTCGTGCGCCTGTCGGCCGGACGCGACAACATGAGCGACGAGACGCAGGCGCTTTGCTTCCTCGCCGGCGCAAACTCGATCTTCTACGGGACCAAGCTGCTCACCACGCCGAACCCGAAAGAGAGCCACGACCACAAGCTGTTCGAGAAGCTGGGCGTCAGCGCGATGCCGCTTCCCCAGTGAGTGGCGAACCTGGCTGGTACGATACCGGCCTGCCGCATATCTGGCTGCCCTACACGCAGATGAAGACGGCCAATCCGCCCTTCGCGGCGGAGCGGACGTCAGGCACGCGCATCACGCTGGCCGACGGCCGCGAACTGGTCGACGGCATCGCCAGCTGGTGGACCGCGGTCCACGGCTACAACCATCCGCACATCATCGCCGCCATCAAGGCGCAGGCCGAGAAGCTGCCGCATGTCATGCTGGGCGGCCTCGTCCATGAGCAGGCACTGACCCTCGCCCGGCGCCTCTCAGCCGTCGCGCCCGGCGATCTCGACCGCGTGTTCTTCTCTGATTCCGGATCGGTCGCGGTGGAAGTTGCCATGAAGATGGCAACACAGTACTGGCTCAACAAGAACATCCGTGGACGGACGAAATTCGTGGCGTTCCGCGGCGGCTATCACGGCGACACCATAGGCACGATGGCGGTGTGCGACCCGGAAGAAGGGATGCACAGCCTGTTCACCGGTCTGCTGCCGCAGCATCACATTGTGGACCTGCCGCGCGATGAACCAAGCATTGCCGCATTCGATCGCTTTCTCGAGACCCATGCCGATTCGCTGGCGGGAATCATGGTCGAGCCACTTGTGCAGGGCGCCGGCGGCATGCTGTTTCATGACGAACGCGTCCTTCGCCATCTGCGTGCGGCAGCCGACAAGTACAATCTGCTCCTTATCTTCGATGAAATCTTCACCGGCTTCGGGCGTACTGGCGCGATGTTCGCCTGTGAAGCCGCCGGGGTCGCGCCCGACATCATGACTGTGGGCAAGGGCCTGACCGGCGGCACGCTGCCGCTGGCCGCAACCCTCGCGACCCGCAAGATCTTCGACGCCTTCTGGTCGGATGATCCGGGCCACGCGCTGATGCATGGCCCGACCTATATGGGCAATGCGCTGGCGTGCGCCGCGGCCAACGCCTCGCTCGACCTCTTCGAGCGCGAGAACCGGCTGCTCCAGGCGGCCGAGATCGCAAAATGGTTGACCCGGGGGCTTGGGCCCTGCCTGGGCATGAAAGGTGTGCGCGATGTGCGGGTCCGGGGCGCCATCGGTGTCGTCGAACTGGACCGGATCACGAATCTGAACGATCTTAAGGCGCGACTCGCGGCCGAGGGGGTTTGGGTGCGACCGTTCCGCAATATCGTCTACCTCACGCCCGCGCTCACGATCGATATGGCCGATCTCGACAAGCTGACCGGCGCCATCGTGAGGGTTGTCAACGGAGGGGTCTGAGCTTTGCGCTTCCTTATCTACGGCGCGATCCTGGTTCTCGGAATCCTGGTTTTCAGCCAGGCCATCGTCATGATCGGCCTCGAGCCCATGCCGGGCGACATCTCCTTCCATGTCGGGGAGACCGGCATCCACATCCCGGTCATCTACTCGCTAGGGGCTGTGGCAATTATGATCCTACTGTACTGGGCGTTTTTTCGGTAAGACCCGCCGTAACCCCTGCCCCTTGAGTCCCATGACGCTCCGCCCCATCCGCCGCGCGATCCTCTCCGTTTTCGATAAGACCGGCCTTGTGGACTTCGCCCGCGGCCTCGATCGCCACGGTGTGGTGCTGATCTCCACTGGTGGCTCTGCGAAGGCCTTGCGCGATGCCGGTCTGAAGGTTGCCGACATCTCTGAGATCACTGGGTTTCCGGAGATGATGGACGGCCGCGTGAAGACGCTGCATCCCAAAGTGCATGGCGGCCTGCTCTCGCTGCGCGACAAGACCGATCACGCAGATGCGATGGCGGCGCACGGCATCGAGGGTATCGACCTCCTCGTCTCCAATCTCTACCCGTTCGAGGACACCGTCGCGAAAGGCGCGTCGTTCGAGGACACGATCGAGCAGATCGACATCGGCGGCCCCGCAATGACGCGCTCGGCAGCGAAGAACCACGACTGGGTGACGGTCGTCGTCGATCCCGAGGACTACGCGACGGTCCTGTCGGAGATGGATGCCAACAACGGCGCTGTCACCGGCGGGCTGCGCCGCAAGCTCGCGCAGATAGCATTCGCGCGCACCGCTGCCTATGACGCCGCCGTCTCCAACTGGTTCGCCGATGAACTTGCAAAGGGCGGCGAAGAGGCTCCACCGCGCCGCCGAAGCTTTGCCGGTCATCTGCGCCAGCCGCTGCGCTATGGCGAGAACCCGCACCAGCAGGCGGCGTTCTATGTCACCGGTGAGAAGCGCTTTGGCGTGACGACGGCGCAGCAGCTGCAGGGCAAAGAGTTGTCCTACAACAACATCAACGACACCGATGCGGCCTACGAACTGGTCGCCGAATTCGCGCCAGAAGCGTCAGCCGCCTGTGCGATCATCAAGCATGCCAACCCTTGTGGCGTGGCGCTCGGCCCCTCGCTGGTGGAAGCCTACAAAAGCGCGCTGGCCTGCGATCCGCAGAGCGCATTCGGCGGCGTGCTGGCGTTCAACCGCACGCTCGATGGCGCAACGGCCGAGGAGATCACCAAGATCTTCACCGAAGTGATCATCGCGCCGAACGCAGACGAGGATGCCCGCAAGGTCATCGCGGCGCGCAGGAATGTCCGGCTGCTCATCGCAGGCGGCCTGCCCGATCCGAACGAAGCCGGCCTCACCTTCCGCAGCGTGTCGGGCGGCTTCCTGGTGCAGACGCGCGACAATGGTCATGTCACGCGCGCGATGTTGAAGGTCGTCACCAAGCGGCAACCCACCGAGCAGGAAATCACCGACATGCTGCTCGCCTTCACGATCGGCAAGCACGTGAAGTCGAACGCGGTCGTTTATGTGAAGGATGGCGTCACCGCCGCGATCGGCGCCGGTCAGATGAGCCGCGTGGACTCCGCACGCATCGCCGCGCTCAAGGCGATCGATGCCGCCAAGACCGCCGGCTGGGCCCAGCCCATGACGGTGGGTTCGTCGGCCGCGTCAGAAGCCTACTTCCCGTTCCCCGACGGCCTTCTGGCGGTGGCCGAAGCCGGCGCGACCGCGGTGATCCAGCCCGGCGGTTCCATCGGCGATCAGAAAGTGATCGAGGCCGCCGACGAAGCCGGTCTCGCCATGGTGTTCACCGGAATGCGCCACTTCCGGCACTGAGTTCTTGCTTAACCTCCCCCTTGTGGGGAGGTCGACAAAATCGCGCAGCGATTTTTCGGGTGGGGGTGCTCAACGCCCCGCACCTCCCCCCACCCGAAATTTGCTCTGCAAATTTCGACCTCCCCACGAGGGGGAGGTCAAAGTAGTTCGAACACACTATGCGCCTGCGTTCGGCGCGGGCCATGATCTGTCGGATCATTGGAGACGCGCATGTTCCTTCGGACTATCGGACTTTCCCTCGCTATCGCGGCGCTTGCGATCACAGGCGTCGACGCCAAGACGGTCACGCGGGCCTGCAAGAAGAATATCTCGACCGGGATCATCACGTATGACGTGTCGGATTTCTCGTCCGACTACATCATCGAAGTGAAGAACTTCAAGCAGACCTCGCGCGACGCCACCTGGATCTACGGCGTCTGCACAATCAAGCTGACCTACAGCCCGCCGGACTAGGCGACAACGGCGCGCTCTTCCCTCACGAAGGCGAGCCAGATCAGCCCGCCAACAAGGAACAGCGTGATCGCGACCATGCCGCCGCGCTGACTGGCCGTCCACGCCGTCATGAACGTCACCGATACGTTCGCAAGGAACGTCGTCGACGTGCCTGACAGCGACATGAGGCCGAAGAACTCCGTCATCTTCTCTGCCGGCGCCAGCCGCGCCATCATCGTGCGGGCGTTGGCATAACCGGCGGTGATGAACACCGCGACGCCGTTCACCGTCGCGAGATAGATCACCTGCGGCCACGTGTTGAAGAACGGCAGCGAGTTGATCGGCGGTTGCGACAGGTCGTAGTGCCAGAACCAAATAATCCGATCAGGCCCCATCGTCAGCCCAAGGCAGAAGAAGAACAGCGTGCCACCGACGCTGACAAACAGTGCACGCTTGGAGCCGAAACGGTTGTCGAGCCAGCCGCCGAAGAAGCCGCCGAGCACAGCGAAGAAGCTGAGTTCGAGCCCGTACATGATCATCGGCAGCGCGCCCCAGTGGAACGTGCCGGACGCATAGATGCCGCCAAAAGTCAGGACGGCGGTCATGCCGTCATTGAACAGCATCCGTGCGCCGAGATAATGCGCGATGTTGCGATAGTGTTTCAGACTGAGGACCGTGCGCCAGACGGACTTCGCGCCTTCCCGCACGGCCGTAGTCACCGGCAATCCGACGCTCGGCCGGTCCGGCGTGAAGAGGAACAACGGCACGGCGAAGATCAAAAGCCACACACCCGATATCGGTGCCGACAGTCTCTCCGGATCATGCGCCGCCTGGCTGATGCCGAAGATCGGATGCGCTGGAATGAAGCTCCAGTCGACGACGCCCGGTAGCGACATGAACACCATCATGAAGGCGAGCATGATGATGCCCGCGAGATTGCCCAGCGACAGGCCGAGACCTGAGAGAGGACCGACACGCTCATGCGGCGCGATCGTCGGCAGCATGGCGCTGTGGAAAACGGTCGAGAACTCGTACGAAAAGTTGGTGATCGCAACGAGGATGCCGATGAAGATGATCTGGTTCCACGACGAATGCGGCGTGGCGCGCCACATCAGGATCATCGCGACCGCCATGATGATCGTATAGACCGCGATCCACGGCTTGCGGCGCCCGCCGACATCCGCAACCGCACCGAGGAACGGCGCTGCAACGGCCGTGGCGAAGCCGCCATAGCTTGAGAACGCGGCCCAGAGCTGCTGTCCCTTCACCGGATCGCCGACGACCGTCGATGTGAAGTACGGCGCGAAGAGATAGATCGTGACCAGCAGGACGTAGGGAATGCGCGCCCACTCGTACATCGCCCAGGAGATCTGCCCGAGACGGTTCGAGATCGGGCCACCCGTGGCCGATAACCCTGCGGGCTTGTGCAGCCAAGCCGCGAGTCCGGTGGGTTCGACGCCTGCGGCGCTCTGCGGCATGCCGCTGGGCTCGCCGCCAGCGGCGGCTGCGATGTCGTTCAGGTCTGGCCCGTCATTGGAAGACCTCACCCGGATCCACTCCCCATATGTTTCGCTTGTCGACCCATCCGTCGGTTCCGGCAGCCTCGACTTCACAGATTTCAAGCTTGCATGCCTTCAGGCGCGCCACAACGCCGGGCTGTGCAAAGGCAATCACCTTGGCGTGCAGATCTGCGTCGCCGCGCAGCGGCGACTTGGTGAAACCGATAAAGACCACACTGCGCTTGTCGGATAGCTGCGTGCGATGCATCCAGCCAAGCGTGCCGTTGACATCCTTCACCCTGCGCCACGCGTCGTAACTTGCGATGATGCGGACAGGATAATCCTTGCGCTTGTACACCCACAGGATCTTGTGGGCGTAGCTCGGCCCCTCGCGGAGAAAGGCCTGGTCGCGGCGCAGGCTCGCATAATGCGGCACGGTTGTGTCGGCGGACGTCGCCGGCGCGGCTGCGAGCAGGCAAGCGAGCGTCAGGGACAGGCAGCGGGAATCGCGGATCATGGGGCCTGCATGATAGGTGGTCCCTCCACGGGCACAAACTGGTTGGAAACGGCGCTTTGTCGCGCAGGTGCGGCGTGGCACAGTTCGGAACAATTGCCATTCCATCGGACGTCCGCATGACCTTCAAGAAAATCCTCATCGCCAATCGTGGCGAGATCGCGGTGCGCATTGCCCGCGCCGCGAGCGAGCTCGGCCTCGCGACGGTCGCGGTCTATTCCGACGATGACGCGCAATCGTTGCACGTAAAGGCTGCCGACAGCGCGGTGGCCTTGGGTGCAGAGGGACCGGCCGCCTATCTCGACATCGCAGGCATGATCGCGGCCGCCAAGGCGACGCAATGCGACGCTGTGCATCCGGGCTACGGGTTCCTTGCAGAGAACGCCGACTTCGCCACGGCCTGCGAGAAGGCGGGCATCAAGTTCATCGGACCAAGCCCGAAAGTGCTCGCGATCTTCGGCGACAAGGCGCGCGCGAGGGCGCTGGCCGAACGCTTCGGCGTGCCGGTGCTGAAAGGCACACTCGGTCCCGCGTCGCTCGAGGAAGTGCGTGCATTCTTCGCTGCGCAGAAAGGCGGCGCGATCATTATCAAGGCGATCGCCGGCGGCGGCGGACGCGGCATGCGCGTGGTGACGGACGCGAAGGAGATCGACGCCGCCTATGCGCGCTGCTGTTCGGAAGCGAAAGCCGGCTTCGGCAACGAAGCGGTCTACGCCGAGGTTTTCCTGCCCGGCGCGCGGCATGTCGAGGTGCAGGTGGCCGGTGACGGCAAGAGCGCGACGCATATCTGGGAGCGCGACTGCACCTTGCAGCGCCGCCATCAGAAGATCGTGGAGATCGCCCCGGCGCCCGGCCTCGATCCCGATCTGCGCAAGCAGCTGTGTGACGCGGCGGTGTGGCTGGCCGACGACGTGGCGCTTGCCGGTCTTGCGACGTTCGAGTTCCTCGTGAACCCCAAGCCCGCGCGCCATGCACCCGCCTTCGCGTTCATCGAGGCAAACCCGCGCCTTCAGGTCGAACACACGGTGACCGAGGAGATCACCGGCATAGATCTCGTCGGCGTGCAGATCGAGCTGGCGCAGGGCAATTCGCTGCGCGACATCGGCCTGCGCCAAGAAGACGTGCCGGAGCCGCGCGGCTATGCGGTGCAGCTCCGCGTGAACATGGAGAAGATCGCGCCCGACGGATCGATCCGTCCGACCGGCGGAATGCTTGCGCGCTTCACGCCACCTTCAGGTCCGGGCATCCGCGTCGACACCTTCGGCTACGAAGGCTACACGACCAATCCGGCTTTCGATCCCCTGCTCGCGAAGCTCATCGCCCACGGTCCCGACTTTCCTGCCGCGATGCTGCGTGCGCGCCGCGCGCTGAGCGAGTTCGCGATTGGCGGTGTCGATACCAACCTCGCCTTCCTCGATGCGCTCCTTGCCGATCCGCGTGTGATAAATGGCGACGTCACGACGCACTTCGTTGAAGACCACACCGCGGAACTGATAAAGGCCTCTGCCGGCTTCGCACCGATCGCGTCTGTCGCGTCGGCGCCTTCGCCTGTGCGTGCCATCGCGCAGACGTCTGCGCCGGAAGGCACCACAGCGGTCGCAGCCCCGATGCAGGGCAAGATCGTCAGCGTCGACGTGAAGCCCGGCGATCTCGTCCGTCAGGGCACGCCTGTCGCCGTTCTGGAATCGATGAAGATGGAGCATCTGGTCGGCGCTGCCGTGTCCGGCCGTGTCCATTCTGTTGCAGGCACCGTTGGCCAGGTGCTGTTCGAGGGCGACGCGTTGCTGTTCATCGTGCCGGAGCGCGTGGCGGGCGAGAAGGACGCCGACACCGCAGCCGCCGATCCGGACTTCATCCGACCCGACCTCGCAGAGTCGAACGCGCGCCATGCGTTCAGTCTGGATGAGAACCGGCCCGATGCCGTCGCCCGGCGGCGCAAGACGAACCAGCGCACGGCGCGCGAGAATGTCGCCCAGCTCCTCGATCCCGGCAGCTTCATCGAATACGGCGCCCTCGCCTTCGCAGCACAGCGCCGGCGGCGCACGGTCGAGGATCTGATCCAGAACACGCCGGGCGACGGCATCATCACCGGTATAGGCACGGTGAACGGTGCGACGTTCGGTGAAGCGAAAGCGCGCTGCGCCGTGCTTGCTTACGACTACACCGTGCTCGCCGGCACGCAGGGCGCGATGAACCACCAGAAGAAGGATCGTCTTCTGAAAGTGGCCGAGGAGTGGAAGCTGCCGGTCGTTGTGTTCGCCGAAGGCGGCGGCGGACGGCCGGGCGACACAGATTTCCCCGGCGTGGCCGGCCTCGACACACCGACCTTCCGGCAATACGCCAAACTGTCGGGGCTGATTCCGCGCGTCGGCATCAACTCCGGCCGCTGCTTTGCCGGCAATGCCGCACTGCTCGGCACAAGCGATGTCGTGATCGCGACCGCCAATTCGAATATCGGCATGGGCGGGCCCGCGATGATCGAGGGCGGTGGCCTTGGCGTCTACAAGCCCGATGATGTCGGCCCGATGTCAATCCAGGTGCCGAACGGCGTCGTCGACATCGCGGTGGCGGACGAGATTGAGGCAATCGAGACGGCGAGGAAATATCTCTCCTACTTCCAGGGTCCGGTGTCGCAGTGGAACGCGGTCGACCAGAAGGCGCTGCGCCATCTGATCCCCGAGAACCGCCTGCGGGTTTATGAGAGCCGCAAGGTGATCGATACGCTCGCCGACACCGGCTCGGTGCTCGAGCTGCGGCCGGAGTTCGCGCCTGGCATGATCACCGCGCTGATCCGCATCGAGGGCAAGCCGTTCGGTCTGATCGCGAACAACCCGATGCATCTGGCAGGCGCCATCGACGGACCCTGCGCCGACAAGGCGGCGCGCTTCCTCCAGCTATGCGACGCATTCGGTCTTCCCATCGTCTCGCTGTGCGACACGCCAGGCTTCATGGTGGGACCAGAGGCCGAGAAGACCGCGCTGGTCCGCCGCGTGAGCCGCATGTTCGTCGTTGGCGGTGCGCTCAGTGTGCCGGTGTTCACGGTTGTGTTGCGCAAGGGCTATGGCCTCGGTGCCCAGGCGATGGCGGGCGGCAGCTTTCACGCGCCGTTCTTTATCGTTTCCTGGCCAACCGGCGAGTTCGGCGGCATGGGTCTCGAAGGCGCGGTGCGGCTCGGCTACCGCAAGGAGCTGGAGGCGCAGCCGAACGAAGAAGCCAAAGAGGCACTGTTCAAACAGATGGTCGCGCAGTCCTATGCACGCGGCAAGGCAATCAACATGGCCGCTTACCTGGAGATCGACGATGTGATCGATCCTGCGGACACGCGGCGCTGGATTATGCGTGGCGCAAACTCGGTCCCGCCGCGTGCCGAAGGCACCGCACGCCGGACGTTCATCGATACCTGGTGACTTAAGCCGTGATCCGCTGCGGTGATGGGCGCGACATCACATGCACGCCCGATGCTTCCGCATCGAAAGTGAAGGTATTTGAAAGTCCCATCGTATTCTCTGCGTGGCCGAGCAGCAGCGCGCCGTCGGGCCGCAGCACCTCGGAAATCTTGTCGAGCACGGCAATCTTGGTCTTGCGGTCGAAATAGATCAGCACATTGCGGCAGAACACGAGGTCGAGGTCATCGAGCCAGCCGTAGGAGTCGAGCAGGTTGAAAGCCCGAAACGTCACCATGCGGCGCAGGCGATCCTGCACGCGCCAGTTGCCACCTTCCTGCGTGAAGTGCGTCACGAGCCGTTTGATCGCGAGCCCGCGCTGCACTTCAAAATGCGAGTAGAGGCCATCCTCGGCGCGCGCGACCATCTCGGCGCTGAAATCCGTGGCGATCAGATCGATCGACCAGCCCTTCTCCACCAGCTTCATGTCGTCGAACAGCATGGCGACCGAATAGGGTTCCTGGCCCGAGGCGCAGGCGGCGCACCACACGCGCAACCTCTTGCTGGCGGCGCGTGCATCCATCAGGCGCGGAAGCACTGTGTCGCGCAGCTGGTCGAATTGCGGGCGGTCGCGGAAGAACGAGGTGTCGTTGGTCGTGAGCGCCTCGGTCACCGCGCGCGCCAGCACATCGCGGCCGTGACGCAGTTCCTCGACCATCGCCGGCAGCGAGCGGAAGCCGAAGCGCCGCTGGACGTTCGACAAGCGGCTCTCGATCAGGTGCAGCTTCCTGGAAGACAGGACGATGCCCGACCGGCGATGGACGATCAGGGCTAGATAGGCGAAGTCTTCGGGCGTCATCGTCGGCCCGTTTACATCATGCCGACTTCGGCAAGCTTCGCTTCGATGATGCCGCGATCGAACGGCTTCATGATGTATTCGTTGGCGCCGGCGCCGAGCGCTTCGGTGATGTGCGCAACGTCGTTCTCCGTCGTGCAGAACACGACGACCGGCTTGTCGCCGCCCTGCTCGCGGCGCAGCGTGCGCAGGAACTCGATGCCGTTCATGTTCGGCATGTTCCAGTCGAGCAGGATCAGCTCCGGCATGCTCTGGCGGCAGGCACCGAGTGCCTCGAGACCGTCTTCCGCCTCGTTCACTTTGAAGTGGAGATCCTCAAGGATGCGGCACGCGACCTTGCGGATCACGCGGCTGTCGTCGACGACCAGACAATTTTTCATGGATCGAGTCCCAAAACAGGTCTGATCCTAGGCCGCAGGGAGTAAACGCGGCGTTTAGGAAAAACGCCGGATTGGCCTAACCGGCGGCGATTTCCACCACGCCGTCGCGGCTCTGCAGCGTCAACCCGGCATTAAGCTGCCGGGCGAGCTTGTGGGTCAGATAGGGCTGGATGCCGCGAGCATCGAGATGGGCGTCCGCCGTCTCGCCGCGTACCGCGCGCTCGACTTCCTCCAGCACGCGCGCATGCGGGCTCGTCGCCGTGATGCGGAACGACGGATGCGCCGGATTGGTGCCTGTCATCACATCGAGCTGGCCGCCGCGCGGCAGGCAGTCGGCGCCGAGAAACGCCGCGTTCATCAGCAGTTTTGCCCAGTTCTTAGGCCAGTTCACCTGGTTGTCCTGCCACTGCAATTGCACTTTGCCGCCTTCGAGAAGGCCAGCGACAAGACGGCCGATCTCGCCGACATCAAGCTCCGCGCCCGCCGAGCCGGCCGCACCGAACGCGATGCGCAGGAACTGCAGGCGCACAAGGGCCTGATTGGCGCTGGAATTCACAAGCTTCATGGCATCGGCGCGCATCGTGGCGTCGCGTTCGTCTTCCATGACTTCGAGGCCGTTGACCACCGCGCCGAGAGGCCCCACAAGATCGTGGCACACCCGGCTCACGAGATAAGCGGCGAATTCGATATCATCCATGGACGGGGCGGTCTCCGGGCCGAAAACATGGTAAGCGCGACGTTACTCTGCGCTTTGCCTCTTAAGGAATGCTTAATATGACTGCAACGCCTTCGCCGCGCCTGGCGCATTTTGCTTGGCTGGCCCATGAAGCGGGGCGTCTGATCATGCGCCATTACGCAGGCACCGTGGAAGCGCGCAAGAAATCCGATCACTCACCTGTCACAGATGCCGATGAGGAAGCCGAGCGCCTGATTCTCAAGGGACTGTCGGCGTTCGCGCCTGACGTGCCCGTCGTTGCCGAG
Organism: Rhizomicrobium sp.; assembly: GCA_035943485.1. Classification (GTDB taxonomy): domain Bacteria; phylum Pseudomonadota; class Alphaproteobacteria; order Micropepsales; family Micropepsaceae; genus Rhizomicrobium. The sequence continues at coordinate 172 of DASZCC010000246.1, read as the reverse complement.
GAAGAAGTTGCTGCGGGACGGTTGCCCGAGACAGGTGCGCATTTCTTTCTTGTCGATCCGCTCGATGGGACAAAGGAATTCATCAACCGCAACGGCGAGTTCACCGTGAACATCGCGGAGGTGGTGGACGGTATCGCAGTGAGTGGCGTCGTCTTCGCGCCGGCGAAGAACC
>DASZCC010000245.1:0-2982 GCA_035943485.1 Rhizomicrobium sp. | reverse complement strand
ATCACGCCGGAGATCGCCGCCTCGCTGAACATCAGCTCGCCGCGCGGCGCCATCGTGGCGACCGTCGTGCCGGGTGGACCCGCCGCGAAGGCCGGCTTCCAGCAGGGCGACATCGTGGTGTCGATGAACGGCCATCCGGTCGAGGACTCGCGCGACCTGACTCGGCACATCGCGTCGCTCGCGGCCGGTCAGACGGCGACTTTCGGCATTCTGCGCAGCGGCCAGCAGCTCAACCTGACCGCCAAGATCGGCGGCAGGCCGAGCGAGCAGGTCGCGGCCAATGACGACAACCAGGACGGTCCGCAGACCAGCGGCGACCAGGGCCAGCCCAATCTGCAGGCGATGGGCCTTGGCCTTGCCGCCGTCACCCCGGAAGCGCGGCGCACCTACAACATCGACTCCGGCGTCGACGGCGTCGTGATCACCCGCGTGGATCCCGACAGCGATGCCGGCGACAAGGGCATTCAGCCCGGCGATGTGGTGGTCTCGATCGCCAACAAGCCGGTCCATTCGCCCAAGGACGTGATTGCGCGCGTGAATGAAGCGCGCGCCGGTGGACACAAGACCATCCTGCTGCTTGTTGCGACGCAGGGCGGGCAACGCTTCGTGGCCGTTGATATCGGCCAGGCCTGACGAGTTTTACGCGTACCGGACAGCGCCTCTGGCGCTGCCCGGCCCCCGCGCCGGTGGCGGTGGCCCCCATCCCCCGTTGCTGCTGCCGGCGCGGACCCGTTTGTTGAGTAGAAAGTGAGGGATCGATGCGCATTCTCGTAGTGGAAGACGATCTGGAAGCGCAACGCTACCTCGTGAACGGCCTCAAGGAAGCCGGTCACGTGGTGGACGATGCGGGCGACGGGGAGACTGGTCTTTCACTTGCTCTGTCCCGGCCATACGACGTCGCTGTGATCGACCGCATGCTGCCGCGGATGGATGGCCTCGCGCTGGTTGCAGGCATGCGCGAACACGCAAACGCCACGCCCGTGCTGTTCCTGAGCGCTCTGTCGGAAGTGGACGATCGCGTGAAGGGGCTGAAGGCCGGCGGTGATGATTACCTGACCAAGCCTTATGCCTTCGTCGAACTGCTGGCCCGCATCGATGCCCTGATGCGTCGCCGCGCGCCGCAGAATGTGAAGACGAAGCTTCAGGTGGGCGATCTCGAACTCGACCTTCTCACCCGCACCGCGGTCCGCGCCGGCGCGCCGATCGATCTTCAGCCGCGCGAGTTCCGGCTGCTTGAGTATCTGATGCGCCATGCGAGCCAGGTCGTGACCCGCACGATGCTGCTCGAAAGTGTCTGGGAATACCATTTCGATCCGCAGACCAACGTGATCGACGTCCATATCTCGCGTCTGCGCGCGAAGATCGACAAGGGCTTCGACACCGCGCTGCTGCACACTGTCCGCGGCGCAGGCTACATGATCCGTGCGCGCGCCTAATATCCTCAGGACGCAGGCGTATCGTATTGTTCTTGTCTATGTCGCTGTCTTCGCCGTCTCGGTGACGGCGCTTCTTGCGTTCACCTACTGGAACACCAAGCGCGCGCTTGATGCGCAGACCGATCAGATCATCGAAGCCGAGATTGCCGGTCTTTCCGAGCAGTATCAGCAATTCGGTCTGCGCGGCCTCGCCGATGTCGTCATCAGCCGCTCGCAGCATGGCGGTCCCGGTCTGTACCTGCTGGCCAATGGTACGAAACAGCCGATCGTCGGCAATCTCGATGCGTGGCCCGCTAACACGGCGTATCCCGGCAATTTCGTGGAGTTCGATTACCAGCGCCGGATGCAGTCAGGGCTCGAGACACGTCGCGCGCGCGGCCGTGTCTTTGCGCTGACCGGCGGCTTTTTTCTGCTGGTCGCGCAGGACGTGCAGGAACGCTATCTGACCGAGCGCCTCTTCACTACTACGCTGCCATGGACCGTTGGCCTTGTGCTGTTGATCGGTCTCGTCGGCGGCGCCGTGATGAGCCGGAACATGCTAGCGCGGCTCGATTCCATCAACCGCACGTCGGCGGAAATCATGGGCGGCGACCTTTCGCGGCGCGTGCCGATCGGCGAGCGCCATGACGAGTTCGATGCGCTGGCCGAAAACCTCAACGCCATGCTTGACCGCATCGAGCGTCTGATGAAGGGCGTGCGCGAGGTGACGGATTCGGTGGCGCATGATCTGCGCACGCCGCTGAACCGGCTGCGCAACAGGCTTGAGACGACGCAGCGCCACCTCGATCCGTCGAGCAATGAGTCGGGCGAGATCGAGGCTGCCGTCGCGGAGACCGATCAGCTGATCGCGACGTTCAATGCGTTGCTGCTGATCGCCGAAGCAGATGCGGGCGTGGCGCGCGGTGCGATGGAGCCGATCGACCTGGCGCCGATCGCCGCCGATGTCGGGGAACTCTATGGCCCGCTTGCGGAAGAAAAGGGCGTCACGCTGAAGGTCGCGCCCGCCGGTACGGCGATGATCGACGGGAGCCGCAGCCTGATCTCGCAGGCGCTCGCCAATCTCGTCGACAACGCGATCAAGTACACGCCGGCGGGCGGCACGGTCACGGTTAGCGCCTCCGAGACACCACAGGGACCGGAGCTGCGGGTTGCCGACAGCGGGCCCGGTATTCCGCCAGAGGAGCGCAGTCGCGTGACAGAGCGCTTCGTCCGCCTGGAAGCCAGCCGCAACTCACCGGGCACCGGACTTGGACTGAGCCTGGTGGCGGCGGTCGCGCGCCTGCACGATGCGCGCCTGATGCTCGACGACAACAAACCAGGGCTGGCGGCCAGTATCCGTTTCCCGCGCGCAACGCTGCGTCCGCGCTGACGCGGTGGTCCGCCGTCGCGGCTCATGACAATGTAGGTCCATGCTCATCCAGCCTCCCAAGCCCTTTGATTCCGCACGCGCCACCCGGACGTTCGAGTCGCTTGCGGCGGAGGGGTTTGTGCCCGACGAAACGGATCGCGCTCTTCTCGAAGGCGCGTTCGGCAACAGTCCGTTCCT
>DASZCC010000244.1:0-1988 GCA_035943485.1 Rhizomicrobium sp. | reverse complement strand
AGCTGGTTCCTGCCGCGGATGCCGGGTGAGCTCGGTATGTACCTTGGCCTGACGGGCGCACGTCTGAGAACGCCCGACGCGCTGTATGCCGGTGTCGCAACGCATTTTGTGCCGGGCGTAAAGCATCCGGCCCTGATCGATAGACTGGCCGAGGGCGTCGAAGTCGACATCGCCGTGCGCAATGTGACAGAGGCCGTTCCCGACACATACCTGCTCGCACATCGCGCCAAGATCGACGCCATCTTCGCGCTGCAATCGGCCGAGGACGTTTTTGCCGCGCTGGATGCGGACCACACCGACTTCGCCGACGACACGGCGAAGGTCATCCGCACCAAATCGCCCACCGCGACCAAACTGGCATTCCGACAAATCCGCGAAGGCCGCGCGCTCGACTTCGACGATTGTATGCGGATGGAATACCGCATGGTGCATCGTGTCATCGAGGGACATGACTTTTATGAAGGCGTCCGCGCCACGATCATCGACAAGGATGGCGCGCCGAAATGGCAGCCTGATGCGTTATCCCAGGTGAGCACCGCGGATATCGATGCCTATTTCGCGCCGCTTGGAGAAAAGGAACTGCCGCTATGACCACCGTAGCTTTCATCGGCGTGGGCAACATGGGCGGACCCATGGCCCGCAACCTGCTGAAAGCGGGCGAACATGTCCGCGCCTTCGACGTCAGTCCCGCCGCGCTCAAGCCCGTCACGGCAGCTGGTGCGAAAGCGGAAGCAACCGCCCTCGATGCCGTGCACGACGCAGATGTCGTCATCACCATGCTCCCGGCCGGACAGCATGTGCGTTCGGTCTATCTCGAGGACACGAGCATTCTGACCTCGGCGCGCAAGGATGCGCTGCTGATCGACTGCTCGACCATCGACATCGATTCCGCGCGCGCGGTTCACGCGGCTGCCGAAAAAGCCGGCTTCGATTTCCTCGACGCGCCCGTCTCCGGCGGCGTCGGCGGCGCGGAAGCAGGTACGCTCGCGTTCATGTGCGGCGGCAGCGACAAGGCCTTCGCACGGGCGAAGCCTGTTCTGGAGAAAATGGGCAAGCGCATCGTGCACGCGGGCGGGGCCGGAGCCGGCCAGGCAGCCAAAATCTGCAACAACATGCTGCTTGCGATCTCGATGATCGGCACCTGTGAAGCGTTTGCGCTGGGCGAAAAGCTTGGCCTCGAACATCAGAAGCTGTTCGACATCATGTCGGCGGCGTCGGGCCAGTGCTGGTCGCTGACGACCTACTGTCCGGTGCCCGGTCCGGTGCCGACGGCGCCTTCCAACCGCGACTACACCGGCGGCTTCGCCACTGCGCTGATGCTGAAGGACCTCAAGCTGTCGCAGGAAGCCGCGAAGAGCGCCGGTGCCACAACTCCGCTTGGTGCCGAGGCGGCCGAGCTCTATGCGCAGTTCGCGGCGAAGGGCAACACTGGCGTCGACTTCTCCGGCATCATCAAGATGCTGCGCGAGAGCTAGCCGCCCTGCCCGACGTCACCGCCGCTGTCGCCACCACTATCGCCGCCGCCCTGGCCGCCGGTGTTGCCACCGCCCTGCCCGCCGGTATCACCACCGCTGCCGCCTGAGCCGCCCGGCGGTGTCTGACCGACATCGCCACCGCCATTGTCACCGCCGTCTCCACCTGTTGTTGGAGCCGTAACCGGTGCATCGCCGCCGGAAGAGGGCGCACCGCCGTTGGGTCCCTGCCCCGTCTGCTGACCGGAGTCCGGCGACTGCTTTGTAGTCGACCAGTAGACATTAAGCTTGAACGGCACGGCGCTGGTGTCCGGATGACCGGCCGCGCCGGTCTCGGAGATCACCGCGATTTTCACCTTGCCCGGCGTGCCGCCCGGAATCTCGATCACCGACAGCGGACCATCGGCGACGAACACCGTCGTGTCGATGATCGAGGACGGATCGTTGGCGTTGTAGACCACGACACGCAGCGGCTTGCCCGATGTCGTCGTCGCCGTCACGAGGTAAGACGTGTCG
>DASZCC010000243.1:0-1564 GCA_035943485.1 Rhizomicrobium sp. | reverse complement strand
AAGCGGGGTTGCGGGCGTAAGGTCACTGGATATGATCGCCGCCGCTTCCCATATAGAAACCGGTCCCATGCCCATCGAAGTTCCTGAAATCGTTGAAGTCGAGCACACGAAAGTGTCCTGCGAAGGCATTGGCGGCGCGCTCGGCCACCCCAAGGTCTATCTCGAGATGGGCGATGAGGATTTTGTCGAGTGCCCGTATTGCGATCGCCGCTTCGTGCTGAAACCGGGAACCCACCGGCATTGAGCAAGCCGGCCAAAGCACTGAAGAAGGGCGATCATCTCTATCTGATCGACGGATCCGGCTATCTGTTCCGCGCGTATCATGCGCTGCCGCCACTGACGCGCAAATCCGACGGCCTGCCGGTGGGAGCGGTCTCCGGCTACTGCAACATGATGTGGAAGCTGCTTGCGGACGTGAAAGGTCCGGAAGCGCCGACGCATCTGGCGGTGGTGTTCGATGCCGGCGCGGTGACGTTCCGCAACACAATCTATGACAAGTATAAAGCCAACCGCCCGCCGCCGCCGGAAGACCTTATCCCGCAATTTCCGCTCGTGCGCGACGCGACGCGCGCCTTCGGCGTCTCCTGTGTCGAGATGGATGGCTTCGAAGCAGACGATCTCATCGCCACCTACACGCGCCAAGCGCGCGATGCTGGCGCGCGCGTCACCATCATCTCGTCCGACAAGGACCTGATGCAGCTGGTGGAAGACGGCAAGGTCGAACTGCTCGACACCATGAAGAACAAGCGCATCGGCACTGCCGAAGTGATGGAGAAGTTCGGCGTCGCGCCATCGAAGGTCGTGGAAGTGCAGGCGCTGGCCGGCGACTCGGTCGACAATGTGCCGGGCGTGCCCGGCATCGGCGTGAAGACGGCGGCCGAACTGCTCGGAATCTACGGCGATCTGGAAACGCTTCTGAAGCGCGCGAGCGAGATCAAACAGCCAAAGCGCCGCGAGACGCTGATGGCGAACGCGGAGAATGCGCGCATCTCGCTGAAGCTCGTGACTCTCGACTCCAATGCGAAATTGCCCGAAGGCATCGACGCTTTCGCGGTAGCTGAGCCGGAGCCGAAGACGCTCATCGCGTTTCTGCGTGGCATGGAGTTCAACTCCATCACCAAGCGCGTCGCGACACATTTCAGCATCGAGGACGTTGAGGCCATTGCGCCGACGCTCGAACCATCGGCCACCGCGGCAGATCGCATCGTCAAGCAGGTGGTGAAAGACGAGCCACCCTCGTCGACCGCGAATGCCGTCGGCGCGGTTGCAGACCTTGCCGCAATCAAGAAGCCGCTTGACCTCGATGCCTATGAAACAGTGACGACGCTGGCGCGGCTGGAGGAATGGATCGCGCGCATCCGAGAAGTCGGTCATGTCTGCATCGATACCGAGACGACCTCGCTTGATGCGATGCAGGCGGAGCTGTGCGGGGTGTCGATGGCGGTGACGCCGGGAGAGGCGTGCTACGTGCCCTGCGGGCATCGCAAGGGCGAGGGACTCGATCTCGGCGCGCTCGACGATCTGGTGCAGATGAACGAGGCTGAGGTTCTCAAGCGGCTCAAGC
>DASZCC010000242.1:0-4074 GCA_035943485.1 Rhizomicrobium sp. | reverse complement strand
TCACACACACGGATCGCGGCTCGGATTTCGAGCGTGATGTGTGGCAGGCGATGACCGAGATCCCGTTCGGCGAGACCGTCTCCTACGGCTATATCGCCAAGAAACTTGGCCAACCCGACGCGGCGCGCGCGGTCGGTGTGGCGTGCAACGGCAATCCGATTCCGCTGATCGTGCCGTGCCATCGGGTGATCGGAGCAGATGGCGCGCTGGTCGGGTTTGGCGGCGGCTTGCCGTTGAAGCGGGCGTTGCTGGATTTCGAGTCCGTCGTGGCGGGACGGCCACGCGATCTGTTCGCGCTGCTTTGAGTGTACGTGCCTCGGGGCTCCGCTTCACGGAGCACCTCAGCATGACGCGTATCGTGGAATCATAGTCTCGTCATGCTGAGGTGCGTTGCGAAGTAACGCCTCGAAGCACGCACACTGCTCAAACTGCAATCAACGCCCGCACCGGCGCTAGCGGGTGGCGCGCAAGCGCTGCGACGATGTTCTCGCGCGTCGTAGCCGGTGCGGTGCCCAGCGCACAGCAGAACCATGACACCGCACCCGACACATCGCCTTCGGCCGCCAATAGCGTCGCGTAGTTATACGCACCGCGGAAGTAGCCGTCCTCAGCGGATCGGCGATACCAGTCGCGCGCCGCTTGCGCATTCCGCGCGACGCCCCAGCCTTCCTCGTAGCAGCGCGCGACAAGATTCATCGCGCGCTCGTGGCCCTGGGCGGCAGCGCGCATGTAGCAGTCGAAGGCGGAATTGCGGTCGCGCGGTACACCGTTACCGTCTAGCAGGAGGTGTCCGAGGTTGTACTGCGCCCAAGCCAGTCCGGCATCGGCGGCCCGCGCGTATGACGCGGCCGCCCGAGCGAAGTCCTGCGGCGTGCCCCAGCCGCCTTCGTGACAGCGGCCAACCATGTTGATCGCATCCAGATCGCCGGACTCCGCGGCTGCTTTGAACAATGCGAAAGCGGCGGCCTCGTCGCGGGGCACGCGCTGACCATCCAGCAGCGTGCGCCCAAGCGTGACCTGCGCTTCCGGCATGCCGCAGGCGGCTGCGGCCTTGATCCATTCGACGGCCTCAGCGCCACTCAGCAGCGCGCGCAATTCGGCAGGCGGCATCATCGTCAACGCCGCAACACGCCACGCGTCGGCCACACCGGGCGCGGTCACTGCGGCTCGCCCCATTTGCGGACGAGGTTGTGATAGACGGCGGTCAGACGTGTAACAGATGCGCTGTCCGGCGATGCCTGCGCCAGCTCGATGATGGAGCGGTCAAGCTCGAACAGCATGGCGCGCTCGGCATCGTCCTTCACCATGCTTTGCACCCAGAAGAACGAGGCCACGCGGCTGCCGCGCGTCACTGGCATCACGCGATGCAGGCTGGTCGCCGGATAAAGAATCAGATCGCCCGCCGCCAGCTTGGCGCTGTGCGTGCCATAAGTGTCCTGCATGACGAGTTCGCCGCCGTCGTAGTCTTCGGGCGCGCTGATGAAGAGTGTTGCCGACACATCGGTGCGGATGCGGCGCTGCGTGCCGGGCACGATGCGGATGGCGTTGTCGACATGGGCGCCGAAATTGTGGCCCGCTTCGTACTTGTTGAACATCGGTGGATAGACGAGCGCAGGCAGTGCCGCGGACATGAACTGTCCATTTCGCTCAAGCGCCTTCAGCACGATCTGGCCGAGATCGCGGGCTTCGGCACTGTCCTGCGCGATCTGGAGGTTCTCTTTCACGCGCGCCGCCTGCTGGCCGGACGTCATGCGTCCATCGCCCCACGCGGCCTCCGCCAGCCGTTCGCGACAGGTCGCAAGCTCGGCCGGGGTCAGGACGTTGGGGATGTGCAGCAGCATGCAGTCCTTACAGCGATGCGTTGGCCGTCAGCATGAAGGTCCGGCCGGGGCCAGGCACCGCATGGTTCTCGTTCGGCTTGGTGAAGTAGACGGTCGAATAATAGAACTCGTCCGTCAGGTTATACGCGTTCAGCTGCAAGCCAAAGGTGTCGTTGAGCTGGTAGCCGATCATCGCATCCCAGGTGGCATAACCCGGTGCCGTAGCGACCTGGATGGTGCCCGGGACTGAGGCATTGTCCGTGCCCGCGCGGCGCATGCCGGTGTAGTTCACGCCGGTGCCGATCTTCAGGCCGAAGTCGAAGTCGTATGTCGTCCAGAAATTGGCCTGGTTATGCGCCGTATTCGGGATCGGCCCATGGATGCCGGTGCCGGCCAGACCGATCGCGGTGGGATCGAGATAGGTATAGCCCGCGATGATTTCCCAGTTCTCGGTGATGCGGCCCTGCGCGCCGAGTTCGAAACCGTTCACCTTCTCGGTGCCAGCCAGCGTCTGCAGCGTCGGGTTGGTCGGATCAGAGATGCGGGCGTTCGTCATCTCGGTGTTGAAGACCGCCGCCGTCAGAGCGAGCATGCCATCGAACACCTGCGCCTTGCCGCCAAGCTCGAAGGTGCGGTCCTTCTCGGGGGGCAGTGCGGCGTTGCTTGCCGACAGAGAAAGGCTCTCGGCCGACGGATTGAAGGACGTGCCGTAGGAGAAATAGATGCTCGTCTCGGGCGTGGGCTTGTAGACCAGCGCGGCACGCGGGCTCCAGATGTCGTCGACGCTGCTGAAATGCGCCGGCTTCGCGCCGAAGGGCTGGTTGAAGCGCGCCGTGAAGTGATCATAGCGGATCGCAGCCGTGAGCGCCCACTGCGGACCCCAGTTGATCGTGTCGGTCGCATAGATGCCGACGGTCTTGGTTGTCGTCCGCGGCGTCTGGTTGATTGTGGTCTGCGTCCCCGGGAAAGCTTCGAACGGATTCGGCGCGAGAACCGGTTGCGGCAGGATCGAGGTGTCCTGGTTGACGAAGCGCGTCAGGTCGGCGCTCTCGTTGTCGTACTGCGTGCCGAAGGTCAGGACGTGATCAAGTGCGCCGGTCGAGAAGTGACCGGTGAAGTTCAGGTCGTTCATCGCCGTCGCGATGGTGCCCTTGGAGCTTGGACGGTCACGCAGGACGTTCACGGCGCTGATCGGCGTCCCCACCACCGGGAAGTAGGGATTGTAGGAGCCCGGCATGTTGTTGACCGGCACCGGTTTTGCCAGGGAGGCGCACAGCGGCGCACCCGCGAAGTAGCCTGTGGTTGCCGGTGACGCAAAGCAGTTGGCCGTGCCGTAGATCGCCGCCGTCTGGCGCGAGTCGAACCAGTAGTGGCCATAGCGGACGGTGTCGCTCATCGACCATGTATCGTCGATGCGATGATCGAGGCGGCCGGTCACGACATCGACATCGGTCTTGAAGCGATCGTCGTCGGGCAGGCCGTAGAACGTGTCGCGTGCGACGGGCGCGGGTTTATCGAACAGGAATGGGATGCCGTAGTCGGGGATGTTGTCTTCCTGCTGGTGCAGATACTTCAGCGTGAAGGTCGTATCGGTCCCAAGCCCGAATGCGATCGAAGGCGCGATGCCCCAGCGCTGGCTGCGCGCGAAGGGACGGCCTTCCTGCATGTTGGTCTGGCCCATGACGTTTACGCGCACCGCCGACGTGTCGCCGAGCACGTAATTCATATCGCCCGTGACGCGTGCTTCCGAATTGGTGCCGCCGGTGACGGAGAAGTCCGCGATCGGAAAGAGCTCCGGCGCCTTGAGCACCTGGTTGATCACGCCGCCAGTCGAGCCACGTCCGAAGAGAGTGGAAGCAGGACCCTTCAGAACTTCGACGGACTCGTAGTCGAACACGTCGCGGTCGTAGAGGCCGGTGTCGCGCAAGCCATCCATGAAGTAGTCGTCGCCGGCGGAGAAGCCGCGCAGGTTGATGAGGTCGCCATGCGTGCCGCCTTCGCCTGCCGTGAGCGTGATACCAGGCACGTTCTTCATCGCATCGGCCAGGGTCGTGACACCTTGCTCGCGGATGACTTCGGCGGGAATGACATTGATCGATTGCGGCGTATCGAGGATTGCCTTGGGTAGCAGGTTGATGCCGGTGCGCTGCGCGGTGACGACGACTGTCTCGGGCGTCTTGTTCGTCGTGTTGAGCGCGATGTCCTGGCCCTGGGCGCTGGTGATGCCGGCGGCGGTGCCGACCAGGCCGATGGC
>DASZCC010000241.1:0-3316 GCA_035943485.1 Rhizomicrobium sp. | reverse complement strand
GCCATCGCAGAACTGGTCGAAGGTCCTGCCTGTATCGGCGCCAGCCAGGTCTTGGTCGCTGGATTCAGGTAGGCTTCATACTGGCTGTATTTGTTGTAGACCGCATAGAAATCATTCCAGAAGCTGGCTTTGGAGCTGTTGTAGGCGTCTATATATTGGGACAGGTCCAAGATCGTGGTGAGACCTGGAACATTCGAACCCGGCGCCGACACGCACCATGCCCGCGTCTGTGCGCAGTTGTTGGAATACGAACTGCCATCCAGCGACGGCACCCCCGGAATTGCCATGGAATACACAGCGCCAATCCCGAAAAAGCCGGCGACAGGAGCGACGTTGCCGAGGTCCTTCACCGCGATCGCGTGTCCCAGCATGTCGGCATTGAAGTAGGGCAGACTCGCGATGAGGCCGGGGATCGTACTTGCGACGACACCGCCGCCAAATATCCCTCCCGGCGAGAAGTTGTTGGCGCCGACAGGCGTAATCAGCAAAAGGTCGTTGTCTCTGGCCTGATCGACAATCGACTTCAACCAAGGCGTGGCAGCGCCGTACTGTTTGACCAGATCACCAAGGTTTGCTGCGACAGGGCCGGCCTGGTTGTTGTCGATTATGTGTATGCCGTTCTGCACAAAGGGCGCGAACGCGGCGGCGATCCCGGCTGGAGTGGGCTTGGCGATGCCGAGGGCTGCGCCCGATGACATGAACAGATTTGCGCCGAAGGCGATGCCCTGCGCGCCCGCGCCATTGCGATTGGCCCCGATGTAGCCCGCCGTATAGCCGCCGGTGCCTGCGCCCTGGCCCAGAGGCGTCTCCAGGAATGTAAGCTTGTTAGGGCCGGCGAATTCGGGATTGGCCGCGAGCGCGGAGTCGAAGATGCCGACTTTGACACCAGCACCGGTGATGCCGAGCGAATAGGCGTTCTGCGCATTGATGGCTCCCAGACCCCAATTCGCTTTGAACTCATTCGTGACCCAGCTCGTTGGATCACCCTGCTTTCCCGGATCGACATAGGGAGGCGGATCGGCCGCGAACACGGCGTGGGATGTCCCTGCCAGGAGTGTCAGCGCCAGCGCAACGATGCGGCCATGGGTGCGCTTGTGCGCGCACAAGCGCGTTGAATCGAATCCCGATGTCGACGACATGCCCACCCCTGCTTAATTATTGACGTGAATGTCGTTATTAGTGACATCACTGTCTATAGCTAAGAGCGAGTTAACCGATACGGGCGCGCTAACAGCATCGTGAAATCAAATGAGATCGATAAGCGTTACCGCGCGGCAACAGACGCTTAGTCTCCGAGTGCCCTTGCCCAAATCGGGCGGCAACCGGAACCATGGCGGAAGTTTGACAGTAAGGCCCAATTTCATTGAATGAATTTGCTGTCCGACCCCGTGACGCCATTCGGCGCGGCGTGTAGCCTTCCATCATCCTCACGTGACCGGCGGCCGATCTGGGGCGGTGACGGGATGATATGGCGGGCGCGCGATGCGGCCTGCTCGGGGCATTTCATCCTTATCTTCGATCTCATTCCACATTCAAACGGACGGGAGCAAAACCATGCGCACCATTAAACTGGTCCTTGCGGCCGCGGCCTTCACGATGGCCGGTTCGCTCATTGCCACCAATGCCAAGGAAGCGACGCCTCCGCCTGATGGCGTGGCGAAGGCTAATCTGGCGGCGACCCTCGCCCAATATGGTGAGGCCAATCACGATCCCGCGTCGCTCCTGGCGGCGGCGCACATCATCAATGGCCTGAAGTCCAACGTCGCGGTGAAGACGGCGATGAAGGAAGGCGGCGGCAAGCCGGAATCCTATGATCCGCTTACCCTGCTCAAGCTGGCCAAGACCTACGCGACGGGCCCGAACGCCTCGCTCGCGGGCGCGATCGACACCGAGATGAAGGCGGTCAGCGCCACCCAGGCGGTCTGTTACTACCAGTATTACTGCAATGCCTGGGGTTACTGCTGGTACGAGTATTACTGCTACTAGAATGAAGCATGCCTGGGCCGCGATCTTCGCAAGCCTGATGCTCACCGGTGGCGCGCAAGCCGCGCCGCCGGTGAAGCATGCCTTGCTGGTCGCGGTCGAGGATTACGAGACGCTGCCGGGTGTCAGCCTGTTCGAAGGCCCGCGCAATTCGGTCCTGCTGTGGCATGACTATCTGAAGTCGCAGGGCTTCACCGACATCACGGTGCTTTCCGAAGACATCACGCCGCCGGACGTGAAATGGACCGCGGCCGACCCGCATAACACGACGCCAACGCGCAAAAACATCCAGGTTGCCCTCTCGGCGCTGGAAGCGAAGCTTGCCGCAAGCGGCGGACAGGACCGTGTCGTCGTCGTCTTCGCCGGCCATGGCAGCCAGCAGCGCGCCGCGAAATTCGATCCGCCCAAGCCGCACAATCTGGACGAGGTCTACCTCCCGTCCGACGCGGGCCCGCGCCCGCAAGGCGACGAGACCGGTCCGTTCGCCAATGCACTGGTCGATCACGACATCGCACCGCATCTGAAGGCGATGTCGCAGCATTCCGCCTTCATCTGGCTGGTGTTTGATTCCTGCCATTCCGACACGATGACTTATGACAACCTTCTGCTGAAGCGGAAGCCGGTCACCAATTCCGCGATGCATAATCTCGACTACGACAGCCACACCACGGTGAAGCCGCTGATCGTCGAGAAGACGCCGCCACCACCCTTCGGTCCCTCGCCGCGCGACAAGGACTGGCCGAAGAACTATGTCGCCTTCTTCGCATCCTCCGCCGACCAGACGACGCCGCTCATCGTCACCGATGCCGGACCGGTGGCCCAGCGCATCGGCGACGGCCCGGCGCGATTCACCGCGTTCTCCTATTTCATCGTGCAGACCCTGCGCGCCAACCCGAACGCGAAGTTCGAGGACGTGATCGCGACGGTAGCCAAGCGCTACAAGGAACAGTATCCGAGCGATACGTATGAGCCGAAATCAGAAGGCGGCGCGCGTTTGACGCTGCCGGTGACGACGGTGGTGGGGAAGTAGGGCGCGTGTCTTAACCTCCCCCTTGTGGGGAGGTCGACAAAATCGCACAGCGATTTTTCGGGTGGGGGTTCTTAACGCCCCGCACCTCCCCCCGCCCGAAATTTGCTTTGCAAATTTCGACCTCCCCACAAGGGGAGGTTAAAAGAAGCGCTACATCAAATACGCCAGCCCCGACAGCACAGCTCCGCACACGCCGAACCCGATCGCGGCCAGCCATAGCCAGTGCCGCCGCGTGATGATCGCCACCGTCGACATCGCGATGCCGATCTCGAACAGCGTCGCGCCGCCGGTCAGCCAGTGGTG
>DASZCC010000240.1:0-5190 GCA_035943485.1 Rhizomicrobium sp. | reverse complement strand
ATGTGGGTGGCGATGCGGTCGAGGAACCAGCGGTCATGGCTGATGATCATGGCGCAGCCGGCGAACTCCTCCAGCGCGCTTTCCAGCGCGCGCAGTGTGTCGACATCGAGATCATTGGTCGGCTCGTCGAGCAGCAGCAGGTTGGCGCCGGATTTCAGCATCTTGGCGAGATGGACGCGATTGCGCTCGCCGCCTGACAGCTGGCCGACTTTCTTCTGCTGGTCGCCGCCCTTGAAGTTGAAGGCACCGACATAGGCGCGGCTCTGCATCGTGCGCTTGCCAAGCTCGAGAACGTCGAGGCCGTCGGAAATTTCCTGCCACACCGTCTTGTTGGGATCGAGCGTGTCACGCGACTGGTCGACATAACCGATCTGCACCGTCGGTCCGACGCGCAGCTCGCCGGCATCCGGCTTCTCCTGACCCGTGAGCATGCGGAACAAAGTCGTCTTGCCGGCGCCGTTCGGGCCGATCACGCCGACAATGCCGCCGGGCGGAAGGTTGAAGCTGACGTTCTCGTACAGCAGCCGGTCGCCATAGCCTTTCGCGAGAGCTTCGGCCTCGATCACCACCGAACCCAGACGCTCGGCCACGGGGATGACGATCTGTGCTGTGCCGCCGCGCTGCTCCTGCGACTTGGCGAGCAGCTCTTCATACGAGTTGATACGCGCCTTGGACTTGGCCTGACGGGCGCGCGGCGACTGCTCGATCCATTCGCGTTCGCGTGCGATGGTGCGTTCGCGGGCCGCTTCCTCGGCGCCTTCCTGCCTCAGGCGCTTCTCCTGAACGACGAGGAAGGACGAGTAGTTGCCCTCATGCGGGATGCCCTTGCCGCGATCCAGTTCAAGGATCCAGCCGGTCACGTTGTCGAGGAAGTAGCGATCATGGGTGACCAGGATCACGCAGCCCTTGTATTCGCGCAGCGTATGCTCGAGCCACGCCACGGACTCAGCGTCGAGATGGTTGGTCGGTTCGTCGAGCAGCAAGATATCCGGCGCATCGAGCAGAAGCTTGCATAGCGCGACGCGTCGGCGCTCGCCGCCCGAGAGCGATGCGACCTCGGCGTCGCCGTCGGGGCAGCGCAGTGCGTCCATCGCCTGATCGACCTGGCTGTCCAGATCCCAAAGGCCCTGCGCCTCGATCTTGTCCTGCAGCTCGGCCATCTCGTCGGCCGTCTCGTCGGAATAGTTCGCCGCGATCTCGTTGAAGCGGTCGAGCAGCGCCTTCTTCGCGGCGACGCCTTCCATCACGTTGTCGCGCACGTTCTTGTTGGGATCGAGCTGCGGCTCCTGCGACAGGTAGCCCTTGCGCACGCCGTCGGCCGCCCACGCCTCGCCGGTGAAGTCATTGTCCATGCCGGCCATGATCTTCATCAGCGTCGACTTGCCGGCGCCGTTGACGCCGACGATGCCGATCTTGGCGCCGGGATAGAACGACAGCCAGATGTCCTTGAGGACCTGCTTGCCGCCCGGATAGGTCTTCGACAGACCCTTCATCACATAAACAAATTGCGGGCCGGCCATGCTGTTGGATTCCTTGCTTATTTTTCGCGATGTGGATTTGGGACGCTCTGTGTAGGACTTTTTCGCTCCGAGCGCGACTTTTGTCGGTCAGCTATGCGCTTTTGCCGTCAGTTCAATGCCCAGGGCCTTCATCACGGCGATGGTCGTCTTGAGGGTGGGATTACCGCGCTCACTGAAGGAACGGTAGAGCTGCTCCCGCGACAATCCTGTCTGGCTCGCGATCTCCGACATTCCCTTGGCGCGCGCGACTACGCCGAGAGCGTGGGCAATGTAGCCCGCATCTTCCGTCGCGAACGCCTCCGCCATGAAGATGGCGATCGCCTTTTCAGAAGTCAGATCCTCTGCAGGATCGTAGGTCGTCAGTTTCTCAGCCACTTAATCACTCCACACGTGTTTGAGACGCTTCGCTTCCGCAATGTCCTTCGCCTGGGTGCTCTTGTCGCCACCGCAAAGCAGAACGATCAATAACTTCCCACGCCTGAAAAAATAGATGCGAGAGCCCGGTCCGAAATGCATGCGCAGTTCACTGACGCCATGGCCCACCGGCGCAACGTCACCTGCGTGTCCGTAGGAAAGACGATCCAGCCTTGACGTGATCAGCGCACGAACACGCTCGTCCTTCAGGCGCATTCGCATTTACGAAACGTTTCCGTCTGCTTCACCTCGAACATGAAGCATTGTAGTTTTTAAACTACGAATGTCAAGAGTTCTAAAACTTGATCCGCGCGCGCGACAGCAGGGACACCGCGTTGGTGCCGCTCTGGCCGGCGTAGTTCATCTGGAACGCCGCGTTTGTCTGCAGCGCCAGCGAGCCGTCCAGGAAGGTCGTGACATAGCCGACCTCGATGTCGGTTTCGGGCGTGGTGCCGGCCAGGAGATGATTGCGCGCGAAGAACTGCTGACCGCCCGGCGCGCCCGGCATGGTCACGAACTCGTTGCCCTCGGTGCCCAGCGGCGGGCGCGAGATGGCAAAGCCCAGCGCGTCATTGCCGAACAGGCCGTCCTTCGCGATGACGATGCCGTAGGAGCGCGACGAGATCGAACTGTCGCCACTTGCCAGCTGAAGCGCGCCCGGCTTGAGATCAAGCTGCGTCACACCTTCGCTGTAGGTCGCCGTCGTCACCCAGCCATCACCCAGATGCAAGCGCGCGGAGATGCCGACCGAACTGGTTCGCGCATCAACGCCGGCGACCGGGAAACCGAGGGCACCATCAGTCTCCGTCGTGCGCGACGCGCTCAGGCCAACGCTTGCCCAACGCGAGACATCCCACGACACGCCGGCGAGCAGCGAGTCCGCGCCGCGCGGATTGTAGAACGTCGACTGGCCGCCGACGCGGGCCAGCGCGCTGTAGGCATCCGGCAGGTAAGACGTGTAGCCGCGCTGAAGCGAGGCGGCGCCCACGCTGAAATGCAGGTCATCGGCGATCGCGGCAGTGGCGCCGACGAAATTGCCGCCCGAAGCAAGCGCGGCATAGCCGGCTTCCGGATGCGAGAGGAACAGGCCTTTAACATTCGAGGACACCGCTGGCGCGAGATGACCAGCGAGATCGACCTTGTAGCCGAGCGCCAGATCCAGACCCGTGACCAGCGACACGCTGGTCTCGACATTGGTCGCGTTCAGCGATCCACTTGCCGGCGGTCCGTAGGAAAGCTCAGGAAGCGATACGGTCTGGCTGAGATCGACGCCGCCACCTGACGCCGGGAAGTCCGGGTACGCCACAGGCGCAGCTGCCCGCGCACCGCTCGCCAATGCGAGCGATACCGCGAGGGCGCTTGCAGCGCTGCGGAAAAGCACACCCATAACCTTCAATCCCACTCGGCCTTTCGGCCCTCGTCAATCTACCAGTCCGGCCGCTCCAAAACTACAAACCCAGTGATTCCGCAAGGAATTTACCGTGTTTTGATGCGGCTTGTTGCAGCAAGGTGACGCCTCGCCACGTTAACGCCCTGTACGGCTGACCCCGCTCCTCTATCGGTGGTGGACGACTTTGCCGCTACCCACTATCTGAGATGGTATGAACCCGCCTGCGATCAAGGCTGCCGTCCTGCCTGTCACCCCCTACCAGCAGAATTGCTCGCTGGTCTGGTGCACAAAAACTATGCGCGGCGCCGCGATCGACCCCGGCGGCGACCTGGACCGGCTCAAAAAGGCCTTCGAAAAGGTTGGCCTTACGCTCGAGAAAGTCCTGCTTACCCACGGCCATCTGGATCATGCCAGCGGCGCGGCCAGGCTGGCGCGCGAGTTCAGCGTGCCGATCGAGGGGCCGCATCGCGACGACCTGTTCCTGCTGTCAGAACTCGGCCGCAACAAAGTGCGCCCGGGTTTCGCCGATGCGGAGGACTGCACGCCCGACCGCTGGCTAGAGGACGGCGACACCGTCACTGTCGGCGAGGCGACGCTCGGTGTGCGCCACTGCCCAGGTCACACGCCCGGCCATGTCGTGTTCTATCACGACGGTGTGCGGCTGGCGTTCGTCGGCGACGTGCTGTTCCAGGGCTCGGTCGGGCGCACCGATTTCCCGCGCGGCAATCACCAGCAGCTCATCGATTCGATCACCGGCCGCCTGTGGCCGCTAGGCGACGACATGCAGTTTGTGCCCGGCCACGGCCCAGTGTCGACGTTCGGCCACGAACGGAAGACCAATCCGTATGTTGCCGATGTCGTGCTGGGCGTTGGTGGGGAGTAGCGCGCACATTCCCTCTCCCCCTCCGGAGGAGAGGGTTAGGGTGAGGGGGTGTCGGGCGTGGAGTTCTATCCTGGACCACCCCCTCACCCCGGCCCTCTCCCCCAGAGGGGGAGAGGGAGAAGTGTCAGCGCGGCGCAGCCTTGTACTTCGCAGGCATATCCTTCGAGACGCGGCCCGGGAATTTCGGCTTCCGTTTTTCCAGGAACGCGCTCACGCCTTCCTTCACGTCGGGACCGCTGCCAAGTTCGATCGACAAGGGGCCGTCGATCTCCAGCAGGCCGAACGGATGGCTCATGCCGGAATAGCCCCACAGCATCTGCCGCGTGAGGGCCAGAGAAACCGGTGCCGTGTGCTCGATCATCTCGCCTGCAATCTCCCGTGCGCGCGCGAGCAACTGATCGGGCGGTGTGACTTCGGAGACGAGGCCACCTTCCAGCGCTTCGTCAGCACCGAACACGCGGCCTGACAGGCACCAGCGCAGCGCCTGATTCAAACCGACGAGGCGCGGCAGGAACCACGCGCTGCCAGCCTCCGGCACAAGACCACGCCGCGCGAACACAAAACCGAACTTCGCCTCGCTTGACGCGATCTTGATATCCATCGGCAGCGCCAGCGTGATGCCGACGCCAACGGCCGGACCGTTGATCGCCGCAATCGATGGCTTGCGGCAGTTGTAGATCGCCTCGACAAAGCCGCCGCGCGAGGCGCGCGGCTTGTCGCCGTTGAACATCGCTGCGTTGCCGCCCTTGGTGTCGAACGCACTCGCACCGCCGGAGATGTCCGCACCCGCACAAAAGCCGCGGCCCGCGCCGGTGACGATGATGACGCGCACAGCGTCGTCCTTGTCGGCGCTCTCGAACGCATCCTCGATCTCGCCGCCCATGCGCGCGGTGTAGGCATTCAGCTTATCGGGACGGTTCAGCGTGATCGTCGCGATGCCGTCCTTCACGTCGTAGAAGATGTGCTCATAGGCCATGGCGTCT
>DASZCC010000239.1:0-8421 GCA_035943485.1 Rhizomicrobium sp. | reverse complement strand
CAGCTTCGAGGACGTGCCGCGCAACCGGCCACTACTTCTCGTCGCCAATGAGTTCTTCGATGCGCTGCCAATCCGGCAATACGTGAAGACCGATCGCGGCTGGTGCGAACGCATGGTGATGCTGGATGCACGAGGCGAGCTTGGTTTTGGCATCGCGCCGGTCGCCATCGGAGCCGGCCACGTGCCATCAAACCGCGACGGTGCGCCACTCGGAGCCGTCTACGAAACTTCGCCACCAGGCGAGGCCATGGCGGAGGAGATCGGATTCAGGATCGCGCATGGCGGCGGCGCTGCGCTGATTATCGACTATGGTTACGGCGCGGATGCCGGATATGCGGAGACCTTGCAGGCCGTCCAGAGCCACAGCTTTGCAGACGTGCTGATCGATTCGGGAGAGAGCGATCTATCGGCCCATGTCGACTTCGCAGCCCTCTCGGCCGCGGCCCGACGTGGCGGAGCAACGGTCGCCGGGCCTGTTTCACAGGGCGATTTTCTCGACGGACTTGGTGTTCGGCAGCGGGCCAACGCATTGGCGCATGCGCGCGGCGCGAATCCAGAGAACATCTATCGGCAGGTAGCGCGGCTGATCGATGACGATGAGATGGGCAAACTGTTCAAGGTGATCGCGATCCTTCCACCCAACGCACCGAAGCCACCGGGACTGTGATGCTGCGCCTGCAAACCGACACTTTGAAAGATGTGCGCCACGGGTTCTTCGGCCGTACCGGCGGCGTGTCGGAAGGTGTGTTCGCCTCACTGAACTGCGGGCCGGGTTCGGGCGACGATCCGGAGCGCGTCCACGAGAATCGTCGTCGTGTGCAGTCCACGCTCGGAAGCCGCACGCTGCTCAGCAACTATCAGGTCCATAGCGCCGAGGCGGTGATCGCCGCTCCATGGCACGAGCACGACCGCCCGCATGCTGATGGAATGGCGACAGATCGGCCCGGAGTGGCGCTCGGCATCCTCACAGCCGATTGCGCGCCAGTCCTGCTTGCCGACGCGGAGGCGCGTGTGATCGGCGCCGCGCATGCCGGATGGAAAGGCGCACTCGCTGGCGTCACCGATTCCACGATTGCCGCCATGGAAAAGCTCGGCGCCTGCCGTGAGCGCATCGTGGCCGCCATTGGCCCCTGTATCAGTCTGGCAAACTATGAAGTGGATGCTGGCTTCCGTGCCCGTTTCCTCGAAGCTGACACGAGCAATGGACGCTTCTTCGGCGAAGGGATCCGCCCCGGCCATTGCCAGTTCGATCTTCCGGCCTATGTGACGCATCGCCTCTCCACAGCAGGGCTCGCCAAGGTGGAAGACCTCGCGATCTGCACTTATTCGCGGGATGCTGATTTTTTCAGCTACCGGCGCACGACTCACCGTGGCGAAAAGGACTACGGGCGCCAAATTTCGGCGATCGTCCTGCGCTAGAGGCTTCACCGGACGGGACGCGCTTGCTACAAGCCCGTCACCAAACCATCACAGATGTGGGGCGTGCGTTCATGGCCGAGCAGACCGGACCACACGGCATGAAGCTGATCGGCGGCAATTCGAACCGCCCGCTCGCCGAAGCCATCGCCCAATATCTGAAACTGCCGTTTACCAAAGCGATCGTTCGCCGCTTCGCCGACATGGAAGTATTCGTCGAAATCCAGGAGAACGTCCGCGGCGAGGACATGTTCGTGGTGCAGTCCACGAGTTTTCCGGCCAACGACAATCTGATGGAGCTGCTGATCGTGATCGACGCGCTGCGCCGTTCATCGGCGCGGCGCATCACGGCGGTGATCCCCTATTTCGGCTATGCCCGTCAGGACCGCAAGGTGGGGCCGCGCACGCCAATCTCCGCCAAGCTGGTCGCCAATCTGATCACCGAGGCCGGCGCCAATCGCGTGCTGACCGTCGATCTCCATGCCGGCCAGATCCAGGGCTTCTTCGACATCCCGACCGACAATCTGTTCGCGATGCCGGTGATCGTGCGCGACATCCAGGATTATCTCGGCAGCGGCGATCACCTGATGGTCGTCTCGCCAGACGTCGGCGGCGTGGTGCGCGCCCGTGCGCTGGCCAAGCGGCTGGGCACCGATCTCGCCATCGTCGACAAGCGCCGCGAGCGCGCCGGCGAGTCGGAAGTCATGAACATCATCGGCGACGTGAAGGGCCGCTCCTGCATTCTGATCGACGATATCGTCGACTCCGGCGGCACGATCGTGAACGCTGCCGACGCGCTGCTCGCCAAGGGCGCCAAGGACGTCTACGCCTATGCGACGCATGGCGTGCTGTCCGGCGGCGCCGTCGCGCGCATCGCGGGCTCGCGGCTCAAGTCGATGGTGGTGACGGATTCGATCGCCGCCACGGACGAGATGCGCAAATGCGAGCGTATTCGCCGCATTTCGATCGCGCCGCTGATCGGCGAAGCGATGCGCCGCATCAACCATGAAGAGAGCGTTTCCAGCCTCTTCGACTGACGGGCAATTTTCTACAAGCGGGACTGGGCGGCGGGCGCTAGGATTGCGCGTCCGATGGAGCCCACTCATGCCCACGCGTGCAGACGTCAAGAAGATCGCCATGGCGCTCGACAATGTCTCGGAGATCGATCACTGGGGCAGACCGGCCTATCGCACACCGAAGCGCATTTTCGCCGTGATGCGGCCGGACGGGCTGTATCTGCATTTGCCGGATGAGCGGAAGGAGTTTCTGTTCGAAGCCGACCCGAAAGTCTTCGTCAAATACATGTGGGGCAAGACCGCGAATGTGATCGTGCAGATCGACGCGATCGGAAAGCGCGAACTGGAGGCGCTGATCAAGGAAGCCTGGCAACATGCCACGCCTCCGCC
Organism: Rhizomicrobium sp.; assembly: GCA_035943485.1. Taxonomy (GTDB): domain Bacteria; phylum Pseudomonadota; class Alphaproteobacteria; order Micropepsales; family Micropepsaceae; genus Rhizomicrobium. The sequence continues at coordinate 5,599 of DASZCC010000239.1, read as the reverse complement.
AAAGGTGAAGAAAACGTCGAAGCGTCAGCCAGCCCGCAAGAAGCGCAGCATGTCGGCATAAAGAGTCGTGCGCTTGCGCAGTGGCGGCAGAAGGGACAGCACAATCGCGATATGGCCGATGCCGAGATATCCTTTCAACTCGACCTTGTTTCCCGCGCCTAGAAGTCTCTCCGCCATGCGCCTGGAATTGCCCGCGCCTACGGTTTTGTCGGCAAGGCCATGCGCGAGAAGCATCGGCGGCGCGGGGTTGCCCGCATATTTTATCGGCTGGGTCGCCATCTCTCGCGCGCCGCCAAATATGTCGATCACCTCCGCCTCATAAAGCGGCAGAAAATCGTATGGGCCTGCCAGTCCGATCACGCCCCGTATCCATGAAGTCTCGCCGTCCGCGGCTTTCAGATAGGTGTCGTTCACTGCGAGCATGACGGCGATATAGGCGCCCGCCGAATGCCCTGCAACAAACAGCCGCTCGGGATCGCCGCCATAGTCGGCGACGTGACGATGCAGAAAGGTAATCGCATCTGCACCATCCTCGAGAAAGGCGGGGTATTTGACCTCTGGGTACAACCGGTAATCGGCGATCGCGGTCACGATTCCGGCGTGTGCAAACAATCTCCCAAAGGCGTCGTAAACGTCTTTCGATCCGCTCTGCCAGCTACCGCCATAGAAGAAGAGCAGCACAGGCGCGGGCGCTGTTAGTCCATCTGGAACATAAAGATCGAGTTCGTTGCGCGATCTGGGACCATAAGCCAGGTCGCGATGGACAGTGACGCCGTCGCGCGGAACTGCCCGGCCTACAAGCGGCAGCAGGGTGACCCGCGCCAGGCGGTTTAGTCGGGCTGCGATCGGATTGATGGCGGTGCGCAGATAGGACATGGTCACCGCCTTATACGGTAAGTGTGTCGGCGCGGTTGCTTTGGCCGGGGCCTTCCGCTAAAAGCCTCGCCTTTCCAGGACCATAGGGGCCTGCCGCTCGTTGCGAAACGGCTGGACGATCAAGGACTTAAGTCATGCGTGAGACACAGGAATTGCGCGCCGAGCCGCGTACCGGTACCGGCAAGGGTGCAGCCTTCCAGACCCGCCTCAAGGGCCACGTCCCGGCCGTCATCTATGGTGGCGAGCAGGCGCCCGAGAATGTCTCCGTCGAACAGCGCTCCCTTGAGCGTCAGTACGAGAAGGGCACCTTCACCACTTCGCTGGTGATGCTGGACGTCAACGGCAAGAAGACCCGCGTGATCCCGCGCGAGGTCCAGATCGACCCGGTGACCGACCGCCCCGTCCATGTCGATTTCATGCGTCTTGGCGAAGGCGCCAAGGTTCGCCTCGCCATTCCCGTCCACTTCCGCAACCAGGGCGAGTCGCCCGGTCTCAAGCGCGGCGGCGTGCTCAACATCGTGCGTCACGAGATCGAGCTCCTTTGCCCCGCCGAGAGCATCCCCGAGACGATCGACGTCGATCTGGCCGGCCTGGATATCCATGACTCGGTCCACATCAATTCGATCGCTCTGCCGGAAGGCGTGAAGCCGATCATTCGTGGCCGTGACTTCACCATCGCCTCGATCGTGGCGCCGACCAGCGTCATCGACGAGCAGCGCGCTGCTGCTGCCGCCGCGACCGCCGGTGCTGCCGCTCCGGCCGCTGCCGAGGGCGAGGCTTCTGCCGAAGGTGCCGCTCCTGCTGCTGGCGCTGCGCCGGCCGCTGCTGCCGCCCCCGCGAAGAAGTAAGGCGCAAGCCGACCGTCCATGGCCGATACACCGCTACTCATCGCCGGGTTGGGCAATCCCGGCGCGGAGTACGCGCGCAACCGGCACAATGCCGGCTTCATGGCCGTCGACACGATCCATGCGAGCTACGACTTCAAACCGTGGCGCGCGCGCTTTCAGGGCCTTTGGAGCGAAGGCGAGCTTGCAGGACGCAAAGTCTTCCTGATGAAGCCGCAGACCTACATGAACGAGAGCGGCCGCGCAGTCGGCGAAGCAGTGCGCTTCTTCAAGCTGCCGCTGACTGCGGTGGTCGCCATCCATGACGAACTCGATCTGGCCGCCTCCAAGCTCAAGGTGAAGACCGGCGGCGGCGATGCCGGCAACAACGGCGCGCGCTCGCTGACAGCAACTCTCGGCCCCGACTACCGCCGCGTGCGCATCGGCATCGGTCATCCCGGCGAGAAGCATCGCGTTAGCGGGCACGTGCTAGGAAATTTTTCGAAGGCAGATGAAGACTGGCTTGTGCCGATGCTCACCGCCATCGCCGAGGCTGCGCCGATGCTCGCGAAGGACGATGATGTGGGCTTCATGAACAAGGTCCAGCTTGCCACCAACCCGCCGGTGAAGAAGCCGAAGCCAGATCCAAAGCCAGATTCAAAGGACGCGTGATGGGATTCAAATGCGGCATCGTTGGCCTTCCGAATGTCGGCAAGTCCACGCTTTTCAATGCGCTGACCCAGACCGCCGCGGCGCAGGCTGCGAACTATCCGTTCTGCACGATCGAGCCGAATGTCGGCGACGTCGCGGTGCCTGATCCGCGCCTCGACAAGCTGGCGGCGATCGCGAAATCGGCGCAGATCGTGCCGACGCGCATCACCTTCGTCGACATTGCGGGCCTTGTCCGCGGCGCGTCTAAGGGCGAAGGCCTCGGCAACCAGTTTCTCGCCAATATCCGCGAGGTCGATGCGATCGCGCATGTGCTGCGCTGCTTCGAGGATGACGACATCACCCATGTCGAGGGCAAGATCGATCCGGTCGGGGATGCTGAGACAGTCGAGACCGAACTGATGCTCGCCGATCTTGAGAGCCTCGAGAAGCGCATGGTGCCGCTGGAGAAGAAAGCCAAGTCCGGTGAGAAGGAAGCCAAAGAGTCCCTCGCGCTGATGACCAAAGCCGTGACGCTGCTGCGCGACGGCAAGCCGGCGCGCCTCGCCGATCTGGCGCCGGAAGAGCGCGCGCCTTATTCGCAGCTTGGCCTGATGACGGCCAAGCCCGTCCTTTACGTTTGCAATGTCGACGAGGGATCGGCGGCGAACGGCAACAAGTTCTCGCAGGCCGTCGAGGCGATGGCGAAGACACAGGGCGCCGGTGCCGTCGTGATCTCCGCCCGCATCGAGGAAGAAGTGGCGCAGTTGCCGAACGAGGAGCGCGCCGAATATCTGTCGAGCCTGGGCTTAAGCGAACCTGGCCTCAACCGCCTGATCCGCGCCGGCTATGCGTTGCTGGGCCTGCTGACGTTCTTCACCGTCGGACCCAAGGAAGCCCGCGCCTGGACGGTGACAAAGGGTTCGCGCGCGCCCCAGGGCGCCGGCGTGATCCATACCGACTTCGAGCAGGGCTTCATCCGCGCCGAGACTATTGCTTATGACGACTACATCGCAGGCAACGGCGAGGCCGGCGCACGGGATGCCGGCAAGTTTCGTCTCGAAGGCAAGGACTACATCGTACAGGATGGCGACGTCATGCACTTCCGGTTCGCCAACTAAGGCCTCTCGCCAAGCCGCGTCCGGGATGACACGATTGCGTCAGCACAACTGGGAGGAAACGATGGCACTTAAGGGCAAGATGGAAGACATGAAGATGAGTGATGGCGCCACGATCGGCGTTTATCACGTGGCCGCGCAGGGCAAGCGCATTGGTGGCCTCGTCCTCATCCAGGAAATTTTCGGCGTGACCGAGCACATCAAGGAGCTGTGTGACGGTTATGCGGCAGACGGCTTCGAGGTCATGTCGCCGGCGCTCTATGATCGCGAAGAACCCGGCTTCCAGGCCAGCTATTCACCGGAAGACATCCAGAAGGCAATCAAGATTGCGCGCGGCGAACATCCGTTCGATCTGTCCATCGCCGACACGCAAGTCGTCATCAACGCACTGAAGAGCAAGGGCCCGGTGTTCATCACCGGCTACTGCTATGGCGGCTCAGTGACATGGGCCGCAGCCGGACGCTGCGAAGGGCTTGCCGCTGCATCGGGCTACTACGGCGGCAACATCGGCCAGATGATCGACCTTGAACCGAAATGCCCGACCATCCTGCACTTCGGTGAAAAGGATCACGGCATCCCGATGGAGACGGTGGAGAAGATCAAGGCAGCCCATCCGGATGTGAAGGTTTATGTCTATCCGGCAGGGCATGGCTTCAATTCGGATCGGCGCACCGATTACGACGAAGCAAGTGCGAAACTGGGCAAAGAGCGGACATTGGAACTTTTCAAGGCCCACGCCGTTTAACAAGGGACCAATCCACGGGAACTCCCTTATGAGAAGCATTGTCGCAAGTATCTTTGCAGTCAGCCTGCTCGCTGCTCCGGCGGCGCTGGCCGATGGAATCGGCGCCGGCGTTCACGTCGGTCCGATCGGCGTCGGCGCTCACATCGGTGGCGACGATCATCGCGATTATCACAGCGGTTACCGCCATCACCGCCACGGCTGCCGCAGCTGGGGCTGGCGCCACCACAACCGCTATTGCCGCGGTTACTGGTAGACCGAACAACTCAATGTCAAAAGCCGGGCTTCATCGCCCGGCTTTTTTCGTTTGTGCTTACCGCAGCGCCGCTTCGATATTGCCGCCGTCGACGGTGATGACGCCGGCCGTCGTCTTCTCGGCATGGGCGAGGTAGACGAAGGCTTCGGCGACTTCATTGGCGTAGACCTCACGGCCCAGCAGGTTGCCAGACATGTAGCTCTGCTCCGTCACGCCGCGGGCCTTGGCGCGGGTGGCGACCATGTCATCGGTGAGCAAGCCCGTGCGAACGCGATCCGCGTTCACCGCATTGGCGCGAATGCCGTCCTTGCCGTGGTCGAGCGCGTATTGGCGCACCAGGAACAGCGTCGCGGCTTTGGGCAGGCCATAGGGCCCGAAATCCTTGCCAGGATTGACCGCCTGTTTCGATGTGTTGAACAGTAGGCAGCCATAGGTGCCTTGCGCCTTCATCACGCGCACCGCGTTCTGCGCCACGCTCTGGTGCGCGAAGAAGTTCAACTCAAAGCTCTTGCGCAGCACCTCGTCGTCGACCGAGCCGATATTGCCCTGCCACGCCGCACCGGCATTCGACACCACGATGTCGACGCCGCCGAACGCCTCAACCACCTTGTCGAAGGCGGCGCGCACCGAGGCCGGATCCGTCACGTCGCACTGGATCGCCAGCGCCTGCTTGTGGATCGCCTTGGCGGCCTTGACCGCCTGGTCGTGATCGCGGTCGAGGATCGCGATCTCCGCGCCCTCCGCCGCCATCGCGCGCGCCGTGGCCGCGCCGATGCCCGAGCCGCCGCCGGTGACGACGCAGACTTGCCGCGCCAGCACCTTCTCGGCACCTTTGCCCAGCTTGGCCTGTTCCAGCGACCAGTATTCGACATCGAACATGTCGGCTTCGCTGATCGGCTTGAACGACGAGATCGCTTCGGCGTCGGTCACGACTTCGACGGTGTTCTCCGCGATATCGGCGGCGATCGCTGCGTCTTTCGCGGACGCGCCCAGACCGAACATGCCGACGCCCGGCACCAGGATCACGCGCGGCAACGGATCGAGTTCCTTCTTCTTCGGCTCGGCACGCTCGTTGTTGCGCTTGAAATAGGTGTGATAGGCCGCGACGTAATCGGCAACCGCCGTCTCAACCTGC
>DASZCC010000238.1:0-6816 GCA_035943485.1 Rhizomicrobium sp. | reverse complement strand
TCAAGAACTGTGTCGGCGCTTGCGGCCATCGCGCGGCGGATTGCCGGCGCCAGGACGATGCAGCCGTCGGACGCGGTGTGGTTCGCAGCGCGGTTGTCGCCATGGATGAAGAAGGCGCTGCGGCCATGCGCGTCGTGACCGACGGGCGTGAGCGCGGCCACGCAAGGGCCCAGCCGCGGATGATCGTGCCACGGTCCGATGCGCCACCGCCCGCGTGGCAGCGGACCGACGCTGTGCACATCTTCCATCGCCGGTTTGTCGAGGCCTGCGCCATGTCCCGAGTAGCCGGTCCCGATCGCGCGGCCGTCATGCGCCAGCGCGCCTGTCTTCTGACGGTAGGTCCACATCTCAGCGAATTCCGGCGCGGGCTTCGAGCGCCTCGATGCGCGCCATCGCTTCCTGCAGCGCACCCAGCGCCTTCAGATAGAGCACCGAGTACTTGATCCCCTGCGCATCCGCGAGATCGTCGACCGGTCCGGTCGTGACCAGATGCGGCGAGACCTCAGCCGCCTCCTGGGCCACGAGACCCAGGTGCGAAGGCGCATCGGGATCGCGTGCGACGTCGCTCTTCAGCCGGTAGCGGCGCAGCTTCAGCGCCTTGATGTCGGACCATTGCGACGCCGCGTCGGCGATGTCCTGCTTAAGACGCAGGTCGGATATTGCGCCATAGGAATTGTTGGCGTTCACGACACTGCCATTGCCGCCGATGAGCAGCGTCGTGGTGCCGCTCGCCAGATCGTAGCCCTGCATGAGGGAGTAGCCGCCGGCCACCGCGTTGCTTCCGGCCACGAACAGCACGCTGCCGGTGAAGCCGGCTTTGGTGTTGCGGAAATCGCCTGCGCGTCCGCTGCTGTCGCCTGCCGCGTTTGAGGACAGGATTTGCGTAAAGCGTGACTGAAGGTCGGCCGCCAGGTCAGCCGGCGCGCGATTGCTCCAGACGCCGGAGCGCCGCTGCAACACATCGCCATCGGCGGGCGACACGGCGCCGAAATCCACCGCACCCGTGCTGCGATCGATCACCAGCGCGCTCTTCCAGCTTGCTCCATCAGGCGAAACCTTGACGTGGAAATTGTCGTCGCCGGTCAGGCCCATCTCGGCGCGGCCGGAGTAGTTCGTCTGGTAGAGGAGTGAGGCCGTGTCGGCGGTCGCATGCTTGTTCAGCTTTAGCTGCGCGCCATTGCCGGCATTGTCGAACAGCACGGCAGCGGATTTGACCGCCAGCTTGTTCGTGGCATCGGCCGTCGTGTTGATGCCGAGCAGTGGAAGCGTCTGGGCCGTCGGTGCGGTCTGCGGCGGAGCAGACGCTGTCGAGACATCGGACCATTGTGCGCCGTCGAACACGATCGCCTTGCCCTCGTCTGCGACCCTGACCGTGAGGCCCGCGAAGGGTGTGTAGAAGCGCCATGCACCCGCGAAGGCATAGGCAATCTTGCCGTCCTGCCCCGTCCATCCAGTGGTCGCGCCCGCCTTGACGAGATAGGTGTCGCCATCGGCCGGTGCAGCAGGCGGCGCCGAAAGCGTGCGCGTGATCAGCCGCGCATGCAGCAGCGCGTCAAGCTCGAGCAGCGCCTCGTTGTGCGTGACGTGCTTCTGCGCCTGTGCGGCAGCCAGCAGCGGAAGCCCGCTGCGCGGTGTTGTGTCTGACATGGGAAGTCCTTTGAGGTTAGGCGGAAGCCACCGCCCCACGCCCGAAGGCGGTGGAGATCTGGGCGACTGTGAAATGAAGCGGGCCGCCGGAGGGAAAATCCGTAGCAGCCATTGCTGCGGTGTAGAGAACCGACGGCTGCGATGTCTGCAACGAGCGCACGACCGTGCCGCCGCGCAGGATATCGACGGCATAGACTTCGCTGTCTTCGCCGAGCGGCACGTCGCTGGGCTCCCAGTCATCGCCGCCGACGCGTGTGCGCCTGGTCCAGGACAGCAGGCGGTCGCCATTGGCCTGGCGCGTCGCCGTCAAATGGACTGGCGATAACGGCCGCAAACCGATCACGGCGAATTGCAGTTTCTGCGTCTGGTAGGACGGATCGGACAGCGGCCGGTTCGGCGGACCGCAGGCATAGTTGAACGGCCGCGTCGCCTCGGCCTGTGTCAGCGCCAGCTGCTGCAGCGCGCCGTCTAGCAAAACCACACGCGCACCAGACGCAGCACCCATCGCACCTTCGGTGCCGCTCTGCCCCCGCAACAGGCGCGACAGCGTCCACTGCCCCGGCGCCGTGAGCAGAGCCTGCGCGAACTGGATCACTTCCCAGTCGCCTTTCGGGTTCTGCACCGCGATCGCGTTCGCGCCGCCCAGCACGGAGAGATCATCCTGCGACGCCAGCGCGCCGCTGGAGAGGCTGACCGAAAGCACATTGCCCTCGTCCCAGCACCACAGCGGTCCGGCGGCGAGATCAGCGGTAAGCCTGCCCATCGTGGCGGCAAACCGGATCGTGGTGTCGAGTGTAAAGTTAGAATCTCCAGCGCTGCGAAACACCAGCTCGCTTCCCGGCCATGGCGAAGCGAAGGCCGCGACGTGCGGCGCCCACGGCACTTCGCTGCCCGTCAGCAGTGGAAGATCGAGGAACGCGACGGCAGGCCGGCCCGGTTGCACTGGCGCCGTCATCGCGCCACCGGCGCGCACTGGTCCTTTGATCATGTCGTAGACAGACGGGTCCGTCGCCACGGCTTGCACGGCGCGCGCTGCGCCGTCGTCGATCGACGTCAGCCGGAGACGATGCGCGCAGCCGCCGATCGCCAGCGTCACCTCATCAGTCACGTCGCGCGCGAGATGCGACGGCGGCAGCGCGAACGACGCCGTCTCGCGCATCACCCAGGCATCTTGCAAAAGACGTTGGCCGATACCGATGGCGACGTCCTGGTCCATCACGATCGGCAGCGACGACGACGCGACACGATCCGACAGCGTGACCATGCGGCGCGCATCGGCGCTCGCCAGGCGATAATCCGCCGCGTCGATATAGGCAATGCGCGAGACGTTCGGCAGATCGGTCTCCTGCGCCCGCACGAAGCTGGTGGCTGGCGCATCATCCGGCAGCACGAGATCGTCGGCCGTCAGATGCGGCGCCTGTAACTGTCCACGCGGCACGAAGCGGATGACGCCGCCACTCTCGACCGCATCGAACTGATAGGCAACCGACAGCGGCGTCAGCGCATCGCGCGCGCTCATCGTGTCGGTAACCGCGAAGCCGGTAAGCAGTCCATTGAGCGCGGACGTGTCGATCGCATCGAAACCGCTGTCGGTGCAGATCGCACGCACCACGCCGGCCAGCCCGACCGCGCCCAGGCGGCCGTTCAGCCAGTCGCCATTGGCGTAGTTCGCGGCATCACCCCAGAGATCGCTCAGCGCGGGGAAATAGGGAAACGGCCGCGCGTCCCAGCACCACACATATATATTGGCGTTGTCGACCATCCGGCCGGCAAAGTGCGGCGATTGCGGGTTGTTCGCCGCATCCGCCCAGAACCTGAAATGCGCCTCGAGAAAGCGGCGCTGCATGAGATCGTCACGCGCGCCGCTCGAGTAATAGGGTCGCGAACTCTCGATGGACTTGGGATCGACGAACACATTGGGCTCGTTCGCGCCCTTGTCGACTGCCGGGCATCCCAATTCTGTGAACCAAAATGGCTTCGAGGCGGCCACCCATGCCGTCGGCGTTTTGCTCTCCGCGCCATTGGGCCGGTCGAAATGCGGATTGCTCCACCAGTTCCACAGATCCTTCGCGCGCCACACCCAGGGTTTGCCGAGTCCGTCGCCGATCGGTGTGCGCCGCTGCGCGTCGCGATCGGCGCGGCTGGCGTAGAACCAGTCGTAATCCTCGCCGCCTCTGATATTCGCCGCCAGATAGGCGGGATCGTAGATCGAGGTCGCGATCGCGGCGTCGGCATTGGGCGATCCGTCGCGCCAGTCGGCGAGCGGCATGTAATTGTCGATGCCAATAAAATCGATGTTCGGATCGGCCCAGAGCGGATCGAGATTGAACAGCACCGCACCGTCGCCGGTCTGGTGATTGTTGTACTCGCTCCAGTCCGCGCCATAGCCGATCTTCGTGGCCGCACCGAGGATGGCACGCACATCGGCAGCGAGTACTTTCAACGCGGCGACCGCCGGATAGCTCGCCGCGCCGTCGCGCACGCGGGTGATGCCGACAAGCTCGCTTCCAATCAGGAAGGCGTCGACGCCACCGGCCGCGGCGCACAGATGCGCGTAATGCAGCACCATGCGCCGCCAGCTCCATTCGTCGCCGCCCGTCCAGCGCACCTTCGTGCCATCAACGGCAAAGTCGCTCACCTTGGCGCGGCCGAAGAAGGCATTGACTTGCGTGGTCGCGGCGCTTGTCTGATCCGACGCCGGCGAACAGGTGATGCGGCCGCGCCACGGATAAGGCGCCTGGCCCTTCTTGCCGGTGAGAGGATCGGTCAGCGTGTTGCCCGCCGCCACATCCATGAAAAGGAACGGATAGAACGTCACGCGCAGCCCGCGCGCATTCAGATTGCGGATCGCGCTGACGATCGACGCATCCGACGGCGTGCCGCCATAGGCAGGCCGTCCATCAATTTGCGAAACGGTGTAGGCGTGGAGGCGGTCGAGGCCGTTGACGCTCCAGCTTTCGGGATGGGTCTTCTTCACGGCGCGCTCGACGCCGGGCTTCACCTGACAGACACCGCAGCGCAGATCGGTGCCGAACCAGCCGGCTACCAGTGAGACCGCACCCGCATTCGGCGCCACGGCCTGCAGCGCATCGAGCGACGCGTCGATATCGGCAACACCGGCCGCGTTGTGCGCGTTCTCGGTCGACGCCGTGCCCTCACCGTCATCGGCGCTGACGACCTGGCTGTCATAGACGAACTCGCCCGCGCCGGGGATCAGCGCCACGCCGGGCAGCAGCGCCTCAAGCGACGACGGATCGGCGGCGCCGATCGCGTGATTGACCTCGAACTGCAGCTGCGGGATGCGATTGCCGAATTGCGCCAGCGGCACGTCCTCGAACACGACATAGGCGAGATCGCGGAACGCCGGTGCATTCGCTGCGCCCTCGATCGACGCGATCAGCGGATCGGGCGTCTGTGTCGGGCTGCCCGGATAGAAGCGCATCGTCATCTGCGTCATGTCGAGCAGCGTGCCCTCTGCCCAGATGCGCCCGACCGATGTCGCACTGGCGCAAAGGCCAACGGCGAACGAGATCGAGTAGGCATAGCCCGCCTCGCCCGCGCCGCCGCCACCCATGCCCTTGCCGCCGCCGCCCTTCTGCTTGACCACGCTCTCCCTGAAGCGCGAGGCCCAGATCAGCTGGCCGGCGACGCGCACACGGCCGTAGAGCCGCGGAATCGCCGCGCCCTCCGTCGAAGCCTGCAGGTTGACGTCGGAGAGGTGCGACGCGTTCTTCGCATGCGCGCCGGGCGCGATGGCGCGATCGATCAGGTCGCCAGCCAGCGTACCAAGCGCGCCGCCGATCTGCGCCCCGGTGATCGTGGCGCCAAGAATGGTGAAGCCCGAACCCAGCAGCGAACTGCCGATCGCCGAACCCGCGACGCCGAGAGCCAGAGAAGCCATGAGGATGTCCTGAAATCAGAGTCGAAAAACATGCGCCAGCTTGCGCCGCCAGAAGGCGTGGAACGGTTCTTCCATCACGCAGCGGTTCTGCCGCGCGTGGATCAGCGTGAGGGCGCCGTCGCGTTCGCCGGCGATGCCGCAATGCTTGGCCGGGCCGCGTGGCGCCATGCGGAAGAGCGCGATGTCGCCGGACGCGATGTCGGCGCGGGCGATCTCTGTGAGATGCCGTCTGAGTGCCCGGTGCAAAGTCTCCTCGCCCGTCGCTTCGGCCCAGTCGGGCGCGTAGGGCGGCGGCGCTTCCGGCTCGCCGCCGCGCAGCTCGCGCCACACGCCGCGCAACAGGCCCAGGCAATCGCAGCCCGCGCCCTTCACGCTCGCCTGATGGACATAAGGCGTGCCGATCCAGGCGCGCGCGATGTCCGCCACCGGTTCAATTCCCATAGCGGCTACCTCCGTCCATGCGCGTCGTCGTCGACGGCCCGGACATCACCGCGTCATTGCCCGGCATATAAGGGAAGCCGCGGAAGTTGATGCCGTTGGCGAACTTCGTCTTGCAGGTCGCGAATTGCTTGTCGCAGCCTGCGATGAGTGTGACGCCGTCGCCGGGCGAGACCGGCTCGCTCATCGCCTGCCACAGTTCGATCGCGGTGCCGGACTGCCGCTTGATCTCCATCGCGCGGCCGGCGTTGGCGCCGCTTGTGAAGGTTATCAGCCCGCCAGTGAAGCCATCGCCAAGCGCGGCCAGCGCGAAACGGCGGCTGTCGGTGACCGAAGCCACCGTGGTCTTCGCCGCGAAGGCCGTCAGATCCTTGCCACAGCGCGCATCGCCCAGATCGGCATCGCAGGAATAGCCATAGGCACGGCCGACCGGCTGGTTCAGCCGATGTGCCAGGCCGCGCAGCTCGGCCTTGAAGCCCGCGCCGCTGCGAGTCACTTCACCGATGCTGCCCTTGCGCATCAGCACGCGCTGTTCGGGCGCGCTCCAGTTCACGCGCCATATCTCCACACCCGCATCATCGTAGAGACCGGCTGCGAGATCGGCCTCGTTGAGCGAGGCCGAGGACAACGCGCCATTGACCGTGAGATTGTCGACGGCAAGACCCAGCGACGACTGCACCTCGCTTGCGGTGAAACCCGACACGGCTTCATGCGCCGTGCCGCTGAGGACGACAGGTTCGTCGTGATCGGTGAAGCCCTGCACCACACCGTCGCGGCGCGTGAGCGTCCAGCACCAGCACAGCGTGGTGACGCCGGACTCGAGATGATCC
>DASZCC010000237.1:0-2657 GCA_035943485.1 Rhizomicrobium sp. | reverse complement strand
GCATAGCCGGACTCCTGCGTCAGCGCGTGCATGTCCACCACGCAGAAGAAGCATTCCATCTCGTCCTGCATCTTCACCCAGTTCTTCAGGGCGCCGAGATAGTTGCCCAGATGCAGCGTGTTGGTCGGCTGCATGCCGGAGAGGACGAGAGGCTTATGGCTGACGGTCATGATACGCACTCAAATTAAGAGCGCGGTTTATGCCCCGTTAGCGCCTGCGGCTTCAAGAGGCGCGGGCTCCAGCGCCTTGGCCAGACGCGTGCGAACGGCGGCAAGGCGGCCTTCATGCCGCACCTTGTGGCCGAATCCGTCGCGCACATAGAAGACGTCGACGGCGCGCTCGCCATATGTCGTTACCAGAGAGGAGGAGATCGACAGGCCGCTCTCGAACAGCGCATTCGTTACATCGTACAGAAGCCCCGGCCGGTCGAGGCCTTCGACTTCGACGACGGTAGCGCTGGCCGATGCCTCGTTGTCGAAGATGATGCGCGGTGTAACCTTGAAGGCGTTGGTGCGCCGCTTGGGCAGACGCTTGGCGATGCCCTGTTCGGGATAGATTTCGCCACGCAGGGTGCGCTCGATCGCCAGCCGCAGCCGCTCGACACGGCCGGAGTCGCCAAACGTGCCGCCCTCCGCGTCCTGGATCGAGAACACATCGAGCGCGAAGCCGTCCGTCGTCGTGAACGCCTTGGCGTCGACGATCGAGCCGCCGCTGGCCGACACCGCGCCGGCAAGCTGCGAGAACAGGCCCGGATGGTCCGGCGTGAACAGCACGATCTCGGTCACGCTGCGGAACGCGTCGCTCTTGGCAGTCAGCGCGAAGAGCTGACCCTTCGCGTCGGCCTCGGCCATGATCCGCGCGTGGCGCTCATGCGCCGCGTCGTCGAAGGCGAGCCAGTAATTGTCGTAGTGCCGGCTGAGCGCCTTCTCCTGCGCTTTGGGAGGAAGATCGGTGATCCGCGCGGCCAGGCCTTTCTTCGCGGTCTCGACGCGCGCGGCGCGGGCCGGACCGGCGTCGCCGCCGAGCATGCGGTTCTCGGCTTCGTAATAGAGTTCGCGCAGCAGCTGGCCCTTCCAGCCATTCCACACGCCGGGACCGACAGCCGAGATGTCGGCGACGGTGAGGATCAGCAGCATGCGCAGCATCTCGGGCGTCTGCACCTGATCGACGAAATCCTTCACTGTCTTGGGATCGGAGATGTCGCGGCGCTGTGCCGTGTCGCTCATCACGAGATGGTTCTTCACCAGCCACATCACGGCGGCAGTGTCTTCGGGCTTGAGGCCAAGGCGCGGGCACAGGCTGTTGGCGATCGCCGCGCCGACATCGGAGTGATTGCCCGGCAGGCCCTTGGCGATGTCGTGCAGCAGCATGGCGACATAGAGCGCCTCGCGCGATTGCACGCGCTTGATGATGTCCGACGACAGCGGATGCTCGCTGCGATGCTCGCCGCGGTCGATCTGCGCGACATAGCCGACGGCGCGGATCAGATGCTCGTCCACCGTGTAGTGGTGATACATGTTGAACTGCATCAGGCCAACGACGCGGCCGAACTCCGGCACGAAGCGGCCGAACACGCCAGCCTCGTTCATCATGCGCAGCGCGTGCTCCGGATCGTTGCGCGACGACAGGATCTCCAGGAACAGGCGGTTGGCTTCGGGGTCGTAGCGTACCGTGTCGTCGATCAGGTCGAGCGCGCGGGTGATGCGGCGCAAGGCGCCCGGATGCACATCAATCTTCTTGGCATCGGCCAGATGAAAGATGCGGATCATGTTGACCGGATCGTTGCGGAAGATCGTGACCCGCGCGTTCAGGCGTCCGTTCTCGACGTAGAAGTCGTCATTGCTGGTGCGCGGTTTGAGGAAGCCCGGCAGCAAGGAGCTGAGCGAGGTGCGCGGCTTCTTGTTCTGGTCCTCCAGCGCGGCGCAGAAGATGCGCGTCAGGTCGCCGACATCCTTGGCCACCAGGAAGTAGGCTTTCATGAAAGCTTCGACGGCGCGGCGCGGCGTGTCGCCGGTGAAACCCATCTTTTGCGCCAGCTCGGGCTGGACTTCGAACGACAGGCGTTCCTCAGCGCGGCCGACGAGATAGTGCAGCTTGACGCGCACGTCCCACAGGAAGGCGTCGGCCTTCTGGAATATCTTGTATTCATCGCGCGTGAACACGCCATGCTCGACAAGGTCGGCGGCATCCTCGACGTGATATACGTATTTGCCGATCCAGTAGAGCGTCTGCAGGTCGCGCAGGCCGCCCTTGCCCTCCTTGATGTTGGGCTCGACGAGATAGCGGCTCTCGCCCTGGCGCGCGTGGCGCTCGTCGCGCTCGGCCAGCTTGGCCTCGACGAAATCCTGGCCGGTGCCGGTGCGCACCTCGCTCCAGAACTTCTTGCGCAACTCCTCGAACAGCTTGTGGTCGCCCCACAGATAGCGCGCTTCCAGGATGGCGGTGCGGATTGTGATGTCCTGCTTCGACAGCCGCACGCATTCGCCCAGCGAGCGCGTCGCGTGCCCGACCTTCAGGCCGAGGTCCCAAAGCATGTAGAGAATGAATTCGATGACGCTCTCGCCCCACGGCGTCTGCTTGAACGGACGCACGAAGAGAAGATCGATGTCCGATCCAGGCGCCAGCTCGCCGCGGCCATAGCCGCCCGTAGCGACGAC
>DASZCC010000236.1:0-3749 GCA_035943485.1 Rhizomicrobium sp. | reverse complement strand
CAATCGGCATGTGTTCGAGTCGCTCAAGCCAGGCGGCACCTATTTCATCCTCGACCATGCGGCCAATTCCGGCGAGACCGACGCCGACATCGCCAAGATGCATCGCATCGAGAAGTCGCGCGTCATCAAGGAGGTGACGGCGGCAGGCTTCGTGCTGGTCGCGGAAAACGATGATGCATTGCACAACCCGGCTGACGATCACACCAAGCCGATTTTTGACGCCTCGATACGCGGCCATACGGACCAGTACATGCTCAAATTCCGTAGACCCTGATATAGGGAACTCGGAAGCCGTGTTGGGGGTTAATTCCTCATGGCGATCGCAGCTGAAAACACCGTCCACGCCGCCTGGCGCGAAAATCTTCAGTTCCTGCGCGGGTTGGTCGCCAATCCCAGCGGCGTGTCGTCTGTTTTCCCATCCAGCCCGGCCTTGGCGCGCGCCATTGCAGCGCAGGTCGACCCTTCGATACCCGGCACGGTGCTTGAACTCGGTCCCGGCACCGGCGCGGTGACGCGTGCGCTGCTCGCGCGAGGCATCCTGCCGTCACGCCTTCGTCTGGTGGAGCGTGACGACCGCTTTGTCGATCTCTTGCGCAAGCGCTTCGCCGGCGTGTCGGTGGAGCAGGGCGATGCGCTCGACATCCGCGGCATCCGCGAAGGCCATGACGAGCCGCTGGCCGCGATCGTGTCGGGCCTGCCGCTGCTGAACTTCCCGATGATGGTCCGCCGTCAGCTTCTGGAGGATGCGCTGACCTGGCTGCCGGCGGGTGCGCCGTTCATCCAGCTGTCCTTCGGCATGTCTCCGCCGGTGCCGTCCGGTGTGCGCTGGACCGTGCACCGCGCCGGAGTCATCCTGCGCAACATCCCGCCGGCTCGCGTGTGGACCTATACGCGCGACTGAAAGATCCCGGCGACGATCTTGCGGGCATCATCCTGGATGTCCTTCAGATGCGCCTCGCTTTTGAAACTCTCACCGTAGATCTTGTAGACCTCTTCCGTGCCTGACGGGCGCGCGGCGAACCAGCCATCGTCGCTGATCACCTTGAGGCCGCCGAACGCGTCGCCGTTGCCAGGCGCCTTGGTGAGCTTCTGCCGGATCGGGCTGCCGGCGAGCGTCGTCTGCGTGACGGCATCGCCGCTCGCGGCCGACAGCGCCTTCTTCTGCTCTGCGTTCGCGGGATTGTCGCTGCGTGCATAGAAGGTTTCGCCGAGGTCCTTGGTCAGCGACTTGTAGTACTCCGCCGGATCCTTGCCGGTCGCCGCGGTGATCTCCGCCGCCAGAAGTCCTGCGATCAATCCGTCCTTGTCGGTCGTCCAGGTCTTGCCATTGCGGCGCAGGAAGGACGAGCCGGCGCTTTCCTCGCCGCCGAAGAACAGACTCGGTTTCGCGAGCCCTTCGACGAAATACTTGAAGCCCACCGGCACTTCATAGAGCGGTGCGCCCAGCTTGGACGCCACGCGGTCGATCATGCTGCTGGACACGATCGTCTTGCCGATCCCGAGTCCTGTGGGCCAGATGTCCCGGCGCTGCCGCAGATAGTGCATCGAGACCGCAAGGTAATCGTTCGGCTGCATCAGCCCCGACTTGCAGACGATGCCATGGCGATCGGCGTCGGTGTCGTTTGCAAAGGCGACGTCGAACTTGTCCTTGATCGCCAGCATCTTTGTCATCGCATAAGGCGACGAACAGTCCATGCGGATCTTGCCGTCCCAATCCAGTGGGACGAAGCGGAAGGTTGGATCGACGGCGGTGTTCACCACCGTGGCGTCGATGCCGTACATGTCGATGATCGGCGCCCAGTAGCCGACTGCGGCGCCGCCGAGCGGATCGATGCCGACACGCACGCCCGCCGCGCGGATCGCCTCGATCTCCACGACGTTGATCAGATCGGATGTGTAGGCATCGATGTAGTCATGACGCTGCGCTTCCTTCTTCGCGCGCTCGAACGGGACTCGCTTCACGTCCTTGAGCTTGCCGGCGAGGATTTCGTTTGCCTTGGTCTCGATCCAGCGCGTGATCTCGGTCTCGGCGGGACCGCCATGCGGCGGGTTGTACTTGAAGCCGCCATCCGTCGGCGGGTTGTGCGAGGGCGTGATGACGATGCCGTCCGCCTTGCCGCCGCTGTCCTTCACGTTGTGGGTGATGATGGCGTGCGAGATGACCGGTGTCGGCGTGAACCCGTCCTTGTTGTCGATCATCGTCACGACGCCGTTGGCCAGCAGCACCTCGAGCGCCGACTGAAAAGCAGGGCCGGAGAGGGCGTGGGTGTCGCGCCCGACAAACAGCGGGCCGTTGATGTCCTTGGATTTGCGATACAGGCAGATCGCTTGCGTCGTCGCCAGGATATGGTCTTCGTTGAAGGTCGTGTCGAACGCCGATCCGCGGTGACCGGACGTGCCGAACGCAACGCGCTGCCCCGGCACCGAGACGTCGGGATGCCTGTCGTAATAGGCGCGGATCAGCTTTTCGACATCGACAAGATCAGTGGTCTGCGGCATCTGGCCGGCACGTGGATCAATTGCCATGCTCTCGACTCCCAAGGACAACGCGCACTTTCTGCGATGATACCGTATCGCGCTTTACGCAAATCGGTTTCGACGGACTGGCAACAGCCACGCCATCGACTTCGATCCGCGCCACGCCGCGATTGCGCGACTGCGGATTCTCGACCGTGATGTCGAACGTCGCCCGGCCGATGCGCACCTTCGCGGTGAAGCCGGGCCAGTGCGACGGGATACACGGGTCGATCAGCAAGCCGCCGTTCACATGGCGCAGGCCTAGAATGTTCTCCATGCCGACACGATACATCACGCCTGCCGAGCCGGAATACCAGGACCAGCCGCCGCGCCCGATATGCGGTGTGATCGAATAGACGTCGCCCGTCGTGACATAGGGCTCCACGCGATAACGCTGCATGGCAGCACGGTCGCGCGCATGATTGATCGGGTTGATCATGGCGAACAGCTCCTGCGCCTTCTCGCCATTGCCTAGCATCGCGAACGCCTGCACCGACCACAGCACGCCGTGGGTGTACTGCCCGCCATTCTCGCGCAAGCCCGCCGGATAGCCCTTGATGTAGCCGGGATCGTGATCGGTCGACACGAATGGCGGCTCGAACAGCATGATGAGGCCGTCGGCATTGCGCACGAGGTACTTGTCGACTGCCTCCATCGCGCGCTTGGCGCGCTCCGGATCGGCAGCGCCCGATATCACGCCCCAGGCCTGCGCGATCGAGTCGATGCGGCATTCGCGGTTGAGTGCTGAGCCGAGCGGCGTGCCGTCGTCGAAATAGGCGCGGCGATACCAGTCACCATCCCAGCCCTGTTCCTCAATCGCTTCTTTCAGCGCCGTCGTATGCATCAGCCAGCTTGTCGAACGCGCCGCATCGTGACGTTCCTCGGCATAGCGCATGAAGCGGCTCAGCGCGTTGTGCAGGAACCATGCAAGCCAGACGCTCTCGCCCTTGCCGCCCTCGCCGATGCGGTTCATGCCGTCGTTCCAGTCGCCGGTGCCCATCAGCGGCAGGCCGTGCACACCCGTAGCCAGGCTCTTGTCGAGGCCGCGGGCGCAATGCTCATACAGACTTGCGGTCGTTTGCGAGATGGCGGGTTCGAAGAACGCCTCGTCTTCGCCGTCGCGCAGCACCTGGCCTTCAAGGAAGGGAATCTGCTCTTCCAGGATCGCGGTGTCGCCGGTCGCCTCGACATACTGGCCGACCACGGTGGCGAGCCACGCCTTGTCGTCCGAG
>DASZCC010000235.1:0-3985 GCA_035943485.1 Rhizomicrobium sp. | reverse complement strand
GGGTCGTTCACGTCCGGCGAGATGCCGGCGGAACGGTTCGTCGGTCCCAGCACGCCGGCGACAAAGCGCGGGCGCGAGGATGTCGAAGCTTCGTCGCACACTTCGCGCGCCAGCTTCGCGCCTTCGAAGTTCAGTTCGCCGACGAGATGTTCAAGACCGTAATCGGCCTGCGAGGATTCCGTGGACGTGAACGTATTCGTCTCCAGGAAGTCTACGCCGGCCTCGAGATACTGCCGGCCGATATCACGGATGATGTCGGGGCGCGTCAGCGTGAGAAGGTCGTTGTTGCCCTTGAGCTCATGGCCGTGGTTGCCGAAGCGCGAGCCGCGGAAGTCGTCTTCCTTCAGGCCATAGGTCTGGATCAGCACGCCCCAGGAGCCGTCGAGCAGAAGGATGCGCTTCTGCGCTTCCTTCTTCAGCCATTCGATGCGGGCGGCGCGGTCAAAACTCATGACAAATCCTTGGGTCTCAGGCCCATGATACGGCAGGCGGCATAAGTCAGGTTCGCCTGATTTAAGGTATAAAAGTGAAATTGCGAGAAGCCGCGGGCGCGCAGCTGCTGTACCTGTTCCGCCAGCACGGCAGAAGCCACGATGCGGCGGGACTCAACATCCTCGTCCAGCCCGTCATAGGCGCGTGTCAGCCAGTCGGGGATCAACGTGTTGCAGCGAGCTGCCATGCGTTCGACGCCGCGGAACGCGGTCGTCGGCATGATGCCCGGTATGATCGGGATATCGATCCCGGCCGCCACCGCGTTGTCGCGGAAGCGGGTGACAATGTCGTTATCAAAGCAGAACTGGCCGAGCGCGCGCGTCGCGCCGGCGTCGACCTTCTTCTTCAGCAGCGCAATGTCGTGAGCGAGCGACGGCGAGTCCGGATGCTTCTCGGGATAGAACGACACCGAGATATCGAACGGCGCGATCTTCTTGATACCGGCAATCAGATCGGGCGTCGAGGCATAGCCAAGTTCATGCGCGCGATAGGCACCGCTCATGCCCGGCATGTCGCCGCGTAGCGCCACAATATGTCGGATGCCATTGTCCCAGTAGCCCTGGACGATCTCGTCGATTTCGCGCTTGGGGTGCGCAACACAGGTGAGATGCGCCGCCGGCTTCAGCGATGTCTCGTCGACGATGCGCTTGACGGTCGCGTGCGTGCGCTCGCGCGTCGAGCCGCCGGCGCCATAGGTGACGGAGACAAAGGATGGGGCAAGCGGCTCCAGCCGGCGGATTGCCTTCCACAGGCTCTCCTCCGCTTCCGCGGTCTTGGGTGGCTGGAATTCGAACGAGACCGAGATGGGCCGCGTGTCGGAGACGAGTTCCTGAATGCTCATGCCGCCTCCGCGCGCGCCTTTGCGGATGATTGCGCGGTCCAGATTTTCACGGTGAGTTTGTCCTTGCCGGCGGCGATGGAGTCGCTCGCCTGTGATTTGAGACTGGCGGCCTGGAACCAGCCCTGCACTTCGCGATCGGAGAAGCCAAGCCTGCGATGCGCAAAATCGCTGCGCAGGAATTCAAGATCATGCGCCGCGAAGTCGACAATCAGGATTCGTCCGCCAGCACGCAGCACGCGTGCCGCTTCCGCCACCGCAGCGCCCGGATCATCCAGATAGTGCAGCACCTGGTGGAACAGCACGGCATCGAAGCCGGACAGTGCATTGCCGTTCGGGAACGGCAGGCGATAGGTGTCGCCGAGACGAACTTGGGCGTGCTGGATGTGCGCACGAGACAACCTGTCACGCGCGATGGCCAGCATCTCCGGGCTCACATCGATGCCGACGGCGCGCTTCACATGCGGACTGAGCAGCTCGAGCATCCTGCCTGTGCCGGTGCCGGCGTCGAGCAGCGAGTCCATCGGCTCGGCCACAATGCGCTTGAGGATCGCGTCCTCCACATCCTTCTCCGGCGCATGCAGCGCGCGGATGCGCTCCCACTCGGCGGCGTTGGATTTGAAGTAGGCGGCCGCCTCGGAGGCGCGTGCCTCGCGCACGGCCGTCAGCCGCTTGAGGTCGCCTTCGTGGGATTCCGTGGATGCGATCTGGGCGATTACGACGCCAAGATCGGCGCCCGCGCCGCGATCGGTGGCGCGATAGAACACCCAGCTGCCTTCCTTGAAACGCTGGATCAGCTCGGCCTCGGTCAGCAGCTTCAGGTGGCGCGACACGCGCGGCTGGCTCTGGCCCACAATCTCCGTCAGTTCGCTCACCGTCAGCTCCGCCTGGCGCAGCAGGAGAAGCAGGCGCAGGCGGGTGGGATCGCCGGCGGCACGCAGCATTGCGACTAGGTCGGCCATGGGTTGCTCCTAACCCACACATATAAACATATCTTTATATGATTATGCAACCTGCGGCGAACCGGTCGCAGAATTGCCTCTGTTCTCAGGCTAAGCTCCTGAAAACAGGGCGGGATATATGGCAGTGCGCAAGGCGATCGTAGCCCTGATGGGGCTCTGGCTGGCGGGCTGCGCCTCGACGCCCCCTACGCCGGAAATGATCGCCAACAACGATCCCTACGAGCCGATGAACCGTAAAATCCTCGCGATGAACGGCAAGATCGACCACTACTTCGTGCTGCCGACCATCGGCGCTTATTTCTACATCGTTCCCGATGGCGGCCGCCGCGCGATCCACAATCTGCTGCAGAACGTCTCGCTCCCAGTCGTGTTCATCAACGACAACCTGCAGGGCGAAACGAGACGTGGCAAACAGACACTGGAGCGGCTGGCGATCAACACGACGCTGGGCGTCGGCGGCCTGTTCGATCCTGCGACCAAGTGGTTTCACATCCCGCGCCACGGCGAGGATTTCGGTCAGACGCTGGCGGTCTGGGGCGTCGGTGAAGGTCCGTATACGATCATACCCTTCATCGGGCCGCAGCCGCCGCGCGACGGCGTGGGCCAACTGGTCGATATTGCTATCGATCCCACAAACTTTATCGCGTTCAAACAGCATATCTGGTGGGATGTCGGGCGTTACTATTTCACCTTGCTCGACTTGCGCGGCCAGACATACTCCGCGGTTCAGGGAATTCAGCGGACGTCGGTTGACTACTACGCGTCGCTGCGGAGCCTTTACAGACAGCTTCGCAATGCCGAAATTCGCAATGGCAGGCCGGACACGAAGGACCTTCCGGAGTTCTAGGCCGCCACGAACTTGCCACAAGTGACCCTGACCATCAGTCCCATGACGAAGAGAGAGATTGCGATGTCGGAAAACGGAACTGGATTTGTCACGCTGGCGCGCCGCGCCGTGCTGGCCCTTGTCGTCGCCGGCATCGGCCTCGCTGTCGCGCCTGCCTCAGCCGCGCCTCCGGCCGAAGCCTTCGTGCAGACGAACATCACCCGCGCGCTCGCCATCCTGAACAACAAGAGCGCCGGCGTCGAACAGAAGCGCACGCAGTTCGAACAGTTCCTTCTCGGCCTCACCGACATGAAGCGCATCGCGAACTTCACGCTCGGTTCCTATCGCCGTACTGCCAGCCAGCAGGATCAGGATGCCTTCGCGGCCGCGTTCCAGAACTATGCGACGGCGGTCTACCAGTCGTATTTCTCGAAATACTCTGGCCAGACCCTGAAAGTTACCGGCTCGCAGGAGCGCGCACCGGGCGACACGATCGTGCAGACCGTGCTGATCGATCCCAACGACCACAGCGGCCAGGCGCCGCTGGAAGTCGATTTCCGCATCCTGCAGGAC
Source organism: Rhizomicrobium sp. (assembly GCA_035943485.1). Lineage (GTDB taxonomy): Bacteria > Pseudomonadota > Alphaproteobacteria > Micropepsales > Micropepsaceae > Rhizomicrobium. The sequence continues at coordinate 294 of DASZCC010000235.1, read as the reverse complement.
AACGGGAAGATGGTCGTGATCGATTTCAGCGTCGCCGGCATCTGGCTGGCGCTGGAAGAGCGCGACCAGTTCAGCGCCTTCCTCGGCCAGAACAACGGCAGCATCCCGACGCTGGTCAGCCACCTGCACGATCTGGCGAAGACGTTCCACTAACTGTCATTCCCGGCCGAGCGACAGCGAGGGGAAGGGAATCCACCGCTAGGTTCTCTCCCAGTCGTGGATTCCCTTCCCTCGCCGCTGCGCGGCTCGCCGGGAATGACAGTGATTACCGCGCGAAGCGCTTGTACTTGATGC
>DASZCC010000234.1:0-31045 GCA_035943485.1 Rhizomicrobium sp. | reverse complement strand
AGCTTGAGCTCAATCCCCTTGGCCGACGCCTGCACAGCCAGCACATCCAGCACGTCGCGTGCGAGTGCCTCGATGTCGGTGGCGACCGGCATGAATTCGATATGCCCAGCTTCCAGCTTCGAGAAGTCGAGAATGTCATTGATGGTCGCCAGCAGCGCGTGGCTGCCGGTGCGCACGCGTGCGACATAGTTCTGTGCCGCCGCGTCCAGCGAACCATGCTCGTAAAGAAGATCGGCGAAGCCGATGATGCTTGTCAGCGGCGTCCGCAACTCGTGACTCATATTGGCGAGGAATTCTGACTTCGCCGCTGTCGCCTCTTCGGCCCGCTGGCGCGCCCCGACCAGATCGGCCTCCAGCGACTTGCGCGCCGTGGTGTCGCGCACGATGTCGAAGATGCCGATGGTCTTGCCGCTGGTGTCGCGCGCGATCGTGGGATGGGCCTCCAGCCAGAGCAGGCGGCCATCCTTGTGCCGCGCGCGATATTCGACGGAGCGATAGACATTCGGCGCGTCGTCGCTGAGCGCCTGCCTTATGGCTTCGCGCAGCCCGCCGACATCTTCGGGTTCGATGAAGCTGTCGGCCTTCTTTCCGATGAAACTCTCCGGTTCAAAGCCGGTAATTGTTTTCACGGAAGGGGCCATATAGGTGATGCGGCCTGACAGATCGCTCTGCATCATGATGTCGGACGCGTTCTCGGCCATGAGCCGGTACCGTTCCTCGCTGGACTGCAGCGCGATCGCGGCATGTTCGGCGCGGTGCAGCGCGTCCGAAACCGTGTCGCGCAGGTGGCGTCTTTCAGTGATGGCTGCGGCCGCTGGCAGGATGCTCACCGTGAGGACTGCCAACAGAATCTGGATGGAGAGAATTTGCGCCGCGGGCGTGCCGTGGTTGAGCATCGCGGGCCCGTGGCCGGAGACGGTAAAAGCGATCGACACGATTGCCGTCAGAAGCAGTGCCAGGACGACTCCTTCAACTTCTGCAATGAGCGCAACGATCAGGAGTGCGATCGGCACCAAATAGGTCAGCGGATAACTCGACTGGGCGAACACCAGCACCAGCACGATGGCGGTGCCGAGGGCCGTGAGGATGACCTTCTGTGCGTGGTGTTCCAGTCCGCTCGATCTGCCGCGCGGGCGAATGCCAAGGGCGAGAAGCGGTGTCAGGATCGCGTAGGACAGGCACGTGGACAGCATCCACGTCATCCAATTGTCCAGCAATCCGGCGCCGCGCGCCCAGGATGAGAAACCCGCGCCGGGAATCGCTGTGATGGCCGCAGCGACAATACTGATGGCGAGGAAGCCGAGCAGTTTTTTCCAGTCCCGGAAATCGAGTGAAGGGCCGATGAACTTGCGGATCAGGGCGTAAGCGAGCGCTATGCCGCCGACGCCGACGCATGTGCCTAGGAGGGCGATGTGCAGATGATCACCGGCGCCAAGTTTCGCAGCAACGCCGCCGAGGAAAGCTGCTGTCAGAACCAGAAGCGATCTGGGCGTGTCGCGCCGCAGGAGAAGCGCCAGCACGACACCCTTGGCCGGCCACAGCGTTGCGACATGAACCTGATGGCGCATGAGATAAAGGCTGATGCCGTCAAGCGCCGCCACCAGGACGCAGACCACCGCAAACTCTACTGGTGCCGGCGCAAAACTCCGCCGCTCGCGAACGCGGTCCATAAACGACGCTACCTGGGCTACGGCACGGACTATGAACCGTCACGTCCTTCCACTCTGTTAAGTGGGGTTCGGTGCCGGATTATGGAAAGGTTGCAGCGGGTTAAGGCAGAGGCAACGGGGCAACCTATGACGCTTTGACCCCCGCCCGGGCCCATGCCATTACGCACCCCTCTGCCGGAGCGGAATCATGCACGACATCAAGGCCATCAGGGACAACCCGCAAGCATTCGCCGCAGCTCTCGCACGCAGGCCGGCCTATGCGCAGAGTGCATCTTCCGTCACTGCCGATCTGCTGGCGCAGGACAAGGCGCTGCGCGATTTGCTGACGGAGCTTCAGCAGAAGCAGGCGCGCCGCAATGAAGCCTCCAAGCTTGTCGGTCAGGCCAAAGCCAAAAAAGACGAAGACCAGGCGCGCGACCTGATGGAGGAAGTGTCCAACCTCAAGGACGCGGTCCAGCTAGGCGAGCTGAAGCAGCGCGAGCTGGAAGACAGTTTGCGTGATGCGCTTGCCGGCATTCCGAATCTCCCGGCCGCCGATGCGCCTGATGGCGCCGACGAGGAACACAACGTGCCCGTTCCGGCGCGTGCATTCGGCACCAAGCCCGGTCTCAATTCGGCGAAGGAGCATTTCGATCTTGGTGAAGCACTCGGAATGATGGATTTCGAGCGCGCGGCCAAAGTGTCCGGTGCCCGCTTCGTCTATCTCAAGAGCGGCCTGGCGCGCCTCAACCGTGCGCTGGCGAGCTTCATGCTCGACATTCACACGACGAAGTTCGGCTACGAGGAAGTTGCGCCGCCGATGCTGGTGCGCGATGCGGCGTTCTTCGGCACTGGCCAGCTGCCCAAATTCGAGGAAGAGCTGTTCTTTACAGATCCGATCACGCCCGAGATGCAGGTGACGCTGTTCAACAAGGCGATGAACGATCAGAGCGGCATGGACTCAGTCGATTCCGGCGCGGCGGCCGCCGTAGCGCTCGAGAGCATCGACATCGCACGGCAGAAGGACCGGCTGGGCCTCATCCCGACGGCGGAAGTTTCATTGACGAACTACGTCCGCGACGAGATCCTCGGCGAGGTCGAATTGCCACTGCGCTTCACAGCATGGACGCCGTGCTTCCGCTCGGAAGCAGGCGCTGCGGGCAAGGATACGCGGGGCATGATCCGCATGCACCAGTTCGACAAGGTCGAACTGGTCTCGATCACGACACCTGAACAATCCGATGCCGAACACGAACGCATGACGGATGCGGCACAGGAAATCCTGAAGCAGCTCAACCTGCATCATCGCGTCGTTACGCTCTGCACCGGCGACATGGGTTTCAGCGCACGCAAGACCTACGACATCGAGGTGTGGCTGCCGGGGCAGGGGCGCTTCCGCGAGATCTCATCGTGCTCGAACTGCGGCGACTTCCAGGGACGGCGGATGAACGCGCGCGTCCGCGGCAAGGACGGCAAGGTGAAGGGTCCGGTGCACACCCTGAACGGCTCGGGGCTCGCCATCGGCCGGACGCTCATCGCGGTCATGGAGAACTTCCAGAACCCCGATGGCTCGATCGCCGTCCCAGACGTGTTGAAGCCCTATATGGGCGGAGTTGATCGCATCGGGAAGTAATTCCTCGCGAGGCTTGAATTTCTGATAATTGTGGACTATATTCCTTCATGGAACATAGATGTAGGAATTCAGGTTATGAGAATTGTGCGCTTTAACGGACTGAAGGCAGATGCCGGCACGCCCCAGGCGCCCTCAGAATCTGCGGCAAGGTACATATTGAACGTCCATTTCGGTCGAAATCATGGGCGGGCTTAGGAGACGGATCGTATGAGAATCCTGGTCACCAATGACGACGGCATCCACGCGCCTGGTCTGGTCTCGGCGGAAAAGATCGCACGCGGTCTTTCTGACGATGTGTGGGTCGTGGCGCCCGAGACCGAACAGTCCGGCGCGTCCCATTCGCTGACGCTCACCATGCCGCTGCGCCTGCGCGAGGTGGAGAAGAAGCGCTTCGCCGTCACCGGCACGCCGACCGATTGCGTGATGATGGCATGTGCCGAGATTCTTAAGGATCAGCCGCCGGCGCTGGTGCTGTCGGGCGTCAATCGCGGCTCGAACCTCGCCGACGACGTGACATATTCGGGCACCATCGCGGGCGCCATGGAAGGGTGCGCCCTCGGCATCCCCTCGATTGCGATGTCGCAATCCTATGGCTTCGAGGAAGGCTACAAGGTCCGTTGGAATTGCGCGGAAGCGCATGGCGCCAAGGTGATCCGCCGCCTGCTCGACATTGGCTGGCCGCAGGATGTGCTGATGAACATCAACTTCCCCGATGCCGAGCCCGCTGATGTCGCCGGCGTCGATGTGACGGCGCAGGGCAAGCGCGACATGCAGACCGCCAATATCGAGCGGCGCATCGATGCGCGTGGCAATCCTTACTACTGGATCGGCTTCAAGCGCGTTCGCTCCAATCCGCCGGAAGGCAGCGACCTGCACGCGATCTATCGCAAGGCCATCTCGGTGACGCCGCTCCATCTCAATCTCACCGAGCGTGGCGTGATGGACAAGATGCGTCAGCAGCTGGGCAAGTTCTCGCTGGGCTGACGATGACCGAAGATCCGCGTCAGACCGAGCTCATTGCTGAGTTGCGCGGGCAGGGCATCACCGATGCACGCGTGCTGTCCGCCATGTCGGCAATCCCGCGCGATGCATTCGTCGACAAGCCGCTCGAATACGCGGCCTGGCAGAACACGGCGCTGCCGATCGCCTGCGGCCAGACGATCAGTCAGCCCTATGTCGTCGCCTACATGACGCAGGCATTGGACGTCGGCGAGAACATGCGCGTGCTGGAGATCGGAACAGGCTCTGGCTACCAGGCCGCCGTGCTCAGTCCGCTGTGCCGAAAGGTCTACACGATCGAACGCCATCGGGCGCTCTACGACCTCGCCCGGGGACGGTTCGCGACGCTCCGGCTCGACAATGTGGTGACCCGCTATGGCGACGGTTTTCCGGGTTGGCCGGAACAGGCGCCATTCGACCGGATATTGCTCGCCGCCGCGGTTCCCGAAGTTCCGCAAGCACTCATTAACCAATTAAAACCAGGCGGAGCCTTGATTGCGCCGGTCGGCGACGTCCCGAAACAGGTCGAATTCCCCCGGAATGAAAGTATTCGTCAACAATTAACGAAGATTATCCGTACCGAGACCGGCGTGACGGAAGAAGTCCTGATCCCGGTCCTGTTTGTCCCGATGCTGTCGGGCCTGCCCTGAGGTGCGAGAACGCACATGATCAGCACTGTCGAAATCCGCCGCGCCGTCGCGCTGCTCGGAATCCTGATCGTTGGATCATTCCTCACCGGTTGCGGCGAGGACCGGCCCGAAACTGTACTCGAATGGTATCCGCAGAGCGACGTCGCACCGGCACGCCCGGCGCCAGCGCATCGCTACGCGGACGCCTATCGATCGGACGATTACAGCGATCGCAATTATGCGCGCACCAACGCAGCGCCGCCGAAACCGAAACCCGCGCAAGGCTGGTATCAGGAAGCCGACTTGGCTCCGATCGGCAGCGACACGCCGCATTCGACGCCGGCGCCTGTCCACAATTCCACGCCGCCCGCTGCGGCACGGGTCGTATTCAATCCGGATGGTCCGGCCGCCTTCGCGTGGCCCATCAATGGCCGGGTGATTGCCGACTTCGGTGCGACCTCGAATGGCGGGCACAACGACGGCATCAACATCGCTGCACCGGAGGGCACGCCCATCCACGCAGCAGCGGCTGGCACGGTGAGCTATGCCGGCAACGAGCTGAAGGGTTACGGCAATCTTGTGCTCATCCGGCACGACAACGGGTTCGTCACGGCCTACGCCCACGCCGAGCGGATGCTGGTGGCGCGCGGCGATACGGTCATCAAGGGCCAGGTCATCGGCTACACCGGCGCGACCGGCGATGTAACGTCGCCGCAGCTGCACTTCGAGATCCGGCAAGGCATCAAGCCGCTCAATCCACGCGTGCTGCTGGCGAACAACACCGCCAGCTAAAGCGTCTGGCCAAGTTCGCCGGCAAGATCCTGCGTGAACTGCCAGGCGACGCGGCCCGACCGTCCACCGCGCCCTGCCGCCCACGCAAGGGCACGCGCGTGGAGCGCATTCTTCTCGACCATCAGCCCGAAATGCGCGGCGTAGGAATCGATCATCGCGAGATACTCGTCCTGCCCGCAATTGTGGAAGCCGAGCCAAAGGCCGAAGCGATCCGAGAGCGAGACCTTCTCCTCAACCGCTTCGGAGGGATTGATCGCCGTCGAACGCTCATTGTCCATCATGTCACGCGGCATGAGATGGCGGCGATTGGACGTCGCGTAGAACAGGACATTTTCCGGCCGGCCCTCGAGACCACCTTCAAGCGCCGCCTTGAGCGACTTGTAACTCGTGTCGTCATGGTCAAACGAGAGATCATCGCAATACAGAACATAGCGCCGCGGGTCACCGCGCAGGATGCGCAGAAGGTGCGGCAGGCTCGCGATCTCCTCGCGGTGGATCTCGATGAGAGCGAGCCGTTCTCGGCCTTTGCGGCCGCGGTTCACTTCCGTGTGCACTGCCTTGACCACCGAGCTCTTGCCCATGCCGCGCGCGCCCCAGAGCAGCGCATTGTTCGCCGGCAATCCGTCTGCGAAGCGGCGGGTGTTCTCCAGCAGCGTGTCGCGCGCCGCGTCGATGCCCTTCAGCAAAGACAGCGGCAGGCTCGCCATGTGTTCGACGGCAAGAAGGCCGCCTTCGGACGGCTCCCAGATGAAGGCATCACCTGCCGCAGGCGCCTTGGTGCCGACTGCAGGAGGCGCCAGTCGCTCGAGCGCCGCGGCGATGCGCCGGAGCAAAGCCTGATCGCCCTTGTCTTTCCCGCCCTTTTTCGCCGTCGGCATGCGCTAAACCCTTGTTTTTCCGCGGTTGCAAAGGAAGGCCGCACCGCTATATTCGCCGCCCACCGGGCTTACGCCCCCACGCCGCATTCACAGCTGGTATCGATGGACTCTCAGACGCTTATCACATTCGCGCCGCTGATCTTCATCTTCGCGATCATGTATTTTCTCATGATCCGGCCGCAGCAGCAGCGGATGAAAGAGCTCCGCAATATGGTGGAGAACGTTCGTCGCGGTGACACCGTGATCACGGCCGGCGGCATCGTCGGGCGCGTGACGAAGGCGCCCGTGAAGGACGATCCGGAAGTGACGGTCGAGATCGCCGACAATGTGCAAGTCCGCGTCATCAAGTCGACGATCAGCGAAGTGCGTGCGAAGGGCCAGCCGGTCGATACCAAGGCCGACAAGAGCTGATCGGCGATGCTGCAAGTTTCCAATTGGACGCGCATTGCCGTCTCGATCGTATTGATCCTTGGCTTCCTGATCGCGTTGCCCAATGCGCTGCCGGATAGCGCGCGCGCCCGTCTTCCGGCGTTCATGCAGAACACCGTCACGCTTGGTCTCGACCTCCAGGGCGGATCGTACCTCCTGCTCGAGGTGGGGCTGGATGCCGTGCAGAAGGACCGCGTCGAGTCGCTGACCGGCGATATTCGCCGCGCGCTGCGCAAAGGTCATATCGGTTACACAAATCTGAACGCCGTGAACGACACCGTCAGCGTGCAGATCACTGACCCGACGCGCCGCGACGAAGCCAAGACGCTCATCCAGGCGCTGAACCCCACCGCTGGTGGCGGCGTTCTGTCGGTCGGCCAGCGGGCCTATGACTTCGCCGACAACGGTCAGGGCACCTTCACGCTGAAGATGACCGACGCATATAAGCAGCAGACCCGAGAGCAGATCGTTGCCCAGTCGATCGAAGTAGTACGCAAGCGCATCGACAGCCTCGGCACGCGCGAGCCATCGATCGAGCGGCAGGGTGACGACCGCATCGTGGTGCAGATCCCGGGCCTCTCCGATCCCGAGCATCTCAAGACGACGCTTGGCAAGACGGCGAAGATGACATTCCAGCTTGTCGACGAAGCGGCCGACCGCGCCGGCGCCGCGAACCGTGGCGTGGCGCCGATCGGTGACGAAATTCTGCCGCAGCAGCCGGATCGTAACGGGCAGAAGCTTCCGCCTATCGTCGTCGAGCGGCGCATCATGGTCTCGGGCGATCGTCTGACTGATGCGCAGGCAGGCTTTGACCAGCGCACGGGCGAGCCGATCATCAGCTTTAAATTCGATGGTGTCGGCGCAAAGGAATTTGCCGACGTCACGAAGGCGTATCCGCCGGAAACGCAACGGTTCGCCATCGTGCTCGATAAGACCGTGATCTCCGCACCCGTGATCCAGGAACCGATTCTCGGTGGGTCGGGTCAGATCAACGGCAACTTCACCGCGCAGGGCGCCAACGACCTTGCCGGTCAGTTGCGCTCCGGCGCTCTGCCTGCGCCCCTCAAGGTGATCGAAGAGCGCACCGTTGGTGCCGAACTCGGCGCGGACTCGATCAAGGCCGGGCGTTACTCGGCGCTGGCCGGCTTGCTGCTCGTCGCCTTCTTCATGTGGGCGCGCTACGGCCTGTTCGGCATCTTCGCGGACATCGCGCTGACACTGAACGTGATCCTGCTGCTCGGCATCCTGACGTTGTTCGGCGCCACGCTCACCCTGCCGGGTATCGCGGGTATCGTGCTGACGATGGGTATGGCGGTTGACGCCAACGTGCTGATCTATGAGCGCATCCGGGAAGAGCAGCGCAATGGCCGCTCCATGCTGGCCTCCATCGACCAGGGCTTCCGTCGCGCAAGGGCAACCATCATGGATGCCAACGCGACCCATCTGATCGCGTCGCTGATCCTGTTCCAGCTGGGCAGCGGTCCGGTTCGCGGCTTCGCCGTCACGCTCGGCGTCGGTATTGTCACCTCGTTCTTCACCGCGGTGATGGTGACGCGTCTCATCGTCGTCCTCTGGCTCAACATCCGCCGGCCACGCAAGCTGGCGATCTAGAGCCCATAGAGAATTTGGGGCTGATATCCTTGGGAAACTGGCGTTAGACTGGAACCCAAGACTCAAAGGGAGGGCATGGCCATGGCGGCCTTTTTCGCAAATCTGCGCAACACGGTGACGGCCGGTTTCGTCCTTGCACTGCTCGTGCTTGGCGTCCGTCTGTCCTACGGACATCTGGACTTCGCGAATGAAGCGTTCTGGGCCTTCATCATCCGCTGGGCGCACATCATCTGCGGCGTGATGTGGATCGGCCTGCTCTGGTACTTCAACTTCGTCTCGACGCCGACTACGCCCAAGATTCCTGAAGAGCTTCGTCCCGCACTTGGCCGCTTCATCACGCCGGCTGCGCTGTTCTGGTTCCGCTGGGGTGCGATGGGTACGATCGTGTTCGGCGTCCTGCTGGCCGGCATGAACCGCTATCTCGTCCAGGCCTACACCCTCGACATGGTTGGCGATCCGACCGGCGCCTTTTCGACGCCGAGCTATCTTCTGATCGGCATCGGCATGTGGCTGGGTACGATTATGTGGTTCAACGTCTGGTTCGTGATCTGGCCCAATCAGCAGCGTGCGCTGAACATCGAGGGCAAATTTCCGAACCTTGATGCGGCCGCCAAGGCTGCTTCGGCCAAGACAGCCGGCATGTTCAGTCGCATCAACACGATGCTTTCCATCCCCATGCTGTTCTGCATGGCGGCCGCCTCGCACATGCCGTAGGGCAGGACGAGCTTCGTACTGTTCGAGCCGCCGGAGCGATCCGGCGGCTCTTTCGTTGGAGAAGCGATGAACGCTTCGATCGCCCAACTTGTTCGCCGCGCCGACCCCGACCGGTATCTCTCGGCGCTCTTCGCGCCTGAGGCCAAACGACCGCTGTTGCATGCCCTCTACGCCTTCAACATTGAGATCGCGCGCGTCGCGGAGACGGTGCGCGAGCCGATGATGGCCGAGATCCGGCTGGAGTGGTGGCGCGAGACGCTGGAGGGCGCGCGCGAAGGCCGGCCGCGCAATCATGACACGGCGCGTGCTCTGGCCGACTTGTTCGCGGCCGTCGACCTGCCGCAGGACCTGTTCCTGCAGATGATCGCCGCGCGCTCGTTCGACTCGACGGCTGCTGTCTTTGGAGATCGCCCGGCCGTCGAAGCTTACAGCGACGCGACGTCGGGCAATGTGATGCGACTGGCCGCGCTGGTGCTCGGGCACAAGGACGACGGACTCGCCCGAGATGCAGGCATTGCGTATGCGTTGGCTGGTCTCGTCCGGTCGGTCGCGTTTCATCGTGCGCGGCATAAGCTTTATCTTCCTCAGAGCCTGATGCGGGCTGTCGATCTGACACCGGAGCAGGTCTTTGCCGGCCAGGGCAGCGAGCAGGCGAAGGCGGTCGTGTCGCAGATGGCGCTCTGGGCGCGCGCGCATTGCGGGGCGGCGCATCGGGCGTGGCTGGCGAAGGACGCGGTCGCGGCTTATCTGCCGGCGGCGCTGACGCCGCTTTATCTGAGGCGTGCGACGAAGCGCTGGGTCGATCCGCTTCAGGATTCGGTCGATATCCCGATCCATCGGCGCCAGGTTCGTCTGCTGTCCGCCGCGATGCGCAGGCGGCTCTGATCATTCCGCGGCAGCCCGCGCCGGATCGAGCCATCCCGCCAGATCGGCCAGCGCGCGTTGCGATTGCGCCCGCTTCCTGTCCTTGCCACGCGTTTTGGGCGGCGGCTCGGGGAACAGACCGAAGTTCACGTTCATCGGCTGGAATGTCTTCGCGTCAGCTCCTCCGGTGATATGGCCGAGCAGAGCGCCGAGCGCGGTGGTTGGCGGCGGCAGCACGACAGCGCGGCCGAGCAACTCATCGCGTGCAAAGCGTCCGGCAAGAAGTCCGATCGCGGCGCTCTCGACATAGCCCTCGACGCCGGTGACCTGGCCTGCAAAGCGCAGACGCGGCCGCGCCTTGAGGCGGAGTGTGCCGTCGAGCACACGCGGCGAGTTGATGAAGGTGTTGCGATGAAGCCCGCCGAGCCGCGCGAACGTCGCGTTCTGCAATCCCGGGATCATCCGGAAGATGCGGCCCTGTTCGCCGTGCTTCAGCTTGGTCTGAAAGCCCACCATGTTCCACAGCGTGCCAAGCGCGTTGTCCTGGCGCAGCTGCACAACGGCGTAGGGCCGGTCCGTCTTGCGTGGATCGGAAAGACCAACAGGCTTCATCGGTCCGAACCGCAACGTTTCCGGTCCGCGCGAGGCCATGACTTCGATCGGTAGACAGCCTTCGAAATAAGGCGTCGACGTCTCCCATTCCTTGAAGTCCGTCTTCTCGCCGGCAAGCAGCGCAGCGATGAACGCCTCGTACTCATCGCGGTTCATCGGACAGTTCACATAGTCCGCACCGTCGCCCTTGTCATAGCGCGACTGCATCCAGCAGATGTCGAAGTCGATGCTGTCGCGATTCACAATGGGCGCGATGGCGTCGAAGAAGCTTAGCGCGTCCTCGCCGGTCACGCCGCGCACCGCTTCCGCGAGCGCGGGCGAGGTGAGGGGGCCGGTCGCGATGATGGTGCTCGCCCAGTCTTCAGGCGGAAGTCCGGCGATCTCCTCGCGCGCAATCGTAATCCGCGGATGGGCGGCGAGCGTCGCTGTGATCGTCTCCGAGAACGGCACGCGATCGACCGCCAGGGCGCCGCCGGCAGGCAGGCGATGCTGATCCGCCGTGCGCATGATGAGCGATCCGGCGCGGCGCATCTCTTCGTGCAGAAGACCGACCGCATTGTTCTCCGCATCGTCCGAGCGGAAGGAATTGGAGCAGACAAGCTCGGCCAGACCATCCGTGATGTGCGCTTCGGTACCACGGACGGGGCGCATCTCGTGCAACACGACGGATACGCCAGCATCCGCCGCCTGCCAGGCAGCTTCGCTGCCGGCCAAACCGCCGCCGATGATGTGAAGGTCTGCGCTCATGGCGTGTCCGATAGCACGACGGCGAGAGCGAAATGGACAAAACGTACGTTCAATACGTACCTACAGGTGTGAGCTGCAAGCGAGGTGATTCGCGGAAATCCACCTTCCGTCTTGGGCAGGTCTGTTTCGTCTGCGGCTATCACGCTCATCGCTCGTTTCTCTTGTGTGCGTGCTCCATATAGTAAGACTATAGACCTATTTCAAGATAATAATCTTGACATCAAAGCATCAACTATATGATGCTCTGATGCATGAGGACGACTTTGACATTAGACCCAGATAACGCCGTGCGCATCGAACAACTGCGCAAGGAACGCGATGCCAACTTCAAGGATGTTGTGAACGAAGCCATCCGTCTCGGGCTGGATCAGATGGCAACGCCGGCCAGGCAGCGCGAGCGTTTCGCGACGATTCCACTGGATTGCGGCAAACCTCTTTTTCACGGGCCTGATGACTTGAAGCAGATTATCGCCGAACTCGACGAGGAAGATGATCGTCGCAGACTTGGTCGCCCGTGATCCTGCTCGATACCAACTTGTTGCTCTATGCTGGCGCAAGCGATGGACCGCTCCAGGCGCGTGTCCGTGAATGGCTGGATCAGCAGTTCAATGGCGCCTCTCGGGTGGGAATGCCTTGGCATAGCTTGCTTGGCTTTGTCCGGCTCGCCACCAACCCACGCCTCTTTACCGATCCACCGACGCCTGCCGTGGCTTGGAAGCAGGTGCGCCGCTGGCTCGCCGCGCCGAACGTCTGGATCCCAAATCCCACCGATCGCCACGCTGAGATTCTCGAGAGCTTGCTCGGGCATCCAACTGTCAGCACGGCGTCGGTGATGGATGCACATCTGGCCGCGCTCGCAGTTGAGCATGGCCTCGTGCTGTGCAGCACCGACACAGGCTTCGCGCGCTACTCCGATCTGCGCTGGTTCAACCCGCTCGCGGCCTAATTCCAGTTCGGCGGCTTGCGGTCGATCCATGGCGCGGCCTGCTCCAGCTGTGCGGCAAGACGGAAAAGCGTCGCCTCGTCGCCATAGCGGCCGGAGAACATCATGCCGATCGGCAGGTTGTTTTCCTTCGACAGTCCCAGCGGCACCGACATCGCCGGTTGGCCCGTGAGGTTGGCGAGCGGCGTGAGGCCGAACGTACGGCCCTGACGCTGGTTGAACTCCTTCGCGCGCACATTCATCGGATCGAGGAAGCCCAGCGGCGGAGCAGGGGTGATGGTCATCGGCTGCAGCAGCACATCGAATTCGCGATAGAGGCCGAGGATCTGGCGTCCCATCAGGCGAATGGTCTGCAAGCCCCAGCCGACATCTTTCGCCGGAATCTCCTTGGCGCCGCGATAGCCGATCAGCGCCAGCCATTCGAGCGTACTCTCGTTGAGCTCGCGGCCCATCTTTTCGGCCCAGCTCTCATAGCCGACAACCGACATCGCGCCGGAAACGAAACCCTGCGCCTTGTAGAGCTTGCGGATGTTCACGCCGAGCTTCGGCTTCTCGATCATCGTGTGTCCGAGTTCACCCAGCAGCTTTACCGTCGCATCGAACGTGGCCTGCACGTCGGGGTGCAAAGGCAGGTCATTTACATTCTCGGTGCAGAAGCCGATGCGCAACCGGCCGGGGGGTGTCTGGATCTCATCCATATAGGGCCGCGACTTCGGAGCCGGCGCATAGGGCGCGTCGTCCTCTGCATAGCCCGTCCAGTCCAGCATCGCCGCGCTGTCACGCACGCTGCGCGTCACGACATGATCCACGATCAGGCCATGGGCGCGGCCGCCGTCATCGGGTCCGCCGGGATTGCGGCTTTGCGTCGGCTTCATGCCGAACAGGCCGCACTGCGCAGCCGGGATGCGGATGGAGCCAAGCCCATCAGACGCATGCGCCATCGGCACGATGCCGGCGGCCACTGCCGCGGCGGCGCCACCCGATGAACCACCAGTGCTGTGATTGGGATTCCACGGATTGTGTGCCGGCCCCAGGAAGCGGCCTTCCGTCGTTCCGGGAATGCCGAACTCGGGCGTGTTAGTCTTGCCCGTGAGCACCATGCCTGCAGCGCGATAGCGCCGTGTAAGTTCGCTGTCTTCAGGTGAAACATAACCTGCGAGAAGCGCGCTCCCGTTCGTCATGGGCCAGCCAGCGACATCAAGATTGATGTCCTTGATCAGGAACGGCACACCCTTGAACGGCCCATCCGGCAGCTTGCCGTCCGCTATCTTGCGGGCTTCGTCATAAGCTTTGTAGACGACGGCATTCAGCGTGGGATTGTGACGCTCGATCCGCGTGATCGCTTCCTCGAGCAACTCGGAGGGAGAGACTTCGCCCTTGCGAACCAGGTGGGCAAGGCCGAGCCCGTCATACTTTGCATATTCCGCGAAACCCATCGTTTCTTCTCCCGAAAGCCTGTGGGAGTGTTGCAGCGTTACTGGGCATGGGCAACGGGAGAGTGTCGTGAAGGCGTATCTTGCCGGGCCGGACGTGTTTCTGCCGGACGCCATCGACGTCGGACGGCGCAAGCGGGAGGCCTGCGCGCGGTCCGGAATCGTCGGCCTGTTTCCCCTCGACAATGTTCTACCAAAGGCTGCAACGCCCGCGGCGTATGCGCGTGCGATTGCGCTGGCGAACGAGGCGATGATCCGCGACTGCGACGTGGTCCTGGCCAATCTGACGCCGTTTCGTTCGCCGAGCGCAGACCCGGGAACGGCCTTCGAGATCGGGTTTGCGCGCGCTGTAGGCAAGACGATCCACGGCTACAGCGCTGCCGGCGATCTCCTGCTGCCAAGAACGCGGCGGATGCTGGGCTTGGGAAAGGGGGCCATGCACGACAACGCTGGCCAGGCGATCGAGGACTTCGGGATGTTCGATAACCTGATGCTTGATAGCGCCATCTTGGAGAGTGGCGGCGTGATTGTGGCCCGCGCCGCAGACGATCTTTCTGCGATGGCCGCGTTCGAAGACCTGCTGAAGCGGATAAGTCTCTGACAGTGATTACGATACGCCGCGATGCAACATGGCGGGATCAATTGCCCGCAGATGGCGGCCCACGTAAGGTGCCGGCGCGCGTGGGGACTGGCAGGATATGAAGATCCCGTTTGAGGCGACGATTGCAACGTCCTATCGCTTCGCATTCCGCAATGTCCTCTCTATCTTCGGAATAGGCTGGGCGCCGGCGCTGTTGGTGTTCGCGACATCGGCCGGCTTCGTGCTCCTGCTGTTGCCCGGCATACGCGACCTGATTGCCCAAGGGCAAAAAGTCGATGCAGCACAGATCGCGGCCTTCCTGCCTGAGGCAGGACTGGCGCTGATGGCGTGGGCGCTTTGCTACCTGGTCGCGGCCGCGATGATCCTTGCCGGTGTGATCCGCAAGGCGCTCGGGATACTGCCCGGGCCTGTCTATTTCTACTTTCCACTCGACAGCCAGGTGTGGCGGATCGTCGGCGCCTTCCTCATCCTGTCGGTGCTCAGCTGGGGCGTGATCATTGTTGCGGGCACAGCTATTGCGGCCATTGCATACTTCGTCAGCCGGTATTCGGACCCTGGTGCAGGCATTGTCACCGGTGTTCTTGTGACGATTGCGTTGCTTGCCGGGTACTACGCGCTCATTCGCGTTCAGTTCTTTCTCCCGGTCATCGTGGTCGCGGAGAACCACATCAGCCTTGGACGTTCCTGGGCGCTGGGGCGGGACAATTTCTGGCGCATCCTCGGAATATTGCTGATCATGATCATCCCGATCGGCTTCGCGTCCTCGACGATCACCAACGCCTTCCTGCAGATGTACATGAAACCGATCGTCCCCGGCATGCCGCCAGCTCAGTTGCTTGGCGACATCAGTCATGCGTTGATTGCGATCGCGCCGCTCTATGTCGTGGTCCAGCTGATTTACGTCATCTTCGTGTTGGCATTCGTCGCAATTGCTGGTACCGCCGCCTACCGATTTGTGACCGGCGGAGAGAGTATCGCGCCGCCCCCACCCGCAAAGGCCTGACCGTATGCAAAAGCTTCCCGTGGGCCGGATTATCCGACTCGCCTACGCGTTCACGTTCGGTCAGATCGGAACGATCATTGGTCTGGTGTGGATACCGGCGGTCATCACAGCCGTCATGAGCTTCTTTGCACAGGGCGGCGTTTTTACCGCGATCCTGGCTGGCGGACAGACCGGTGTTGCCGCGAATGGCGGTCCGCAGGTCGCCTTCTATCTTCTGTCTCAGCTGGTTTCGATGCTTCTGTTTGCCGTCATGGCCGTCGCGGTGGCCAAGCAGGTGTTTGGCATGCGCGAAGGATCGCCCCTCGTGCACTTCGCGCTCGGTGGGCAGGAGCTGCGCGTGTTCGGAGGCATTGCAGGGCTGATAGTCCTGACGGTCATGCTTCTGATGGCGGCGCTGGCAATCACTGGCAGCGTAGAGACTGTATTGGAAAGGCTGATTGCGCCGGTCGCCGCTGCGCTGGCCACGGGCGCTCTCATCATCGCCGGTTTTCTTGCGGTTCTCTATTTCGCAATCCGGCTCAGCTTCTTCTTCATTCCCGCGGCCGTGATTGAAGGCGAGTTCGGCATCAGCAAAAGCTGGCAGCTGAGCAAGGGCCATTTCTGGCAGATTCTCGTGATCGGCATTGCGGTTCTGCTGCCCCTGCTTTTCACTATCAGCGTCATCGAAACGCTTATCATGGGCAAGCCTTACCTCGACCTGACCGCCAAGATGACCAACGATCTGGCGAACGTGGCCAAATACCAGCCCGACCTCATGCGCATCCAGCAGGCCCGCCTGCCGTTCACTGTCGGTCTCCATCTGATTATCACGCCGATCGTCGTGGGCCTTCTCGTTTCGCCCGCAGCCTTCGCCTATCGCGCGCTGACCGGCAAGCCGCAGGCTCTGCCGGACGCCTGACATTCGCGAATTGTCGCCGTCTCTGTGTGATCGGATACCGGCCTGACTATTCCGCCGCCTTGAGCTTCTTCGCCGGCAACGGCACGCGGTTCTTGAGCAGCGGCTTCAGGTACTGCCCGGTGTAGGATCGCGCGACCTTTGCCACATCTTCCGGCGTGCCTTCGGCCACCAGCTCGCCACCGCCATCGCCACCCTCTGGACCGAGATCGATGATCCAGTCGGCGGTCTTGATGACTTCCAGATTGTGCTCGATCACCACCACCGTGTTGCCGTTGTCGACAAGCTCGTGCAGCACCTCCAGCAGCTTCTTCACATCGTGGAAGTGCAGGCCCGTCGTCGGCTCATCCAGGATGTAGAGCGTGCGGCCGGTCGCACGGCGTGACAGTTCTTTCGACAGCTTCACGCGCTGCGCCTCGCCACCCGAAAGTGTCGTCGCCTGCTGGCCGACTGAAATATAGCCGAGGCCGACGCGCTTCAGCGTGTCCATCTTCTCGCGGATCGACGGCACCGCCTTGAACAGGTCGGCAGCGGCTTCCACCGTCATGTCGAGCACGTCGGCGATCGAGTGGTCGCGGAATTTCACTTCCAGCGTCTCGCGGTTGTAGCGCTTGCCCTTGCAGACATCGCACTGCACGTAGACGTCGGGCAGGAAGTGCATCTCGATCTTGATGACGCCGTCGCCTTGGCATGCCTCGCAGCGGCCGCCCTTCACGTTGAACGAGAAGCGTCCCGGCTGGTAGCCGCGCGCCTTGGATTCCGGCAGCTCGGTGTACCAGTCGCGGATCGGCGTGAACGCGCCGGTGTACGTCGCCGGATTGGAGCGCGGCGTGCGCCCGATCGGCGACTGATCGATGTCGATCACCTTGTCGAGATATTCGAGGCCTTCGATGCGGTCATGCGGCGCCGGATGCTCGCGGCCCTGGGACAGCTTGCGTGATGCCGCCTTGAACAGCGTCTCGATTGTCAGCGTCGACTTGCCACCGCCTGACACGCCGGTGACGCAGGTCAGCGTACCCATCGGGATTTTTATCGACACGTTCTTAAGGTTGTTGCCCTTGGCGCCGATCACCTTCAGCCAGCGGTCATGCACCGCCTTGCGCCGCGTCGCCGGTACCGGGATCTGCTCCATGCCAGTGAGATATTTGCCGGTGAGACTATTCGGGTTCGCCATGATGTCGTCCGGCGTGCCCTCGGCGACGATGTGCCCGCCATGGATGCCGGCACCCGGTCCCATGTCGATCACATGATCAGCGGTGCGGATAGCCTCCTCGTCATGTTCCACAACGATGACCGTGTTGCCCATGTCGCGCAGGCCCTTGAGCGACTCGAGCAGCTTCTCGTTGTCGCGCTGATGCAGCCCGATCGATGGCTCGTCCAGCACATAGAGCACGCCGGTCAGGCCGGAGCCGATCTGCGACGCCAGCCGAATGCGCTGGCTCTCGCCGCCCGAAAGCGTGCCGGAGTTGCGGCTCATGCTGAGATAGTCGAGGCCGACATTGTTCAGGAATTTCAGGCGTGCGCGGATTTCCTTCAGGATGCGGGCTGCGATCTCCTGCTGCTTCTTGGTCAGCTTCTTGTCGAGGTCGCGGAACCAGGCATCGGAATTCTTGATCGACTGCTCGCACACCTGGCCGATGTGCTGGCCGGCGATCTTCACCGCCAGCGCTTCCGGCTTCAGGCGATAGCCCTTGCAGACCTCGCAGGGCGAAGTGTCCTGGAAGCGCTCGAGCTCCTCGCGGATCCACGCCGAGTCTGTTTCCTTGTAGCGGCGCTGCATGTTCGGGATGACGCCCTCGAACACTTTCTTGGTCTCGTATCTGCGCAGGCCGTCGTCATAGATGAACTTGATCTCGTCCTCGCCGGAGCCGTGCAGGATGATCTCGCGCGCCTTCTTGGGCAGGTCTTCCCACGCCTCGTTGAGCGAGAACTTGTAGTGCTTGCCCAGCGCTTCCAGCGTCTGCATGTAGTAAGGCGACGAACCCTTCGACCATGGCGCGATGGCGCCTTTGCGCAAAGTCAGCGTCTCGTCGGGCACGACAAGCGCCGGATCGAAATAGAGCTGGGTGCCGAGACCGTCGCAGGTCGGGCAGGCGCCGTGCGGGTTGTTGAACGAGAACAGCCGCGGCTCGATCTCCGGAATCGTGAAGCCGGACACCGGGCAGGCGAACTTCGACGACATCAATAGCTGCTTCGCCGAGCCGTCTTTCTCCTTCTCATCCACGAATTCCGCGATGACGAGGCCGTCGGACAGACCAAGCGCCGTCTCGATCGAGTCGGGCAGGCGGTTGCCGAGGTCCTTCTTTACCGCGATGCGGTCGACCACGACTTCGATGTCATGCTTGATCTTCTTGTCGAGCGCCGGCACGGCGCCGATCTCGTAATACTTCCCGTCGACCTTGACGCGCAGGAAGCCCTTCTTCTGCAGTTCGCCGAATTCCTTGCGGTACTCGCCCTTGCGGCCGCGCACGATGGGCGCGAGCAGGAACAACCGCGTGCCTTCGGGCAGCGCCAGGATGCGGTCGGCCATCTGGCTCACCGTCTGGCTCTCGATCGGCAGGCCGGTCGTGGGCGAGTAGGGCACGCCGACGCGCGCAAACAGCAGGCGCAGATAGTCGTAGATCTCGGTGACGGTGCCGACCGTCGAGCGCGGATTGCGCGAGGTCGTCTTCTGCTCGATCGAGATGGCCGGCGACAGGCCCTCGATGTGATCGACGTCGGGCTTCTGCATCAGTTCCAGGAACTGACGCGCGTAGGCCGACAGCGACTCGACATAACGGCGCTGGCCCTCGGCATAGATCGTGTCGAACGCGAGCGAAGACTTCCCCGAACCCGAAAGCCCTGTCATCACCGTCAGCGTGTCGCGCGGAATCTCCACGTCGACATTCTTGAGGTTGTGTTCGCGGGCGCCGCGGATGGAGATGTTCTTCAGCATGGATATCCACTCGGATGGGGCGGGCGAAACGCGCACTTTGGCGAGCGGTGATGACCACCGCAACCGCGCAATGACACGATCCTGTCAGCAGTCCGGCCGCGGGAGATTCCAGCGGCCGGCAACACAGATATGGTGGGGAAAGCCCTGAATCTCAAGGTGCACAACAGTCAGGATTCGACTGGAACATATCAAGAACGTTCACCGCCGTCCATGCTGTCAGGTGACGCTCTGGGCGTGGCGAAAGAAGTTCCCCGGATCGACCTTGGCCTTGATGGCGCGGAGCCGCGGCAGGTTCTGGCGCCAATAGGCTTTGCGCCAGTCGGAAATATCGGTGTCGCAATAATTCACATAGGCGCCGCCGGACCAGGGGCGCATTGCGGCGTATAGCGTCCGCAGGTCCTGCATGTGCGGCCCGCCGGACGCAGGCTTGGTCCAGCCCGTGTAATACTGGATGCAAAAGCTGGTGCCGGCGCGATAGGCGAAGGCCGTCGCGTCCGGTGCCGTGTCATGCACCGCACCGCCATGCGCGTCGCAGATCGCGAGCACCTCGCCGGGTGGCAGCGCAGCGATACCCCCGATCAGAGCTTCGACACCGGCAGTGGAAAGCGGTGCGGTGATGAAGTCCGATTTGCCCTTGGAGTATTGCGAGACGTAGTCCCAGCTGCCCGCAAAGTGATTGACGGCCGCCATCGCGGACATCGCGCGGATGTCGGGCGCAGTCTGCGGTTTGGCGACGTCGAGCAGCGCCTTCAGCTCACGGCGAAGCGCGCGCGCTGTACCTTCGGACTGACCGAAGCAATGCAGGTCGATCAGCCCGTCCTTGCGCTTCGAGATTCGCAGCAACGCTGTGATGTCGCGCGGTGCATCGGGCGCCCACGCTTCCCAGGCAGCGAACAGCGCCACGGCCTGCCTCTCCGGCAAATTCCATGTGACGCCGAACGTCGTGACTTTGCCGATCGGCGCGATCGAGAAATGGAAGCGCGTCGCCGCGCCGAATGTGCCGCCACCGCCACCACGACAGGCCCAGAACAGATCGGCGTTCTGCGTGGCGCTCGCCAAGACGGTCTTGCCGTTCGCATCAATCAGCTCGATCGCCTGAAGCACATCGCAGGCCAGACCGCGCGAGCGCGCCAGCAATCCAAAGCCGCCACCAAGGGTGTGTCCCGAGACACCAACCGTCGGGCATGAGCCACCGGGAAAAGCCATGCCCAACGGCGAGATGACTTGGTAGACCTGACCCAGCGAAGCGCCCGCGCCAACGGTCAGTGCTGAGTCACGCACGCTCACATCGTTCATCAACCGTGTGTCGACCACGACGCTGGTGCTTTGCGAGAAGCCCTCGAAGCAATGACCACCACTGCGCAATGCGAACGGGATGTTCTTGTCCCGCAGCCACGCGATCGTTTGGGCCACGCCCTTCGCAGTGCGGCACATGGCGCGCAACGCCGGTCGCAATTCCGTCCGCAAATTGTAGGCGGGAAGATATTGGTCATAGAGCGCGTCACCGGGACGAACGAAGGTGACATCGCGCGCATCGATTGGCGGCAATGACGGAAGCGCGGCCAGTGCCGGAACGCGGCGCAGGAGGGCAGGCGCTGCAATGAGGCCAGCCGTGACAGCGCGCCGGGTGATCTGCATAGGCCAAGCTTCCGATGCGGATGGATGGTTGCGCAAGGGCGACGTAGCCGCTTTAACGGAGATGTCATTCCGCGTCGCAGAGCATGCCCGAACCTCAAATCGAAGAACGCGCCAGCCTGCGCTATCGCGCGGATGTGGATGGACTGCGCGCAATCGCGGTCGTGCCTGTGGTTCTGTACCACTATGGCATTGCCGGATTTAGCGGCGGGTTTGTCGGCGTTGATGTCTTCTTTGTCATCTCGGGCTTCCTGATCACCTCGCTGATCTTTGCGGAGATGCGCGAAGGTGCCTTCTCCATCGCGGGATTTTATGAGCGCCGGGCGCGGCGCATCCTGCCGGCGCTGTTCGCGATGATGGCCGTCACCGCTGTTCTCGCGCTCCTGCTTCTCTTTCCGCGCGATCTGACGCGCTTTGGCGAGAGCGCGGCTGCCGCGGCGCTGTCCGTCTCGAACTTCGATTTCTGGAACCAGGCCGGATACTTCGATACCGGCGCCGAAACGAAGCCGCTGCTCCATACCTGGTCGCTGGGCGTGGAGGAGCAGTTCTATCTGCTGTTTCCGGCTGTGCTTTATCTGCTGCACACGAGAAGTCGGCGTCTTCTGCTGATCTTTGTCGCCGTACTTGCGGCTGTCTCACTCGCTGCGAGCATCTGGGCGGTGCGCGACGCGCCATCGGCTGCGTTCTATCTGCTGCCGTTCCGAACATGGGAGCTGATGTTCGGCGCGATCCTCGCACTCGCCGCATTCCCAGTGCCGCAGAGCATGGTGATCCGCGATGTGCTGGCTGTGATCGGACTGGCACTGATCGGGCGCGCGGTGATGCTGTACACGGCCGATACGCCCTTTCCCGGCGTGGCCGCGCTTTTGCCCTGCGGCGGCACGGCGCTGGTTCTCTATGCCTGTTCGCGCGACGGGATCGTGCAGCGGATACTCTCGTTGCAGCCGATCGTGTTCGTCGGACTGATCTCCTACTCGCTCTATCTCTGGCACTGGCCGCTCTATGTGTTTGCGCGTTACGTGCGCGTCGGTCCGTTGCCGCTTTGGGAGAGCGTCGCGCTGATTGCGGCGTCGGTGGTGCTGGCCGTTCTGTCGTGGCGATTTGTCGAGCGGCCGTTCCGCGCTGGTCGCCATCTGTTCACACGCAAAAGGATCTTCGCACTCTCCGGCGCCGGCATGGTGGCGTTTCTCGCCTTCTGCGGCGCAAGCTTCGCGGGCGCCGGATTTCCGGCGCGCTTTCCTGTGGATGTGCAGCGGATTGTTGCAGAGTCCGATGATGTCGAGTCGCGGCGCCAGGGCTGCTTCAATCGCACACCACAACAAGTAGCTGCCGGCAATTTCTGCGCCTTTGGCGACAAGGCCGCGACGCGGCTCGGCGTGCTGCTATGGGGTGACAGTCATGCCGACGCAATACTGCCCGCCGTCGATGGCGGCGCACTGAGCTGGCATCGCAAACTGTACTTCATCGGCCGCGGCCGTTGTCCGCCGCTCTTGAACATCGAACTCACCGACGAGCCGACGATGCGATGCGCGCGCCTGAACGACGAGGCGCTGCGAGTTGCGATGCGACCGGACATCACGACCGTGATCCTCGCGGCGCGTTGGGCCTATTACGACCAGGGCAGGGGCGTAGGCCCGGACGCGAACGAGGCGCGCCATCTGATCGATCTGTCAGGTGCAGGGCAGGGCGAGGACCAGCACACGCGCTTCGCCCGCATGCTGGTGGAGACGGTCAACGTGCTGCTCAACGCAGGCAAGGAAGTGGTGCTGGTGGGAGACGTGCCGGAAGTGAGCGTGCCGGTGCCCGAGACGCTGGCCCGCATCCGGCTCTATGGCGCGCAGGCCGACATCAGACCGACGCGTGCCGCATTCGAGATGCGTGAGCATTTCGTCGATAAGGCAATGTCGGGATTTCAGCGGGTAACTGTTCTTCGACCGGGCGACATCCTCTGCCGCGGAGGCCGCTGCGCCATCGAACGCGACGGCCGTCCGCTTTACGCGGACCATCATCATCTAAGCGTGTTTGGAGCGGAGCAATTCGTGCCTATGTTTCGGCTAGCGTTGGCACGGTAGAAAACTGCAAATGTCCTCAGTCGTTGAGCATATCTGCAAGCTCCCGCTCGATTTTCGGCGGATTCGGACCTTGTCGGCCGTCAATCTAATCAGGCGAGCCGGCTACACCGGTGCCGCCGATCTTCCCGGGCGAGAGGAGATTGCAGCCTACCTAAGAAACAGCCCCGCCCTGATCGATGCATGGCAAGATTACTCGGATGACCAACGCGTGGATCGCGGATGGGTATTGCAACAGTCCGAGCATGGTTCTTCCGTCTATCACCAGCCAGACGGCAAAATGGTCCATTTCCCGGACAAGGCGGAAGCTTGTGCCGAGTTCATTTTGCAATACGTCGCATCAACGATGGGCTGAAATTCACACCGACGCGCTAACAATTGACACAAGAACAAACGAAGAACATAGTGACCCGTCCACAGGCCTGATGCGTTGGCACATGGCACGGTGCGGCCCGTGGGCTTAGGGTCGCGTTCAACAGAAGAGAGTTTTGGAGAAGGTCATGGCGGGCAGCCTCAACAAGGTCACTTTGATCGGCAATCTCGGCAAGGATCCGGAAGTCCGCCGCATGACGAGCGGCGATCCGATAGTGAACCTGTCGATCGCAACGAGCGAAACGTGGCGCGACAAGTCATCGGGCGAGCGCAAGGAAAAGACCGAGTGGCATCGCGTGGTGATCTTCAACAAGAACCTCGCCGACGTCGCGGAGAAGTATCTGCGCAAGGGCTCGAAGGTTTATCTCGAAGGCTCGCTACAGACGCGCAAATGGACCGACAAGGACGGCGTCGAGAAGTACTCGACGGAGGTCGTGCTGCAGAATTTCCGTGGCGAACTCGTGATGCTCGACGGCCGGAATGAGGGCGGTGGCGGTGGTGGACGCGATCGCGTCGGCGCCGACGACGCGCCGGCCCGCTTCCAGCGCGACGAGATGGAAGACGAAATTCCGTTCTGACATTCCATGCGCCGGATTCCGGTTCTCCTGCTCTGCATCGGGCTTGCGGGTTGTGTCTCCTCGTCGGGTGACCGCTCGGAGAGCTTCATCAACCCGCAGGTAGCCGCGTCCTATATCCCGCTGGCGGCATCGGAATATCTGGTGATGGAGGCGCGCGGCGCGGCCTTTGCCATCGCGCCGGGCATTGCGGTGACCAACGCGCATAACGCGAACACCATTCCGTCCGGCTCGCTGATCGGCATCTCGAAGAATTACGATCTGCTGTTCTTCCGCACCGACAAGCAGGATGGCGCGGCGCTCAGCGAGCCCAGCACGGGCGAGAAGATCATTTCCTACGGGCAGGGCGTCTCGGGCGAAGTGCGCGAGGCGCATGGCGCGATCCTGGAGCTTGAGGTTCCGGTCGAACCGCGCTGTGCCGGCTGCGTCATCCAGAAGGCTTTCGTCTATGACGCCAAGGCCGGCCCTGGGTTCAGCGGTGGCCCTGTTGTTGATGCGGCGAAAGGTGAAGTGGTCGGGATTACGTTCGGCTATCTCGATCCCAACAGCCGCCGCGTCATGTACGCCTACCCGATCAGCCGCGTGCGTCTGGAATACAAGGAGATCACGGGACAGCCGCTACCCGGAAGCCCTGAGAAGTAGACAGCGAACACGGCAACACATCCGCGATCCGGTTGTTATTGCCAGGAACATCCGTTAGCGAATGCCCCGCGAATTATGAGAGTTTCAGGGTTGGCCGGATTTAGCAGCACCAGACCGGATGAAGGCGCGTCGGCCGCACTCAGTCTTTTCCGCTTCTCGCTCGCGCTCATGTGATGGCGACACACCTGACGCAGCTGACTCCGATCCAGACCGGCCGCGTCGCTGTCGAGGCGTTCTTCTGTATCAGCGGATTTCTCATCACGATGGTGGCGAATGGCCGCTATGCCGGACGGCCGGGCGCGTTCCTGAGCAACCGGTTTCTGCGCATCTATCCGACCTACTGGACTTGTTCGGCCATCGGTTTTGCGGTCGTCGCTCTCTACCCCGCCGCACGTGCAATCCATCCGTCGCTCGTCCTGCCGGTGAGCGCGCATGACTGGTTCGCCAATCTGTTCGTCTTCGGCCTGACGCAGGAGACGATCTCGCGTGTTCTACCGGCGGCGTGGTCGCTGCACACCGAACTCTGGTTCTACCTCGTCATCGGCCTGGTGACGGCGACGAAGCCACGCGCCAGCCTCGCGATGCTTGGCATCTCTCTGGCCGTCTCGGCGTGGTGTGCTTTCGGCAATTCGCCATTCCAGTTCTATGGAACGCCGCTCGGCAATGCCGACGCATTCTTCATCGGCTCCGTCCTTTGGCAGTTCAGGGTCCAGCTCACGCCGGCTCGTCCGCTGCTGATGGCGGCGATCGGTTTCGTGCTGTTCGAATTCCTTGCCTGGGGTCCGTTGATCGAAGGATCGCATACCGTCAACGAATTCCTCGGTGCGCCCGCCGCGGCCGTGTTCCTGCTAGGTCTGTGGACGAGCCATGCCGACGGCGCACTCGCGCGTTTGCGTGGCGTGTGTAGCGTGCTTGGGCGGCTGTCCTATCCGGTCTTCCTGCTGCACTGGCCGCTGGGCGCCATGGTCAACAGCGTGACGGGCATCGGGCAGGGATGGCTTCTGTGGAGCATTACGGCCGTCATCACGATTGCGCTGTCGGGTACCGTCCTGCTCTTTGTCGAGGACCCGATTGCGGCACTGCGCGCCAATATCCGCCGCGCCTCGCCGGCGCTGGCGCCGGTAACGGCGTCGGCGATCATGGACTAGTCAGAGCGTAAAGGTGATTGACGCTTCGGCTGCGCCCTCGAAGCCGTGATCGGGACGAGGCTGGTCGTCCTGCAAGCGACCGGCAAGCTCGAACCGCACATGCTCGAAAGGAATGGTCGCGCGTATTTCACCCATGTTGATGATGACCGGGGCAATGGTCACGGCATTGCCGTTTAGATTGTTGGGGTTGGACACATCGGCATGATGAAAGCTGACGGTCCAGGTGCGGTTGCCGCCGTCAAGCCAGCTGCCCTGCAGCGTCAGCAGCCGTGAATCGCTGTCCAGGCTGAAACCGAGCGTCTTCTGACGGTAACGCATCCCATCGGGGTAGCCAGCGTTGTTATATGCGTCCCCGTGCACGACGTCGCCGAAACTGAAGATGTCGAGTGTCGGCACGCTGTCGGTGTATTCGAGCGTCAGCCTGACAGGATTGGCACCAGTGGGTACCCATGCACTCGCGCCAAAAAGGTGGCTCGTGATCGAATGTGAAAACGGATTGGAATCCTCGTTCATCAGCTGCATGTAGATTTCGTAGGGCACCCGTCCGGCGACTGCTGAGTAGTGAACGTCGATGAGCCCCTCGTCGTTCGTGTGGTTGACATGATTGGGATCGTTTTCGAGGCTGAAATAATCCCGCAGCGGGACGCAGTCATGTCCCGTGCCACACATCATCGTCGTGCGTGCCAGGCCCACTTCAAGGCCCGGTAGAGGGTTAAAAGTGAAGCGGAATGCCCCATAGATCGTGTTGCGGGCTATGCGATCGTTGCCATCTAGCACGCCGGCAAAAAACTCAGCTTGCCAGGGCCCGAGCCAGGACAGCACGGGTGTCTCGAACGCGTTCGTGTCGCCGCGCGCGATACCAATCTGCGGCATTGGGCGCGCATTCGTGGAGAGCGACAGAGCCGAAACCCATCCAGGCCCCCACCAGTGCGGCAGGTACCCAGCGTACAGGACTGCGTTGCCGATCTTTTGTGCGATGTAACTGTTATCGAACATCAGCGTCTGGCGGTCGCCATTGCCATGCGTCTGCGCCCCGACTGAGAGCCGCACCGCCGTTGTCGAGGCCATGTACTCCAACGATGCGCCGCCCTGAACGGTCTGGCGTCCTAGCGCGTCGAACCCGCGAACCACGCTTGGATCATTCGTCGCATCCACAGTTGCACTCGCAACGAGCGTTCCGAGCTGGCGACCTTCCCCCGCCTTTGCCAGGACACGTTCTGCCGCAGCTCGGACCGTGGGATCGTCGGACGATGTCGCGCCACGCTCCCGTATCCGCTGCACGATGCTGGCCAAGGGCAGCGGCCACTGTGTCGTAATCCCGTCGATCATGCCGGCCGCGGCGAGTACTTCGATGTCAGAGCGAAGCTGGGTGTCGCCCGGTTCGGCCCATGGCGATGCCGCAGTAGGCGCGGCCGACAGCGTCAAAACGCTCGCGCAGAGAGCCACGGTGGCAAGCGCGGAACGGGCTTTAGATGTCATCCAGAAATGAGCCTTGGGGGCGGTCGATCGCATCGCAGCACATTTTGGGGATGTGCACAATAAGTGCCTGACTTGTAAAGATAATTTTCCGTCATATGATTGTGGCAGAAACGCGAGTGAAGTGCTAGTTAAGCCGAAGGATTTGCGCGCGTTAAGGACCGATTTTTTTGAGCGATACACAGGGTCCGGATACCCCGCCGCCGGGCGGCACCAATATCAGCCCCATTGCGATCGAAGACGAGCTGAAACGCTCTTATCTCGACTATGCGATGAGCGTCATCGTGCAGCGCGCGCTGCCCGACGTGCGCGACGGTCTGAAGCCTGTGCATCGCCGCATCCTCTATTCGATGCATGAAGAAGGGCGCGACTGGAACAAGCCCTATCGCAAATCCGCGCTGATCGTCGGCGACGTGATGGGCAAGTACCATCCGCATGGCGACCAGTCGATCTATGACGCGCTCGTCCGCATGGCGCAGGATTTCTCCATGCGCGTGCCGCTGATCGACGGGCAGGGCAATTTCGGCTCGGTCGACGGCGATCCGCCGGCACAGATGCGCTACACCGAAGTGCGTCGCGCCAAGATCGCGCATCAGCTGACCGAGGATATCGACAAGGACACGGTCGCCTGGAAGGACAATTACGACTCGTCAGAGCGCGAGCCGACCGTCCTGCCATCGCGCTTCCCCAATCTGCTCGTCAACGGCTCCGGCGGCATCGCCGTCGGCATGGCAACGAACATCCCGCCGCACAATCTGGGCGAAGTGATCGATGCCTGCCTGGCCTATATCGACGATCCGGCGATCGGCATGGATGCGCTGACCGAGATCGTGCCCGGTCCCGACTTCCCCACCGGGGGCCTCATCATCGGCAGACAGGCCGCACGCAGCGCGCTGGCTCGTGGCCGCGGTCCGGTCCTGATGCGCGCGCGCTGCGAGATCGAGGAGATCCGCAAGGATCGCGAGGCGATCATCGTCACCGAGATCCCGTATCAGGTGAACAAGGCGCGCATGCAGGAGCGCATCGCCGATCTGATGCGTGACAAGCGTGTCGAAGGCATCTCCGACATCCGCGACGAGAGCGACCGCCACGGCATGCGAGTCGTGATCGAGATCAAGCGCGACGCCTCGGCCGAGGTTGTGCTGAACCAGCTCTATCGCTTCTCGGAACTGCAGACGAGCTTCGGCGTGAACATGCTCGCGCTCGACGGCGGCCGCCCCGAGCTGATGAACCTGAAGAGCATCATCGGTGCTTTCACGGGGTTCCGCGAGGAAGTCGTCACCAAGCGCACGCAGTTCGAGCTGCGCAAGGCCCGCGATCGCGGCCACATTTTGGTGGGCCTCGCTGTTGCCGTTGCGAACATCGATGAAGTCATCCGGCTGATCCGTGCTGCCCCCGACGCCACGACGGCGCGGGAACAGTTGATGGCCCGTGCATGGCCCGCCGCCGATGTGGCGCCGCTGATCGCGCTTATCGCCGATCCGCGCCACAAGCTGGCCGATGACGGCACAATCCACATGTCGGACGAACAGGCGCGCGCGATCCTTGATCTGCGCCTGCAGCGCCTGACAGCCCTTGGCCGTGACGAGATCGCCGACGAGGTCACGATACTTGGCGAGGCGATCGCCGATTTCCTCGACATCCTGCGCTCGCGTCCACGCGTGCTGCAGATAGTCAAAGACGAGCTTGTCGCCATTAAAGACGAATTCGCGACGCCTAGGCGCACCGAACTCGTCGATGGCGACGTAGAGGTCGAAGACGAGGCGCTGATCGAGCGCGAGGACGTCGTCGTCACCGTCACGCATGCCGGCTACATCAAGCGTACACCGCTAGACGAATATCGCGTCCAGGGCCGCGGCGGCAAAGGCCGCTCGGGCATGGAGACACGCGACGAAGACTTCGTGAATTTCATCTTTGTCGCCAACACGCACATCCCACTGGTGTTCTTCTCCTCCACCGGCATGGCTTACAAGCTCAAGGTCTGGCGGTTGCCCGAGGCGCGCATCCAGGGCAAGGGCAAGGCGATGGTCAATCTCCTGCCGCTGTCCGAAGGCGAGAAGATCACGACGATCCTTCCGCTCCCCGAGGATGAGACGCAGTGGGAGAAGCTCAACGTCGTGTTCGCGACGAAATCCGGCGACGTGCGCCGCAACGAACTCTCCGATTTCATCAGCATCAACAAGAGCGGCAAGATCGCGATGAAGCTCGAGCCCGGCGACGGGATAGTGGGCGTCGAGACCTGCACGGACCAGGATGACGTGTTCCTCACGACGCGCGCCGGCAAGTGCATCCGCTTTGCGCTGACCGACGTCCGAGTGTTCAAGGGCCGCGATTCCACCGGCGTGCGTGGCATCAAGCTTGCCGCGGGCGACGAGGTGGTGAGCCTTTCGCTGCTGCATCACACCGACGCGACCACCGCGGAGGCGCGCACCTATCTCAAGCAGTCCCGCGCCGTGCGCCGGGCAGCATCCGGCGAGGCCGAGATTGCCGACGAGCCGGCGGAGGAGGGCGACGAGGGCAAGGAAGAAGTCGCGCTGTCGCCGGAGCGCTATGCGCAGCTGAGCGCGCTGGAGCAGTTCATTCTTGCGATTTCGACGACGGGCTTCGGCAAGCGGTCGAGCTCGTTCGAGTACCGGCTGACCGGCCGTGGTGGCTCGGGCATCGTCGCCATGGACATGACACGCCGGAATCCGGCGATCGTGGCCGGCTTCCCGGTGGAAGAGAGCGATGACCTGATGCTGATCAGCGATCAGGGACAGACGATCCGCGTGCCTGTCGCGAGCATCAGCGTGCAGGGGCGTGGATCGGGTGGCGTAACAGTATTCCGTGTCGATGAAGGCGAACGCGTCGTTTCGGTGGAACGTATCGCCGAGGTTGCGGGTGGGGAGAGTGAGCAGTGACGGGTTTGAAGAAGCCGGAGCCGCACGCTCCCACCGTGGGCAAGATCGAACTCACGACAGAACGTGTCGCGCTGTATCCGGGCACCTTCGATCCGGTGACGCTAGGCCATCTCGATATCGTCAAGCGCGCCGTGAAGCTGGTCGATCGCCTCGTGATCGGGCTGGCGACCGGCAGCGGAAAGACGCCGATGTTCACGCTCGAAGAGCGCGTGGAG
Organism: Rhizomicrobium sp.; assembly: GCA_035943485.1. Taxonomy (GTDB): domain Bacteria; phylum Pseudomonadota; class Alphaproteobacteria; order Micropepsales; family Micropepsaceae; genus Rhizomicrobium. The sequence continues at coordinate 646 of DASZCC010000234.1, read as the reverse complement.
ATGTGGCAGCACGAAGCTGCGCTGCTCGCCAAGGACCGCGCGACGATCGAAGTCATCCCGTATGCGGGCAAGCTGCAGGTTGATTTCGCGCGTGAGGTCGGCGCGACCGTGATCATCCGCGGGCTTCGCGCCGTGTCCGACTTTGAGTACGAATTCCAGATGGCGGCGATGAATCAGCGCCTCAACATGGATATCGAAACTGTCTTCCTGATGGCCGATCCGCGGAACCAGGCAATCGCCTCGCGGCTGGTCAAGGAAATCGCCGAACTTGGTGGTGACGTCCGGGCCTTCACTAGTCCCTATGTCGCCGAAATGCTTGTCCAACGCCGCAATGAGAAGGCAAAGCGCTGATGGCCCGCGATCCCGAGAATACCCTCATCATGGACCTGAAGACTGGTCCCGTCGTGATCGCGCTGCGGCCCGATCTCGCACCCAATCATGTCGCGCGCATCAAGGAACTGACCCGCCAGGGCTTCTATGACGGCGTTGTCTTCCATCGCGTCATCCCCGACTTCATGGCGCAGACCGGCGACCCAACGGGCACAGGCTCCGGCGGTTCCGATCTGCCGGATCTGAAGGCGGAATTCTCCAACGAGAAGCACAAGCGCGGCACAGTGTCCGCGGCACGCACCAACAATCCGAACAG
>DASZCC010000233.1:0-3726 GCA_035943485.1 Rhizomicrobium sp. | reverse complement strand
ACGCTCGCCTTCGATTGCGGCTTTGAATCGCTGGAGGCGTTCACCCGCGCCTTCCGCCGCCGCTATGGCGTGCCGCCCGGACAGTTCAAGCGTGACATCCTCAAGCAACGGCCACCGGAGAAGACCATGCCTCCCGTCAATGCGCGTGTCGTTCAGCTGCCCGATCTGCTGCATCGCCCGGCCTTCAGCGTCGCCGGCGTCAGTGCGATCTTCGACTCGCAGAACAAGAGCGGCATCCCCACGCTCTGGCCGCGCCTCATTGCCTGCCTGCCGCTCAAGGGCCAGCTCGATGCGCGCACCTATGGCATCTGCTGTATGGCCAACGCAGCCGAGGGCAGCATGAGCTACATGGCCGGCGTGGAAGTGACCGGCGACGCGCCGCTGCCCGACGGCTTCGAGCGCACCGAGATCGCAGCGCAGACTTATGTCGTGTTCCGCCTGACGGTCGACGGCAGCGCGCTTCATCCGCAGATGCAGGCGGCCATGCCGAAGATCTGGGGCGGGCTGCTTCCCGCCAGCGGCTTCAAGCCGGTGCAGGCGCCGGACTTTGAACTCTATCCGGCCGATTTCGAACCGCTGCGCGAGGGCGCTCACATCGACATCTGCATTCCCGTCGAAGCCTGACCGGTAATTTTCTCCAAGACGGAACCGGTGACCGCGCCTAACGTACCGCCCGAAAACGCCCGGAGCGGCAGTTGAGCGAAACACCCGTGACAGCGAGCCGGTATGCGCTGGCCTTCATCTTCATCACCATGCTCGTCGATACGATCGGCCTGGGCATCATCATTCCGGTGTCGCCAAAGCTGATCAGCGAGCTCACGGGGCAGGGACTGTCGGAGGCCGCGCGCTGGGGCGGCTGGCTGATGTTCGTCTTCGCGCTGATGCAGTTTCTCTGCGCGCCGCTCATCGGCAATTTGAGCGACCGTTTCGGACGCCGTCCGGTCCTGATCCTCGCGCTTGTCGCGCTTGCGATCGATTATGCGATCACCGGTCTGGCGCCGACGATCGCGTGGCTGTTCATCGGGCGGTTTCTTTCGGGTGCGGCGGGAGCAACCTATCCGACCGTGAATGCCTATATCGCCGACGTGTCGCCGCCGGAGAAGCGCGCGGCGAATTTCGGGCTGACGGGCGCGGCGTTCGGCGTCGGGTTCATTCTCGGTCCAGGCATCGGCGGCTTTGTCGGCGATCACTGGGGCGCGCGTGCGCCGTTCTTCGTCGCCGCCGCCATTACGCTCGCCAATGCGCTGTTCGGCTTGCTTGTGCTGAAGGAGTCACTGCCGAAGGAGCGCCGCCGCAAGTTCGACCTGTGGCGCGCCAATCCGGTGGGTTCGCTGGCTGCGCTCCGCCGCTATCCGATGATCATTGCGCTGATCGGTGTGACGGTGCTGATGCAGCTCGGGCATGACTCGCTGCCGGCGACATGGACCTACTACACCATGCTGAAGTTCAACTGGACGCCGGGCGATGTCGCGTTGTCGCTGATGGCGGTCGGCGCGCTGACGGCGCTGTCCTTCGGCTTCCTGCCGCGCATCGTCGTGCCCAGGATCGGCGAGGTGAACGCGGTCTATGTCGGTTTTCTGGCGGGCGCTATTGGCTACGCCGGTTATGCGTTCTCAACCCATCCCTGGATGCTCTATGCCTGGATGGTGTTCTGGTCGTTCGGAGGCCTAAGCAGCCCCGCGCTCAACGCCATCATGTCGAAGAACGTGCCGGAGAACGAGCAGGGCGAACTGCAGGGCGCGTTGTCGAGTGCGCGCAGCATCACCTCGATTGTGGCGCCGCTGATGATGACGAACCTGTTCGCTTACTTCACCAGCGGGCACGCGCCGATCTACTTCGCCGGCGCGTCGTTCCTTGCGGCGTCGCTGTGCGAATTCGGCGCGCTCGGTTTCTTCATACGCGCGCAACCGCGCACGCAGGTTCAACCGGCGGAATAGATCAGACGCGAGTGGCTGGAGTTAGTGAACGCTGCTCTTGAGGCGTTCGAGCTCGTCTTTTATTCGGAGCTTCTCTTTTTTGAGGGCCGCGATCCGGGTCTCATCCCAGTCGGCGTGTCCCATCTCGTCGTGGATGAGATCTTCAAGTTTCTTATGCTTTTCGGACAGTTCCTGGATATGCCCTTGTAGTGCCATTCGTGCACCTCTCAATCTTAGGCCTTAGAAGTAGATCACTCGGTCGAAGGCCTGTCACGCCCCTCTTCCGCCCATGGCTTCCAATCTATAAACCGTTGCGCCATGGCGCGGGTTGCGGTGGAAACGCATAAAAATGAACGGGTTGTCCTGGGGATAAGTGGGGCGTCGGGCGTCGCCTATGGCGTGCGTGCGCTGGAAGCTTTTTCGCAACTCAAGATCGAGTCGCATCTGGTGATGTCCAAGGCGGCCGAGATCACGCTGGGCCTCGAAATGGGGCTGACCGCGAAAGCCGTGACGGCCAAGGCGGACTACGCCTATGGGATCAACGACATTGCGGCGGCGATTGCCTCGGGCACGTTTAAGACGGCCGGAATGCTAATCGCGCCGTGTTCCGTGCGCAGCTGGTCGGAGATCGCAACCGGCGTGACGACCAATCTTCTCACCCGCGCCGCGGACGTGACGTTAAAGGAACGCCGCCCGCTGGTGCTGATGATCCGCGAGACGCCGTTGCATGTCGGGCATCTGCGCACGCTCGCGCAGCTGGCGGAGATGGGGGCTATCATCCTGCCGCCGTTGCCGGCCTTTTATTCGGAACCGCACACGCTTTCCGATTTTGTGGACCAGATCGTGGGCCGCGCGCTCGATCTTCTGGGGTATGATTGGCCCGGACAGAAGCGCTGGGGCGAGACGCCAGGCAATGGCGCGCGCCGCAAGCGCACGAAGGCCTGACCGTCGATGTCGAGTGAAGTCACCAAGCCCGATGAAGTCGCGCTGCGGGCGAAACTCGCCGAACTCACGCAGGATCACCGCGACCTCGACGCCGCGATCGACGCGCTGCGCGGTGCGCCCGACCAGTTGCAGCTGACGCGGCTGAAGAAGCGCAAGCTGCAGCTGAAAGATCAGATCAGCGCGATCAACGATCAGCTGCTGCCGGATATTATTGCGTAACTATTTTTTCCCGCGCTTGTGCGCGTACATCGCCTCGTCGGCGAGTGCCATGGCGGCGTCGGGTGACAGGCCGTCCTTCAGTTCGAACGCGCCATAGGCGAAGCTGACGGTCAGCGTCTTGCCGTCCAGGCTCGCTGGTTCGGCGCGAAGTTTTGCGGCAAGCTGGTCCGCCTTGTTGTGGGCCTGCACCTGGTTGGCATGGCTGAGCAGCACGCCGAACTCGTCGCCACCGAGCCGGCCGACGGAGTCCGTCTTGCGCACGTTCTCGCTCAGCACACGGCCGAAATTGATCAGCACGGCGTCGCCGGCGGCATGACCATGCGTATCGTTGATGGTCTTGAAGTCGTTGAGGTCGAAATAGATCAGGCTCGCCGGCGTCTGGTAGCGGGATCCGATCGAGATGGTGCGCGAAAGTTCGCGCACAAAGGCGCGGCGGTTCAGGACGGGCAGAAGCTGGTCGAGATCGGCGTTCTTCTCGGCCTCGTCGAGACGCTCGCGGGTCTGTGCCAGTTCGCGCTTGAGGCCTTCGACCTCGGCCATCAGGGCCATGATCGCGTCGCGCACACGGGGCGTGAATTCGCTCTCCGGAATGCCGAGCACACTTGCTGACGCCCCGGGAGCTTCCGGCGGCGCTGCGGTGTCGGCC
>DASZCC010000232.1:0-17381 GCA_035943485.1 Rhizomicrobium sp. | reverse complement strand
CCGAACCACAGCCCGGCGGTGATCTCCACCACCATGAAGACGGCCGTGATGATCGTGGCCAGCCGCGCGCGGCTCTCGGCGCGGCCATGGCCTGCGCCGAGGAACACATGGTCATGCGTCCAGATGCCGTGATCGTGTGCGGTTTGGTCAGTCATGTCGGAAGAATACGCCCCGCTGGCCCGGAAGGCACATGACAAAAGAAAAGGGCCGCGCCAGCGGCACGGCCCTCTTTCAACTTGTAGTTCTGGCCTTAGTGGCTCAGCACGACCTTGTGCTGATCCGCGAAGGTGACGCCTTCCAGCGTCTCGCCATGCGGCTTCAGAACGGCATACGTCACGCCATTGGCGGTCAGCAGCTTGTAGTCGTCGCCACCGGCCGGGGCCCACTTAACGACGTTGGCACCAGTCGAGCAGTCAGCAGCCGTTGCGATGGCGCCGTCCTCGGTGATGGTCACGTCGCAGGGGGCCTTGGAGCCGACTGCGAGCTTGTACGTACCGGCGGCAAGAGCGGGGGCCTGCGCATTGGCAGCACCGAAACCGGAAAGCGCCAGAAGGAACGAGAGTGCGACGAAGCGGGTCTTGTTCATGTGAATAATTCCTTCAAGGTTCAACGTTCAGAAGATTAGTATCAGGCCGCGTCATTTCAAGGACAATTTCTTCGCAGATGCAATAATTCGTTCTGCCAAAATTGCCGCACGCTGAATAGTGGTTAAATAACAGCAGACTAGGTCGTGAAGATTTTTGCCATGTACGCCGCGAATGGCTTCCCTTCCGGCACTCTACACTGCGACGCAGCAGACACATGGCGCGTTGCACCGCTCACAAGCGACAAATTGTCAGTGAAAATCAGCGGGTTGCGTTGCTCCGCCCCGGCCTGATTCGCGGCACTAAAAAATCCTGCAATCCGAGAGCGCATGATCATTACTCATTTGACTCTATAGAATTAGTCGAGTTTATTGACCAGGCCGGTCAAGGCGCCGGAGTTTCCTCCCTGAACTTCGCGGGCCGGGGATGCGAATTGAGGGCGGCCTTTTGGCTCCAAACGGATCATACTGACCCGGCCCGCGGCCCTTTATTGCGTGGAGAGGACCATGACCACGAAGATCACGACCCGCACCCTCACGCCCACCATCGGCGCGGTGATCGAAGGCGCTGACCTGTCGCAAAACCTGGGCGACGAAGAGATCGCTGCCATCCGCGCCGCGCTCCTGAAACACAAGGTCGTGTTCTTCGAGGACCAGCACATCTCCGCCGTGCAGCATCGCGATTTCGCGGCGCGCTTCGGCGACCTGCATACCCACCCGCTCTATCCCGGCGTGGCCGAAGCGCCCGAAATGTTCGTGCTCGACAATCACGCGAACAATCCGACCGACAACGACGCGTGGCATACCGACGTCACCTTCATAGAGACGCCGCCGCTGGGCGCGATCCTCTATGCCAAGCTGCTGCCCGAGGAAGGCGGCGACACGGTGTGGGCCAACATGCAGGCGGCCTATGAAGGCCTGTCGAAGCCGCTGCAGCGCTTCCTGAGCGAGCTTGACGCCGTACATGATTTCGCGCGCGGCTTTCCGGCCCGCGGCACTGTCGCGGCGCAGGCCGGCGCCGACAAGCATGCTAAGGCAGTCGAGCAGCATCCGCCTGTGATCCATCCGGTCGTGCGCACGCACCCCGAGACCGGTGCTGACGGGCTGTTCGTGAATTACGGCTTCACCGATCGCATCAAGGGTCTGCGTCGCGAGGAGAGCCAGGCGCTTCTCAACATGCTTTTTGTGCACATCCAGAAGCCGGAATACCAGGTGCGCTGGAAGTGGAAACCGAACTCGATCGCCTTCTGGGACAACCGGGTCACACAGCATTACGCAGTGAACGACTACCTGCCCAACCGCCGCATCATGCACCGCGCCACGATCCTGGGTGATCGTCCTTACAACCGCGCTCGCAAACCGGCCGATGTGAAGATCGCGGCGGAATAGTACGCATTGTCATCCCCGGCGAGCATCGCGTAGCGATACGAGGGAAGGGGATCCACGACTGGACTCCCGCCCGGTCGCGGATTCCCTTCCCCTCGCTGTCGCTCGGCCGGGAATGACAGCTTCTTGTTACCGCGGCTCCAGCAGCACGCTCTGGCTCGCGCGGCCGAAGGTGCCGTGCACGTCGGCGAGGCGCGCGAAGGCGATCGCTGCGCCGTCGGGCCCGGCCCAGGTTTCGGAATCCAGCAGGATCCATTCCCCGACCGGATAGCGCGCAAGACTCAATGTCAGATCGGCGTTGATGAACGTCCAGCTGTCGAATGGCACGACAGCCGACGTGCCATTGCAGAAATCCGCCGCGATGATGGCACGCATGACGGGCGAGATATCGGCGCCGCCAACGATCGGACGAATAGCGCGATACCACACGGCTGCAGGACCTGGTGATCGAAAGGCGCCTTTCGCTGGTCTCAACTCGACTCCCGTGAGGAACGGCGTGCCGTTGAGTTGATCTCCTGTCGACGGCGGAAGATCGGCCGGCAGCGGCGCGTCGAGCGGCTTCTCGTGCGCGGTCTCAGGCAGCGTAAGGGCAAGGTCGCGGATCTTCAGAACGCTGGCACGCACGCATTCCTTGCCGTCGGCAAACAGGCTCACGGCGCACAACTGAATCTTGGCGCCCTCGCGCACCACGTCAGTTTTGAACATCAGCGGCGCGACCGGCACCGGCTTGAGCAGGTCTACCGTCACCCGTGCGATCCGCATCGGCACGCGTGTCGCGATGCTTTCCGCGGCCCAGACGACAAGAGAGGACGGTGCAGCGCCATGCTGCATCGTCCTGTCCCACGGCCCGCCGGCGAAGGCGCTGGTTTGTATGCCTGCGCCTTCGACGCGGTAGATCGGTTCCATCAGCTTCCTGCAATAAACGCCGCGATATCGGCGTTCAGCTTGTCCTGATGGGTGAACATCAGGCCATGCGGCGCGCCTTCGTATACTTTGAACTGGCAGCCGGGAATGAGCGCTGCGGTGCGTTGTCCCGTTAACGCCAGCGGAGCGGAAGCATCCGCCGTCCCGTGCAGGATCAGCGTAGGCATCGAAATACGCGTAAGGTCGTCGCGGAAATCGGTCTCGATCACGACCTGGTTGCAGTCCAGCGCGACCTTCAGCGGGATCTGGCGCATCATCGCGACGCCCCAGTCGATCATCGCCTGCGAGGTCTCGGGCACGAAGAACGCCGGCGCATTGTCATGCAGCCATTTGGGGAAATCCTTCCGCCAGCCCGCGCGCATCGCCTCGAACATCGCGGCATCCACGCCATCCGGATTGGCCGCGGTCTTGAGCAGGAATGGCGTCGTCGGCGCAGCCAGGACGATGCGCGACACCTTCGAAGTGCCGTGCCGCGAGAGATAGCGCACGATCTCGCCGCATCCCATCGAATGACCGATCAGAGTCACATCGGTCAGGTCGCGCGCCCTGATGACATGCGCGATGTCGTCGGCGAGTGTGTCGATGTCGTAGCCGTCGGGCGGTACGTCCGAGCGGCCATGGCCGCGGCGGTCGAACGCCACCACGCGACGGCCGGCTTCGGTGAAGTGCACATGCTGGTACTGCCAGATGTCATTGGTGCAGGCCCAGCTCGACACAAAGACAAGCGGATGACCGTTGCCCCAGTCCTTGACGAAGAGTTCGGTGCCGTCGGCTGTTTTGACGTTAGTCATGATACGGGTTCCTTTGTCGGGCGTTGCGTGGGCGGGCTCGAGAAGATGCGGGCCGAGCGCGAGGCTGCCTGCCACTGCCAGACCTTTGAGCATTTCGCGTCTGTCCATCGTTCTCTCTCTCCTGTGATGGAGAGAATGGGCGCGGCATGCGCGCGAAACGATTACGCGAGAGGTAAGAAAGGACGTTACGCCGAAAGCGTCTTCACGAGCGCGACCGTCGCAGCGTCCGCGGGGAAAAACGATTCAACGGCAAGTTCGCTTAACGTCACATCCACGGGGGTGCCGAACACCATCGTAGTCGAGAAGAAAGACAGCACGCCGCCGCGCACGCGCAGCCTGAACGGGATGACCATCGCGTTGGCGTCGTGACCATGCGGCGCAGGCGGCGCGGGATAGGCCGACACTTCCTGCAGCAGAGCGAGCAGCTTCGGATCGGCGGTCATCTCGGCCTGCTGGCGCAGGCGATGGACCAGATGCGCGCGCCACTCGCCCAGATTCTCGGTCCGCTTCGACAGGCCATCGGGATGCAAGGTGAGCCGCATCGCGTTGACGGGCCGCTCCAGAAGTTCGGGCGCGACGCCTTCGTACATGGCCTGCAACGCGCTGTTGGAGGCAACGATGTTCCAGTGACGGTCGAGCGCGAAGGCGGGATAGGGCTTGTGACTCTCGAGCACCAGATCGATCGCCGCGCGCGCCGGCGCCAGCGCGGCATCGGACAGCGAGCGCTCGGGAAAGATCGGCGCATAGCCGGCGGCGACGAGCAGGACATTGCGCTCGCGCATCGGGATCTCGAGCTGCTCGGATAAATGCAGGATCATCTCGCGGCTGGGCGTCGAACGCCCGGTCTCGACGAAGCTCAGATGGCGCGGCGAGATTTCAGCCTCGCTCGCAAGATCAAGCTGCGAAAGGCGACGCCGCTGCCGCCACTGGCGAAGATGGATGCCGACCGGTTGGACGTTCATGGCGCAAGGCTAGGCCGGGCGGGGAGGGATTTCCATTACCTGGGAGGTAAGGGCTTATTCCCCGTCGGGGAACAGCATTGGTTCGTAATTCCGCGCCCCGTTCATGATGTGCAGCACAAACACATGATCAGTGATGACGTAAAATATGAGATAGTTGCGGTAGACGCGCCGTCTAATCCCCGAGGCCTTGTGGCATGGCAGAAGGACATAGGCCTCGGGCGCATGTCCAATGCGCTCGCAGGCATCTCTCAACTCCTGGATGAAGGAGTGGGCGCGCATCGGGGCATCCAACGCGATCCAGTCACCGATAGCCTCAAGCTCGGCTTCGGCGGCATCCGATAATCTGACGATCAAGCGCGGCGGGCCTTACGGCTCCTTTCGGCCATCCGAAGATATTTCGCTTCCAGGCGCGAAAAGACTTCTTCGGCCGGTTTGGTTCGCCCCGCCTTTACATCCGCCAAGCCACGCTCCAGTGCGCGGTCCAGCTCGATCAATCGTTTTTCCCGTTCTTCGACCAGACGCACGCCTTCGCGGATTACTTCGCTCTTGGAATTATAACGTCCCTTCGCCACAAGTTTCGCGACAACGCTTTCAAGCTTCTTTCCAAGATCGACGCTGGACGGCACGAGGTTCTCCTGTTGCTCAGAGAATATCCCGCCCGATAACTATTATCAAACCAGATATCGCTACCGCCCCTTGAACACCGGCGGGCGCTTTTCGACGAAGGACAGCATGCCCTCGCGGGAGTCTTCCGTGCGCATCAGGGCGAGAAGCTGCAGATAAACGTGATGCACGTGCTCGTCGAACGTCTCCGAGTAGCTCATGCGCAGCATCCGCTTGGCGGCCTTCACGGCCAGCGGTGCGTTGGCGGCGATCTCGGCGGCGAGCGCACGGGCGCGTGGCATGAGTTCGGCGTCCGGCACGACTTCAGAGGCCAAACCCATCGCGACGCATTCATCAGGCGAGAGCGTGCGGCCAGTGAAGATCAGCGTCGCGGCCTTCTCCCATCCGATGAGGCGCGGCAGCAGCCAGGTGCCGCCGGACTCCGGCAGGATGCCGCGCTTGGCGAACGACATGGCGAGCTTGGACGACTTCGCCATGATGCGGATGTCGCATCCGATTGCGGTGTCGGCGCCATAACCGGCGGCGCCGCCGTTCAGCGCGCAGATTACCGGCGTGTTCAATGCATGCAGGACAGTCGGCGGCGTATTGCGCAGGTCGATGTCGGTGGACGTCGTTGTTGCGAGCTGCTGCCCCATGCCGCTTGTCTGGATGCGCAGGTCGAGGCCGGCGCAGAATGCGCGGCCGGTGCCGGTGAGGATGATGCAGCGGACCTCCGGATCGCGGTCAGCCGCGAGCAGCAATTCGGAGAGCTGCTTCAGCATCGGTCCCGAGATCGTGTTCATGCGCTCGGGCGCGTTCAGCGTGATGGTGGCGATGTGGTCCTTCAGGTCGTAGAGGACTTCGTCGGCTGCAACTGGCTTGTCCATGGCGCGCTCTCCCGGTTATTTCGGGAAAGGCTAGCGCGATCGGTTCGCCGTGGCGAGACTTCCGCTACGTCGGCGGTGGCGAATGGAGATAGCTCTCCACCAGCGAGCCGGCGACAAGGCGCCAGCCGTCCACCAGCACGAAGAAAACGAGCTTGAACGGCAGGGAGATGATCACCGGCGGCAGCATCATCATACCCATCGACATCAGAATGGACGCGACCGCCATGTCGATGATCAGGAACGGCACGAAGATGAGGAAGCCGATCTCGAAGGCGCGCTTGAGCTCCGACAGCATGAAGGCCGGCGCCAGCGTGGTCAGCGCGATGTCGTCAGGCTTGGTGGGTGGCTTGGCCTTGGACATGTCGAGGAACAGCTTCACATCGGCCTCGCGGACATGCGCGAGCATGAACTTCTTCATCGGCACAGCAGTGCGGTCGAAGGCCTGCTCGGTGGTGATCTGATTGTTGACCAGCGGCACGATGCCCTGGTTGTAGGCGTCCTTCAGTGTCGGCGTCATCACGAACAGGGTGAGAAACAGCGCCAGCGACACGATCACGCTGTTGGGCGGGCTGGTCTGCAGGCCCATCGCGGTGCGCAGCAGCGACAGCACGACGACCATGCGCACGAAGCTCGTCATCATGATGAGGATCGATGGCGCGATCGACAGGATGGTGATCAGCGCGATGATCTGGACGAGCTTGTCGGTGAACAGGCCGCCGCCAGTCAGATCGATCTGAAGCCCGCCATTTGCTGTGGACGTGGAGCTGCCGGCCGCAGCGACAACAGCGTTGGCCGCGGGCGACGCGGCCATGGCGATCTCGGGAATGAGAAGCGCGAACGTGATCGCGAGCGCGAAGAGCCACAGCCGCTTCATGATGCGCTTCCTACGAGCGTCGGTGTGATCGGAAGCGGATTGGGCGCGGCAGGAATACCGGTCTCGATGACTTCGACGCCATCCGAGCCGGAGAGAATGAGATGCTCGACGCCATCGCGCCGCACGATCATCAGCCGTTGGCGCGGCGAGACTGCGAGCGTCTCGACGATGGAGAGGCGGCGCGTCGCCTGCGGCTTGACGAGACTGCCGAGACCGAAGCGGCGCGCCGCAAGTCCCGCGGCGCCGACAAGGCCCACGACCAGTATGAGAGCGCCGATGTAGCGCGCGAAATCGATGACATCCATGCGCGCGAGTAGAGATCGTCAACCTTAATCGCGCGTTAAAACCCGGCGTTATTTGCCGGGCAGAAATTTCCGCCCTGTTAAGTGCGGCTTAATCGTTCGGGCGCATCGTCTCGGTTCTTACAGCTAATAATCTATGAAGGAGTAGCCATGAACGTCGCCGACATGCCGTTGTTCTCGCTGCTCAAGGAGCGGCTGGGCTGGCTGAACCAGCGTCAGGCAACGCTGTCGCAGAACGTCGCGAACGCCGACACGCCGGGCTATTCGGCGCGCGATCTGAAGCCGATCAATTTCGAGGATGTGCTCAAAGGCGCGACCGGCTCGACACAGTTCCATCCAACGTTGCAGATCACCGATCCGCGTCACATCGCGCTGAAGTCCGATCCGTCGACGAGCTATCAGGACCAGGACTCGCCGGATCCGGGCGCAGCAGGCGGCAACACCGTCTCGCTCGAACAGGAAATGATCAAGGTCGCCGACACGCAGGCCGAATATCAGGCCGCCAGCAATCTCTATGCGAAGGCGATCGGCATGATGAAGACCGCCATCGGACACTGAGCCATCGGACACTGAGGGAGACAGATCATGGATTTCTCGACTTCACTCATCGTCGCCGCTTCGGGCCTGCGCGCGCAGTCCGACCGCATGAAGACGATCGCGGAGAACCTTGCCAACGCCAATTCCGGCGCGACGACGCCAGGCGGCGATCCCTATCGCCGCAAGATCCCGACGATGACCAGCGAGTTCGACCGCGAGGTCGATGCGACCCTCGTCACCACCGGCAAGCCGATCACCGACAACACCGATTTCTCGACGCGCTACGAGCCCGGCAATCCGATGGCCGACGCCAAGGGCTATGTGAAGCTGCCGAACGTGAACACGCTGGTCGAAATCATGGACATGCGCGAGGCGCAGCGCTCCTACGAAGCCGATCTGACCGTGATGGATGCCGCCAAGAACATGCAGGCGCGCACCGTCGATCTCCTGAAGAGCTGAGGTAACCGATGACAGCTATTCCAGCCGCCGCAGCCGCCGCCTATCAGGCTGCCGCCAATATCGGAACCACATCCGCAGGCGGCGCAACCGCGGGCGCTAGCGGCCTTTCGGGCGTCGGCGATTTCGGCGACTTCCTGTCCAAGGCGCTGAAGGACGGTATCGGCACGATGAAGCAGGGCGAGACGATGGCGGCCAACCAGGTCTCCGGAAAGTCCAGCATCGTCGACGTCGTGAGCGCCGTGAACCAGGCGGAGATCACACTCGATACCGTCGTGGCCGTCCGCGACAAGGTCGTGCAGGCCTACCAGTCCATCATGAACATGCCGATCTGAGGAACACATGTCGTCCACCGATTACATCGACTTCGCACGCACCTGCATCCTGACCCTGCTGGAGGTCATCACGCCGGCGATGCTGACGGCGCTGATCGTGGGCCTTGCCGTAGGCCTGCTGCAGGCACTGACCCAGATCCAGGAAATGACGCTCGTCTTCGTGCCGAAGATCGTGGCGATCTTTGTCGTGCTGCTGATCACGCTGCCCTTCGCGGGCCAGGCGATGAACGGCCTCATGATCGACATCAGCCAGCGGATCTCAGCCTATTAGCGAGAGCCCATGACGATCCATCTGGGCTCGCTGTCGGGCATCATCCTCACCTACATCCTCGTGTTCGCGCGCACCGGTGCGATGGTGATGCTGTTGCCGATGATCAGCACGATCCCGGCGTTCATTCGTCTCGTGCTGGCGCTGGCTATCAGCGTGGCTCTGGCGCCGACCGTGCAGCACCTCTATCCGCAGGCCGCACCGGCCAGCGATCTCGCGCTGACGCTTGCCATCGCGCAGGAAGTCACGGCCGGCGTCCTGATCGGCGGCATGTCGAACATCATCATGAGCTCGCTTCAGACGGCGGGCATGTTGATCGCCACCCAGACCGGTCTCGCCTACGCGCAGACCGTCGATCCGACGCAGCACGAGCAGGGCGCGGTGATCGGCAACTTTCTGAACCTGCTCGGCGCCACGCTTATCTTCACGACCGGCCTGCATCATCTCGCGATCGGCGCAGTCGCTGGCAGCTATCATCTCATCCCGCCCGGCGCCGCCCTACCGACCGCCGACATGGCTGAACTGGTGATCCGCCTGGTGTCCGGCGCCTTTCTGCTCGGCTTCCAGCTGGCGGCGCCGTTCCTGGTTTTTGGCTTCGCGCTCTATGCCGCGCTCGGCGTGCTCGCGCGCCTGATGCCGCAGATGCAGGTGTTCTTCGTCGCCGTGCCGATCAACCTGATGTTCGGCTTCGTGCTCTTCGCACTTCTCATCGGCTCCATGATGACGCTGTTCCTGAACTTCTATGCGTCACAGATGGCGAACTTCCTGTGATCCGCGATGGCTGACGATCGCGACGAGGCCCAACAGACAGAAGAACCGACAGCCAAGCGCCTGCAACAGGCGCAGGAACACGGCGACGTCGTAAAGAGCACCGAAGTCACGACCTTCATCATGCTGCTGGGCGGCACGCTGGCGGTCGCGATGTTCGGCGCCTCCACGACGGCCGGCCTGATGAAGAACATGCAGCTCTTCATAGAACAGCCGGACCAGATGTCGGTCGATCCCGGCGGCCTCATGATCCTGGCGCAGCACACACTCATCATGCTGGCCGGCATCATGGCGCCGGTCTTTGCACTGATGATCGCGTCCGCCATCGGCGGTCATGTGATGCAGGCGCGGCCAAGCCTGAACTTCGAGAAGATCGCGCCGGATTTTTCCAAGCTGTCGATCACGGCAGGTCTCAAACGCATGTTCGGCGTCGATGGCTGGATCAATCTCGTCAAAGGCCTGCTGAAGCTCGGCGTCGTCGGCATTGCGGTGTGGACGCAGATCTGGCCCGAGCGAACCATGCTCGAATCCACAATGACGCAGGCGCCGCAGTCGATCATCGGCGACATGACGCATCTGCTGTTCAAGGTGATGATCGCCGCGCTTGCCGCACTCGCCGTTATCGCCGTCGCCGACTACGTCGTCCAGCGCCGCCGCTTCATGCAGCGCAACCGCATGTCGAAGCAGGAGGTCAAGGACGAGTATCGTCAGAACGAAGGTGACCCGCAGATCAAGGCGCGTATCCGCCAGATCCGGCTGGAGCGTTCCAAGAAGCGCATGATCGCCGCGGTGCCGGAAGCGACCGTCATCATCACCAACCCGACGCACTACGCCGTCGCGCTCAAGTACGAGAGCGGCAAAATGGCCGCGCCGGTCTGCGTCGCCAAAGGCGTGGACGCTATCGCTCTCAAAATCCGCGAAGTGGCGGCCGAGCACGACGTGCCGATCATCGAGAATCCGCCGCTCGCCCGCGCCCTGCACGCCACCGTCGAGGTCGACGAGGTCATCCCGGCCGAGCACTTCAAGGCCGTGGCCCAGGTCATCGGCTACGTCATGCGCCTGAACGGCAAGCTGCGGAATTAGCCCGGAACCCTGATACGAATACTGTGCCATTTCGGCTAGACTCGAATCAGATGATGGCCACCCGTTCCTTTGGACGCAGTTACGGCATTCCGGCCGGCGCCTGGCGCTGGTCGGCGCTGGTTTTCCTGCTGCTTGCGCTGGGTGCGGCCGGGCTCGCCGTCGCGTCTCCTGGCGCAGTCGGCTGGGCCGGCGTGATGTTCCTGGCAGCGATCGGCGCTGTCGGCAGCCTTCTGCTCTTCGCTGTCTGGCCGCGCGAATCCATGTCCGCACTCGATGCGCGCCGTGTGGCCGAGGCCGCCGCCCGCGCCAACATCGCCTGGGCGATTACCGGACCCGATAGCGCGGTGGTCGACTGCAACGACGTCTATCGCAAGATGTGCGGCCTCGCCGACGGCGAGGCACCGCCACCGCCAGAACTTGCACTTGCCGGCGAGCCGTCAGCGGCTGTGCTCTACCGGCTGGCGCGTGGTGCGGCGGAAGGCGTCGTGCGCGAGGAGTCGTTTGCGGTTGGTCCCGGCATCGAACTCGTCGCCGCTGTCCGCCCGCTGTCGGGCAAGCAGACCGCATGGTGGTTCACGCCCCGCCTGACGAGCCATGTCGCCGCGCCCGTCGCGCCGCCGCCACCAGCGCCAGTCGCAAAAGCTGCGGAGGCTGTTCCGTTCGCGCAGGTGCAGACGCCGGTCTCGCCGCAGGCCGTCGGCGATATCTTCCACAGTGCGCCGATGGGCATGGCGTTCGCCGATGCCAGCGGCAAGCTGGTCGAAGCCAATCAGGCCTTCCTGCGCTTCTTCGGAGCGGAAGGTTCACTGAACGGCCGCTGGCTCGCGGACCTCGTGGACAGCGGTGATCGCGGCCGCGTCATGGAGCTGATCGCGCAAGCCGCAGGTGGCACGACCGCGCCGCCGCCAGCCGAACTCAAGCCGCAAGGCACCGGCGAACGCATGGCGGAACTGTTCGCCAGCCCGGCAAGCGGCGGACGCGTTACGCTCTATTTGCTCGATGTCTCGGAGCAACGCGCGCTGGAAACCAAATTCGCGCAGTCGCAGAAGATGCAGGCGGTCGGCCAGCTCGCGGGCGGCGTGGCGCATGATTTCAACAACCTGCTTACCGTCATCATCGGTAATTCCGAATTCCTCCTGATGCGGCATCAGGCTGGCGATCCTTCTTTCAAGGAGATCAACGAAATCCACCAGAACGCGCTGCGCGCAGCCACGCTGGTTGGCCAGCTGCTGGCGTTCTCGCGCAAGCAGACGATGCAGCCCAAGGTGCTGGCGGTGCGCGATGTGGTGAGCGAACTGGCGCAGCTGCTGCGGCGCCTGCTGCGCGATGGTGTCGACCTGCGGCTTGAACAGCCGGGCGATGTGTGGCCCGTGCATGCCGACGAAGCGCAGATATCCAATGCCGTCATCAATCTCGTCGTCAATGCGCGCGACGCGATGCCCAATGGCGGCACGGTGACGATCACGACGGCGAATGAGGCTGTGGCAACGGCCACAGCGCTCGGTACGGCGATCATGCCGGCCGGCGATTATGTGCGCATCGACGTGGCCGATACCGGCGTCGGCATCGCCAAGGAGCATATCGGCAAAATCTTCGATCCGTTCTTCACGACGAAGCCAGTCGGGCAGGGCACGGGCCTTGGGCTCGCAACGGTTTATGGCATCGTCAAGCAGACGGGCGGCTTCATCACGGTGGATTCGGAAGTCGGCCGTGGCACGACGTTCCGCATTTATCTGCCGCGTTATCACGCGGATCCCAATGCCGTCGTTGCCGTCGAGCCCGAGCGTGCGGCACGCGATGTAACAGGACAGGACACGATCCTGCTGGTGGAAGACGAGGAGGCGGTGCGCAGCTTCGCCGCCCGTGCGCTCAAGCTGCGTGGCTATCAGGTACTCGAAGCATCGGGTGGCGAGGAGGCGCTTGAGATCGTGCGTACCGCCACGTCGCCGATCGCGCTGGTCATTACGGATGTCGTGATGCCGAACATGGACGGGCCGACGCTGGTGCGCGCCCTGAAGAAAGAAAAGCCCGAACTCGCCGTGATCTTCATGTCGGGCTATGCCGAAGAAGCGTTCCGCCGCAACGACGAGAACGCCGCCGACATCCACTTCCTGCCCAAACCTTTCGGCCTCAAGCAGCTGGCCGCCAAGGTCAAGGACGTCCTGTCGAGCGTGCCACCGCCGCCTGCTGTCTAGGAAACGACTGCGCGTCTGTCCGTTATTGCAGCAAGGACAGGAGGTCACGATGATCCGAAAACTTCCCTCTGGCGGTTACAGACTCTATTCCCGCAAGAAGAACCCCAAGACCGGCAAACGCCGCAACCTCGGCACCTTCAAGTCACGCGCGGCAGCGGAGAAACACGAACGCGCGGTGCAGTATTACAAGCACGGTGGGTGAGGGCGGGGAGTTACAGTCGCCCAGGTATCAGTTTGTCATCCCGGACGCGCGCAGCGCGATCCGGGACCCATCTCGAAGCGTTGGAATGGGTCCCGGATAGTCTCGCTGCGCGAGCCTTCCGGGATGACAGGTGGTGGTTGCGGATCGCTATCTCACCCGTCATGGGCGGACTTGATCCGCCCATCCATCGCGCGAGCGTCCGCGAGCGAAAGAGTCTTCGACGCGCAATGCGCGTCAGATGGATGGGCGTGTCAAGTCCGCCCATGATGATGATGGTAGCGATAACGTAATTATTCCAGATACTTAGCCCTTGAATCCTAGGACGCACATCCTATGTACGCCTCTCAACTTTGGGAGTGGGTACGATGATTACGAAGCCATGAGATCAGACAGGCCAAGGGTGTGACTCGTGGGCACCCGGGTGACGAAGGACAGATGGAGCGGACCTGGTTGAGCTTGCTCCCAGCCGAGGGAGATCTCGAAGACGTCACAGGAGGCCGGGGAGAAAGAGCGGTGCTTGTTGGTCACGTGCGATGGCACGGGCTGCGCGGCTGGCCAACTTTCAAGCGTCGTGCCCGCGATCGCGGGCGTTGGCGTTTCAATTACAAGGGGTGCGTTCAAATACGATCGTGCGATTTATCCAACGTCCTTCGTCATCTCGCGCAGCTTGAACTTCTGCATCTTGCCGGTGGATGTCTTCGGGATCTCGCGGAAGACGACATAGCGCGGGACTTTGTAGCGCGCCATGTTCGCGCGGCAATACTCGATGAGAGCCTCGGCTGTCGTGTCTTCGTGACCGGTCTTGAGTTCGATGAAGGCGCAGGGCGTTTCGCCCCACTTCTCATCATCCTTCGCAACGACAGCGGCGAACATCACGGCTGGGTGCTTCATCAGCACGTCTTCCACTTCCAGCGACGAGATGTTCTCGCCGCCAGAGATGATGATGTCCTTGGAGCGATCCTTGAGCTGCACATAGCCGTCGGCATGCATCACGCCGAGGTCACCGGAGTGAAACCAGCCGCCGGCGAAGGCGTCCTTCGTCGCTTTCGGATTCTTGAGATAGCCCTTCATCACGATGTTGCCGCGGAACATGACTTCGCCCAGCGTCTCGCCATCGGCCGGCACGGGCTCCATGGTCTCCGGATCCATCACGGTCAGCGCATCAAGTGCGTGATAACGAACGCCCTGGCGCGCCTTCTTTGCCGCGCGCGCTCCGCGATCGAGTGCGTCCCAGCTCTCATCCCATTCGTTCACCACGGCTGGGCCATAGGTTTCGGTCAGGCCATAGACATGGGTGACGTTGAACCCGGACTCGGCCATCGAGGCGAGAACGGATTCCGGTGGCGGCGCGGCAGCGGTGATGAACTCGACCTTGTGCGGCAGCGGGCGCTTTTCGTCGTCGCGCGCATTGATGAAGGTGGACATCACAATCGGCGCGCCGGACAGATGCGTGACTTTGTGCTCGACCAAGGCATCGAACATCGCCTTGGCGCGCACCCAGCGCAGGCAGATATGCGTGCCGCCGACTACCGACATCGTCCACGGGAAACACCAGCCATTGCAGTGGAACATCGGCAGCGTCCAAAGGTACACCGGATGACGCGGCAGGTTCGCGGCCAGCACATTGCCGTATCCCATCAGTGCCGCGCCGCGATGATGGAACACGACGCCCTTGGGGTTGCCGGTCGTACCCGACGTGTAGTTCAGCGCGATCGCATCCCACTCATCGCCCGGCAGAACCCAGGCGAACTCGGGATCGCCGCCGGCGATGAAGTCCTCATACTCGATCGTACCAAGCAATGCGCCGGTCTGCGGAAATTCCTTGTCGTCGTAGTCGATGACAAACGGCTTCTTGGCTGCAAGCTTCAGCGCGTCGGCGACCACGGTCGAGAATTCGCGGTCGGTGATCAGAACCTTCGCCTCGCCATGATCCAGCATGAAGGCGATCGCCGCCGCATCGAGGCGCGTGTTGAGCGCATTGATCACGCCGCCGGTCATCGGGATGCCGTAATGCGCCTCCAGCATTGGTGGCGTGTTCGCCATCATGCAGGCGACGGTGTCGCCCTTCTTCACGCCGATCTTGCTCAGCGCGGATGCGAGGCGGCGCGACCGCGCATAGAATTCCGCGTATGTGATGCGCTGGCGGCCATGCACAATGGCGATGCGTTGCGGGAACACGGCAGCCGCGCGCTCGATGAAGGTGAGCGGCGTCAGCGGCTGATAATTCGCAGGATTCTGATCGAGGTCGCTGTCATACTTGCCGGCGCCCAGCGGAACGATACGTTGCGGCTGCATGGTCCGCGAACTGCCGGCACGGCGCCTGGTGGCTTTGCGAAGGGTTGGTTGGGATCGATTGGACGGCGCCGGCAAAGGCTTGGAAACAGCGCGCTTTGGCACGGGCTTTTTGGCAGCAGCTTTCTTGATCGGCTTTTTCTTGCTGACGGCTTTACGAGCCGCCTTGCGGACAACCTTCTTCTTTTTTGACTTCGCCATGACGCTTCCAGATCCCAAGGCGGCGAAAGCTAAAGAAACCGGCATTAACCAGCAAGCATTGGACGCAACCGGGCTGCATTGCTAAGAGGGCCGGAGACTCCAGGGCGCACCCATGACTGATATCGCAGCCGAGCCCCCACGCCCGCGCGGCCTTCGCCGTCTCTACGCCTGGATGATGAAGAATGCCCAAGGGCGTCACGCTTGGGCCGGACTCGCCGCCTTTGCATTCGCGGAATCGTCATTCTTCCCGATCCCGGCCGATGTGATGCTGGTGCCGATGGTGCTGGCCAACCGCGACCGCGCATTTCTGCTCGCGGCGTGGTGCACGCTGTTTTCGGTCGCCGGCGGCGCGCTGGGCTACACTATCGGCTCTGTCTTCTTCGACACGATCGGCAAGTGGGTGATCGACACCTATGGGTTGCAGGCCGCCTTTGATGGCTTCCGCGCGGCTTACGCGAAGTACGGCTACTGGATCATGCTTCAGGGCCTCACGCCGATCCCCTACAAGCTCGTGACCATTGCCAGTGGCTTCGCGGGCTTCAATTTCACGCTGTTCATGATCCTGTCGACGATCACCCGCGGCCTCCGATACACGCTGGTGTCGTCGCTTCTCTACTTCTTCGGCGCGCCGGTTCAGGCTGTCATTGAGAAATACATGGAGGTCGCGCTGATCGCCTTCCTGGCACTGGTCGTCCTCGGGTTTGTCGCGGTGCACTACATATTTTGACCGCAATAATCGCATAAAGCGCGAAGGGTCATGCAGAAGCAGCTCTGGGCCATCGGCGCGATCCTGTTTTCGACCGCGCTTTATATCGCGGGCAACGGGCTCATCGGCGTGCTCATTCCGGTGCGCGCGAGTCTTGCGGGCTTCTCCGATCTGATCCTGGGCTTCATTGGCTCGTTCTATTTCGCTGGTTTCATGGCCGGCTGTTGGCTTGGGCCACGATTGCTCGCGCGTGTCGGGCACAGCCGGACTTTCGCCGTCAGCGCCGGCGTATCCGCCACGGCCATCCTCGTGCAATCGCTGGTCGTGAGCGAACCGGTTTGGATCGTGGCGCGCGGCCTGTTCGGCGTGGCGGCAGCCTGCATTTACATGGTGATCGAGAGCTGGCTCAACGACCGCGCCACCAACGACAATCGTGGTCGCATCTTCTCGTCCTATCTCGCGGTGAACTTCACGGCGCTGGTCGTCGGTCAGATGCTGTTCGCCACGTCGAGTCCAAAAAGTTTCGCGCTCTTTAGCTTGGCGGCGATTCTTTATGCGCTGTGCCTTATTCCGATGGGACTGACGAGCCTGCCGCAACCCGTCGCGACGAAGGTACCCACGCTGCGCCCCGGCAAGCTGTTCCGGATCGCGCCGGTCGGTGTTGCGGGCTGTATCGCGGTCGGCTTTGCCAACAGCGCGGTCTGGACGCTGGCACCGGTTTTTGCGCAGGCGCACGGGCTCAATAAGGGCTGGATCGCGGTGTTCATGAGCGTCTTCACGCTCGGCGGTGCCCTGGTGCAGCTTCCTTTGGGGCGGCTGTCAGATCGGATGGATCGCCGGATCATCATCCTTGCCGTGTCGATTGCAGCCTCGGCGCTCGGTCTGTCGATGGCCCTATTCGCGGGATACGATCGCAGCCTCATCCTCGTGCTGATCGGACTGTTCGGCGTGGCGGCAGCCTGCATTTACATGGTGATCGAGAGCTGGCTCAACGACCGCGCCACCAACGACAATCGTGGTCGCATC
>DASZCC010000231.1:0-2200 GCA_035943485.1 Rhizomicrobium sp. | reverse complement strand
GGAGCGTGACGGCTTCGGCGCGCGGGTGATCAAGTTCAGCGCATCACGCGAGCGCGGCGGCAAAGTGGAAACGCATTATGATCCGGAAGGTTTTGCCTGCCGGATCAGTTTCCTGCGTTCCAGGATGGCCATAGCAGCCGCCTAGCCCAGCCGGCTGATCGCCTGCAGCACCTGGTCGGGCTTCTCCAGATTGACCGCGTGGCCCGCCTCGGCAACCGAAACCAGTTCAGAACCCGCGATCGCCTTCTTGAAAGCGTGCGCATAGGCGGACGGAATCATCTTGTCGCTGTCACCCCACACCAGCACCGTCTTCGCCTTGATGCGATAGAGGCGCTGGGCCAGACCGCGCTCCGGAATCGGGAACAGGATCTTGCCGGCCATGCCGAGCTGGCGCGCGTTGGTGACGAGATAGTTCTGCAGGAACTTCGGATCGTCCATCTTCAGACCGGCCGTCATCATTGCGGTGCCCGCCTCCACGTCGTGGAACAGCAGCTTGGGCATCTCGTAGGGCAGCGTCGCGAACAGGTCCGGGATCGGATATTCATCGAGCCACAGCCCGGCCGGCGCGATGAGGCCGAGCCGCGTCACGTCATGCGGCGCGACGACAGCCATTTCGGCTGCAATCATGCCGCCCATCGAGTGGCCGACCAGGATCGGGTCCTTGAGGCCGAGCGCATCGACGACGTCCCAGGTGTGCAGTGTGAAGTCGAGCATGTCGCGGATTTCGCCGCACTCCTCGCTGTCGCCGTAACCGGGCAGCAGCGGAGCATAGACGTGATACTTCGAGGCCAGCTTCACCAAGAACGGATCGGCTGCCTGCAAACCGCCCGCGCCATGCAGGAACACGAGCGGCGTGCCGGAGCCGCCTTCGAAATAGCGGACGGGAACGTGATGCGTCTTGACGGTCTTGAGTTCGATCGACATCAGCGGGCCGCTCCCACGAATTCGAGCGCCTTTTTCTCGGACGGGAGGTTGCCGGCCTTCACCTGCTTGATCGGGTGACACCAGAAACGTTCGTCGCTCTCATATTCCGGGAACATGTTGCGCAGCTTGGGCATCACCTTCTCGGCGAACAGCTTGGTCGAATACATGCACTTCTCCTTCGGCATGTCTCCGACATGCATCAGGCAGAAGATGTTGCCGACGCGAAGCGACTTGATGAGCTCCTCCATGCGCTGGCGCACCGTCTCGGGCGAACCGGCGATGACGTGGCCTTGCTCGGTCAGTTCCTTCCAGCTGAGATTGGTGTAGCCACCGCGCGGCGGTGCGTATTGCGACAGCGCACCGGTCTGGATCGTCTTGATCGTGCGATAGCCCGGCGCATCCGCGAAGCCCGGATAGACGTGCAGGCAGCGGTTGTAGAAGTAGTTCACATGCTCCGAATACAGCCGCTCGGCTTCCTCGTCGGTGTCCGCGACCAGGATCGTCTGCGCGAAGCCGGCGCGGTAGGGCGATTCATCCGGCGCATTGCGCTCGGCGACGCGCTTCCAGTAGCCGTCCATCAGCGCCTTGGCGCGGATGTAGCCGGAGAACGACAGGTAGGAATACGAATAGGTGTTGTCGATGCAGAAGTCATAGGTCTCGACCGAGCCGCCGCCGGGGATGTGGATCGGCGGATGCGGCTGCTGGATCGGGCGCGGCCAGATGTTCACATGGCGCAGCTTGTTGTAGCGGCCGTTGAACGCGAAGGGCTCGCGCGTCGTCCATGCCTTGATGATCAGGTCGTGCGCTTCCTGGTACTTCTCGCGGGTCAGCGCCGGGATCTGCCCGTAGCAGAAATTCGTGTCCATCGACGTGCCCACCGGGAAGCCCGCGATAAGGCGGCCGCCCGAGATGCAGTCGAGCATTGCGAATTCTTCGGCGACACGCACCGGTGGATTGTAGAGCGCGATCGAATTGCCGAGCACGACGAGCCCGACATCCTTCGTGCGCCGCGACAGGGCGGCGGCGATGAGATTCGGCGACGGCATGATGCCGTAGCCGTTCTGGTGATGCTCATTGCAGCCGATCGCATCGAAGCCAACATCGGCGGCGTATTCGAGCAGATCGAGATAGGTGTTGTAGACCTCGTGGCTCTTCACCGGATCGAACAGCTTCTGGTCGATATCGACCCAAACGGAGCGGTTCTTCTCCCGGAAATCATCGGGGAGATACGGCCATGGCATCAGGTTGAACCAGGTGAACTTCATCATTCCCTCCG
>DASZCC010000230.1:0-1660 GCA_035943485.1 Rhizomicrobium sp. | reverse complement strand
CTGGAGCACTTCAGACATGGCATGGCAGAAACGAAGGGCGACGCCGGGATGTTGCCAAACCGGTGAGGGGGACCCATGCGTTTCTGATCGTGCAATTATATAACACAGTTGATCTGTAAACGGAAGGACAAAGTGACAAGGTATTGAATTAACGAGCTTTATTCGCCGAACGTGGCGATTATGACCGCGAATTCAAAAGGTTAAACCGAGCGCGCCAAAAGGTTAATGCGTCTGCGGTTAACAGCCAATTCTACGAGCCGGAACCGGGTTTTTCCGAAAAGTACTTCTCGAACTTGTCAGATACGCCCTCAAACTCCTTCGCGTCGGCCGGCGCCTCGCCCTTTTGGGCGATGTTGGGCCACTTCTTGGCGTAGTCGGCATTCACTGCCAGCCACTTCTCCAGGCCTGATTCCGTGTCGGCTTTGATAGCCTCGGGCGGGCATTCCGGCTCGCAGACGCCGCAGTCGATGCATTCGTCCGGATGGATAACCAGCATGTTTTCGCCTTCGTAGAAGCAATCCACCGGGCAGACTTCGACGCAGTCCATGAACTTGCATTTGATGCAGGCTTCGGTGACGACGTAGGTCATATCCAGGCACTCCGGGCGATCTAATCAGGGCAGCGTCATTACGGCGCGGGCGGCTCGCGATCAAGGCCCGGAGGCGCGACGATTTCGTACAGCAACCGTGCCTCCGGCGCAGAGCCGCGTCTCAGGCCAAAACCGATCACACGAACGACCAGCGGCTCGCGGCCCTGCGGGACAGTCACCACATCGCCGAGCTTTAAGCCATGGCCCGGTTTAACAACCCGCGCACCGTTCAATCGCACCACGCCCGATTCCGCTGCCTCCTGCGCCAGGACCCGCGAACGATAGAAGCGCGCCTGCCAGAGCCATTTGTCGATGCGGATTCGGTCCGTCATTTCCGGATGAGAGCGGCCAGGCCTGCAAAGGGTGAATCCGGGCGCACCTCGACGACGAACTCGCGCGGCTTCTTCGGCTTGCGCTGTTCGCGGCGCGGGGCGGGCGCGACCTGCTTGCGCCAGACATGGGTGACGCCGTTGCCGTTGTCTGCGACCTCGACAATGTTCCAGCCGAGCTTGCTCAGGACTTCCCTGAGCTCGTCATTGCCGGACCCGATCAGCGAAACCAGCTTCGGCAGAAGCGTTTCGGCATTGACGCCGGCGGCCGCGCCTTTTTCTAGCTCTTCCTCTAGGCGCTCCAGCATATCGAGGCGGATAGCGCGGCGGCCGACAGCGCGAAAGCCTGCGGCCGCGAGGAAGGCTGCGGGCAGATTGCCGTCGTTGAAAAAGGATGTGAGGCCGGCCAGTGGCGGCGTGTAGAGACGCTTCTGCTTGGTCCACACCCCCCACAGCAACGCAAGCAGATTCGCCGCATCTGGTCGCAGC
Organism: Rhizomicrobium sp.; assembly: GCA_035943485.1. GTDB lineage: Bacteria > Pseudomonadota > Alphaproteobacteria > Micropepsales > Micropepsaceae > Rhizomicrobium. The sequence continues at coordinate 253 of DASZCC010000230.1, read as the reverse complement.
ATCTTGGGTAGGTAGATCGAGCGGCGTCCGAACCAGATGCCGAAGCCTTTCAGTGCGCGGACAAGCGAACCGATGTTCGCTGGCAGCGGCACGGCAGCGCGATCGAGCGAGACGAAATTCTCCAGCAGCTGATGCGCGATGCCACGCGCCGGCGCGGGGAGGGCGTCTTCAGTGCCAGCCTTCGCGTCCACGCCTTCGCCAAGCGCGAGCAGAGGCTGCAGCCGTGTCGTGATGCGTTCGCGCACGAGCTTCT
>DASZCC010000229.1:0-2199 GCA_035943485.1 Rhizomicrobium sp. | reverse complement strand
CGCGAGTTCGACAACCGGGTGCACAAGCTGCGCATCGCATTGAAGAAGATGCGTTATGCGGCAGAATTCTTCGCGCCGCTCTATCCGGAAAAGAAGACCGAAGCCTATCTGAAAGCTCTCAAGCGGCTGCTCGACCGGATGGGCGAGGCGAACGACGCGCACGGCATCCCCGATCTCCTCAAGCGCCTCGACGGCGGACCATCGGTCGAATACGCGACGGGAGCGGTCTCCGGCTGGTATGCCGCCCGTCAGCCCGCGCTGACGAAGACGGCGATCAAGGGCTGGAAGGACTTCCGGAAGCTGAAGCCGTTCTGGGCTTAGCTGCTATTTGTGCTTCGGCCTTACGAATTTCGGAAGGTCGGGCTTAAGCGGTTCAGGCGCAGGTCGATCAATTGTCTCCTGGATCAGGCTTGTGGGCACCGAAGGTCCGTAGACAGCAGTTAGCGCGCCTAAAAGGCAGATGACCGTCGCAACCACGCCTAAGAGCCAAGCCCTTCTCATCCCGTCATCCTACTATTGTCCCTGGGGTTAGCTCCATCACGTTGGATTAGCTCCGTGCCCTTAGCGGCACATTCAGCTCCGCGATCGTCGCGTTACCGTCCTTGTCCAGCGCCAGGATCAGTGCTGTCTCGAGATCCAGTTTCTCCGGCATCGGGGTCATCATCTGCCAGCCGGTCGCCAGCGTGTAGGCCGAGCGCAGGATGCCGCGATGCGCGATGGCGATGGCATCGCCTTCGTCGCGTGCAACATCGCGCAGGAAGTCGGACACGCGTGCGAGCAGATCGCGTGTGCTCTCGCCGTCCTTCGGCGTGAACTCGATGCCGAGGCCGGCGCGGGTGAAGGCGTCGTCGCCGTCGCGCGCCAGGATCTCCTCGCGCGTCAGGCCTTCCCATGCACCCCAGTGATGCTCGGCCAGCCGCGCGTCCGGCGTGGCGTGCGGGTAGCCGAGGAGCGCAGCCGTCTCTCGCGCGCGCAGTTGGGGACTGGTGAAGGCACGCGCATTCTCGAATCCCGCTGGCGGCAAAAGACCCGCCATCTTGGTCACGCCTGCCGGACTGAGGGGTGTGTCGATGCGGCCCTGGATGCGGCCTTCGCCGTTCCACTCGGTTGGTCCGTGACGCAGGAATGCGATACGCAATTTGTCTTGGCTCCTTGGCCGTGCAGGATGGCGCCATTGATACCAGAAGCCGGGATGCCATGCGCCGCACCATCGACAAGACCAAGCCTGACGAGTTTCCCCCCAACATCCAGGCGATCTTCAAACGCGCCGCGCCCTGTTCCGCCTGGCTGAACCAGGAACTGCTGGAGATCGACGTCGAGGAGGGCTGGGTCAGGATCGGCTACGAACTGGGCGAGCCGCATTTCAACCGCTTCGGTGCGCTGCATGGCGGTGCCATCGCCTGTGTGATGGACGATGTGCTGGCGGTCGCCGCCGGCTTCATCGCGCAATGGGGCGAGATCGCACCGACGCTGGAGATGAAGGTGTCCTACCTCAACCAGGGCGGCGCCGGCCGTCATGTGGCGGAGGCGAAGGTGATAAAGCGCGGCCGCCAGATCAATTTCCTCGAAGCGACGCTGATGCGCGAGGACGGCAAGGTGATCGCGACGTCGACAGCGACGATCATGATTGCGCCGATGAAGAAGAAGTGAGGGAGTGGTTGGTGGCGAGTAGTGAGTAGTGAGTAGTGAGTAGTGAGTAGTGAGTAGTGCATTGGTTTCACCACTCACCACCCACCAACTTCCTAAACCTCCACCACCACCACCACCGGCACATGATCGCTCGCCTTCTGCCAGCCGCGCATCTTCGTGATGATCGCCTGTGATTTCAGGCCGCCTTTCAGCGCCGGACTGACCCAGATGTGGTCGAGGCGGCGGCCGCGGTTGCTGGCGAGCCAGTCGGCCGCACGGTAGCTCCACCACGAATAGCTCTTCTCGTCATGCGGTACGAATTCGCGCGTGACGTCGGTCCATTCGAACGCCGCCTTCGCCTCGCCCAGCATGTTGGTCTCGACCGGCGTATGGCTGACGACGTCGAGCAGCTGCTTGTGGCTCCAGACGTCGTGCTCGAGCGGCGCCACGTTGAGATCGCCGACGAGGATGGCCGGCGCTGTCTTGCGGTCGGTACGGTGGGCGAATTTGCGATCCATCTCGCGCAGGAAATCGAGCTTGTGGCCGAACTTCGGGTTGACGTCCGGGTCG
>DASZCC010000228.1:0-8251 GCA_035943485.1 Rhizomicrobium sp. | reverse complement strand
AGAATAACTTCACCCAGATACTCGTTACAAAGTCGCAGCGGCCGTGGTGGTTCGAACTCATCCACGGTTCCGTTGTGCGCGAGCTCATGCGCGACGGCGACACGATCTCGATCACCGCCGTGTCGCTCAGCGGCGAGGCTGTGCCAGTCAAAAATGTCCGCACGGCCATCCCCCAGACCTCGATCAACTGGGAGCACTTCGGCTGGAGCGTGGCCGCCATCGCGGTGACGATCGGCGCCGTATACGTATTCGGTAAGGCGCTGACAATCGGCAGCGCGGGCATGCTGTTCCTTGTGCCGGTGCTGATCAGCGCTGTCTATTTCGGCTTGCGGGCGGCGCTGTTCACCACTGTTGTCAGCGTCCTCTCGTACAACTTCTTCTTCCTGCCACCGCTCTACACATTCACCATTGCCGATCCGAACAACTGGCTTTCCTTTGGTGTTCTGCTGTTCGTCGCTGTGATCGCTGGAAATCTCGCCTCGCGCGTGCGGGCGCAGGCCGATCTGGCTGCCGGCCGCGCGGCCGTCACCGGAGAGCTCTATAGTTTTACGGGAAAGCTTGGCAGCATCGCACGCCTCGACGACATCCTGTGGGCATCGTCGTTTCAGATATCTTCGATGCTGAAATCGCATGTCGTCATCTTGTTGCCTGACCCGACGACCAAACGTCCAGTGATCCGCGCCGGCTATCCGCCGGAGGACGAGCTGGACTCACAGGATCTCGCCGCCGCCGTGTGGAGCTGGGACAAGGGGCAACCCGCAGGACGAAACTCCGAGACGTTGCCGGGCGCAAAACGCCTGTTTCTTCCCATGCGGACGGGCAGCGGACTGGTCGGGATCATCGGCTTGCAGCGGCCCGACGACCGGACACTCTATTCGCCTGACGAACGGCGTCTCCTCGACGCCCTGATCGACCAGACGTCCCTGGCCATCGAGCGTTCACAGCTGGTCGAGAAGGCGGAAGAGGCCCAGGTGCTCGCCGAAGCGGACAAGCTTCGCATCGCGATGCTCACGTCGCTCTCCCACGATCTTCGCACGCCGCTGGCCTCCATCCTTGGCGCCGCTACCACGCTTGTCGTGGACGATGGGCTGTACGATCGGGTGCAAACCACGGAATTGCTGACCACCATTCGGGAAGAGGCCGAAAGGCTCGACCGCTTCGTCGGCAATCTCCTCGACATGTCACGTCTCGAAGCCGGTGTTGTCGGAGCCAAACGGCAAGTGATTGATCTTGAGGATGTCGTGGAGTCGGCATTGAAGCGGCTCACGCGCCGGCTGACGGGCCGCACGATCAGGAATGTGCTGCCCGCAACGTTGCCCCTCGTTGTCGCCGATCCGCTTCTGTTGGAACAGGCGCTCGTGAATCTCCTGGACAACGCGGTCAAATACTCGAGCAACGAGACGCCGATTCAGCTCGCGACCGATGTGGCTCCCGGAAGGGTTACATTGATCGTCGAGGATGAAGGGCAGGGCATTCCGGAGGAGGAACTGCCCCTGATCTTCGACAAGTTCTATCGCGCCAAGGCTTCCGATCGTCGTATCGCCGGTACGGGTCTTGGCCTCGCTGTCGCACGCGGCTTCGTGGAGGCCTTTGGCGGCACGCTGACAGCCAGGAACCGGACCGACCGGAGAGGAGCGGCGTTCTCCATCTCCGTCACGACGGCGCCTTCAAGTGGGGCCAGTCATGGCGACTAAGCTCCCGCGTATCCTGATCGTGGATGACGAACCGCAGATCCGTCGTTTCCTGCGCACAGGGCTGCCTCCCCATGGCTATGAGTGCATCGAAGCTGACACGGCTGCTGAGGCGATGAAGGCCATTACCCGGGATCGGCCTGACGCGATCATCCTGGACCTCGGCTTGCCCGACGAGGATGGCTTCAGCGTGATTGCGCAAGTCCGAAGCCGTGCGCTCACGCCGATCGTGGTGCTGTCGGCCCGGGACGACGTCGAGGGCAAGGTCAAGGCGCTTGAGATGGGCGCCGACGACTATGTGACCAAGCCGTTCGACATGATGGAGCTTCTCGCCCGGCTCAAGGCGGCGCTTCGCCATGGACTGCAGGCGGTCGGCGAGGCACCCATCTTCCGCACCGGGCCGCTGTCCGTGGATCTCGTCAATCGCTACGTGTTCCTGCGGGGCGCGGAAGTGCACCTGTCACCAAAGGAATACAGCCTGCTCCGCTTTCTTGTGAATCAGGCAGGCAAGGTCGTGACCCACCACCAGTTGCTGAAGGAAGTCTGGGGGCCCGCCAACGTTGATGACGTTCAGTATCTCAGGGTGCTGATGAAGCAGTTGCGGCGCAAGATCGAACCGGAGAGCCCGATACCGCGCCTTCTCGTGACGGAAGCCGGCGTCGGGTATCGGTTGCTGATTCTTCCCGAAGAGTGAAGGGATGAGCCTGGACCGCCGCGCGTCCTTGGATGATTGGGGGGCGGCCGCGCGACGGCCCAGACCCAAGGGACTTGTAACGAGCGCCCGCATAAGAATTCGATGTGGTTTAACGTGTCGGCAAGGTGGCCCGGGGTAAGCGGATCAGCTATAGTTTACACGGTCCGGTAAACCTTCCCTTCGTCCTTTCCTGATACTCCATCGAGTTCGATGACTGATCCCGCGCTCGACACGTCGCGAAGCATGTCGTTCGGGCCGGCGCATTCCGCGCTTCTCCGGAAGACGGATATTCAGTTCAGTTTCGAATCCCTCAAGCGGCCTGAGGACCCGGAGTGGCTCAGGCGCTTTTTGATCGAGTCATGGCCCTTCGTGAAATGGACCCTGATCGGCATCGCTGCGGTTATCGGCGTGGCGATCGTTTATATGGTCGTGCGCCACTTCTGGGGTCGCACCTGGAACGGGCGCAGGAGTCCGGTCCGCGACGCACCTCTGCCCGAAGAGGCCTGGCGGCCGACGGCGGCTCAGGCGCGACAGCTGCTTGAAGAATCCGACGCCCTGGCGCGCGAGGGTCGCTATGCCGAAGCGGTTCACCTTCTCCTGCTGCGCAGCATCGAAGACTTCGACAAATGGCGGCCCCGGGTCGTCCGGCGCGCCTCTACCAGCCGGGAAATCGGCTTGTTCCAGTCGATGCCCGATGCGGCGCGAACCGTTTTTCGCAGGATCGCAGACGTCGTAGAACGCGCGCTGTTCGGCGGCGGTCAGGTCGACGCCGAGACGTTCGCCCATTGCCGTGCCGACTATGAGAGCTTTGCCCTCCCGCCCGTCTGGCAGAACGGTGCAGGCGCATGACGACGCGGTCCGCTGGGTTCATCTCGCCGAGAGTTGCGATCGGTCTGGTCATCGTCAGTGCGCTGTCGATGCTGGCTGTACTTGTCCTCACGGCATTTGCGCAGGACTTCCGGACAGGAGGGTCAGGAGGCGGCAATGTGATCTCGAAGTCGGCCGTCGGCTTTGAAGGCATGCGCTTCCTGCTCGACAGCACGGGCTCCAGCGTCCGGGTGAACCGCCAGCCGCCGGTGCTCGACGCCGACAGTCTCGTGATCCTCACACCGGAAGCGTCGAGCAGCCCGGCCGATCTTGCGAAACTCTCGAAGCCCGGCCCGCGCCTGATCATCCTGCCAAAATGGAGCGTGATGTCCGATCCGCTTCACAGTGGCTGGGTTATCAAGCTGTCGACGCTCGACGCAGGGTCGGTCACTGCTGTGCTCGCGAAGACCGTAGCGGGCGTTTCGGTCGCCCAGCGCACGGACAAATCCCGGCCGAGACTGGTGGGCAGGTATAATCGGTTTCTCGACCTGTCCGGTTCGGAGCAGCTCCCCGTCGAGACGTTGCAGACCATTGATGGCAAAAACCTTGATCCCGACATCGTCGATGACAAGGGCAAGGCCGTCCTCAGCCAGATACGTGGTACGGAGACCTATATTCTTTCGGATCCCGATCTGTTCAACAACCATGCGCTGGCCGATCCACGCATTGCGAGGTTCGCGATCGGACTGGTGCAGGCGCTTCGCGTCCGGGACACACCAGTAGCGTTCGACGTGACCCTGAACGGCTTTGGCCGCACGCCCGACTTGCTCAACGCGCTTTTCGAGCCGCCGCTGCTTGGCGCTACGCTTTGTGCCATCCTGGCTGCCGCCTTTATCGCGTTTCACGCCATGAACCGGTTCGGAACGCCACGACAGGCCGGGCGGGTCTACGCGTTCGGCAAACGCGCTCTTGCCGACAATACGGCGGCCGTGATCCGCATGATGCACCGCGAGCCGCGTATGGCGCCGCGCTATGCCGACGCGATCTTCAACCAGCTCATGGCCCGGATGGCGGCGACGCGCGAGGCTGCAGCCAATCCCGCATGGCTTCGCAGGCTGGAACAGCGCAGCGATAGCGAACTCCGCTTTGCGCAGCTGAGTGCCGAAGCGCAGGGCGCTCGCGATACTTATGATCTGATGACGGTCGCCAGGAAGCTTTACCGCTGGAAACGAGGGATAACGGATGGACATCGCTGAATTAAAGCGCCTGGCGGAAGGCATCCGCGCGCAAGTTAGCAAGGTCGTGATCGGTCAGGCCGATACGATCGAGCTGATGCTGGTGTCGCTGTTCAGCAGCGGCCACATTTTGCTCGAGGGACCGCCCGGCACGGCGAAAACGCTGCTGGCACAAAGCTTCACGGCCAGCCTGGGCCTGAAGTTCGGGCGTATCCAGTTCACGCCTGATCTGCTTCCGGGCGACATCCTGGGGACCAACCAGTTCAACTTCCAGACCAGCAGCTTCGTGGTCAATCGCGGGCCGATATTCTGCGATGTGCTCCTGGCCGACGAGATCAACCGCACGCCCCCGAAGACACAGGCGGCTCTCCTGGAAGCGATGCAGGAGAGGCGCGTGACGCTTGACGGCAAATCGAACCCGCTGGGCGACACGTTCATGGTCATCGCGACCGAGAACCCGATCGAACAGCAGGGCACCTATCCACTGCCCGAGGCACAGCTCGACCGCTTCCTGTTCAAACATACGCTCTCTTATCCCTCAGAAGCCGAAGAGCGCGCGCTGGTCGAGGCCCAGGGCACAACGGTTCGGATGCCCGATCCTGTGGCGATGGGCGTCTCGGCGATCGCGGATGCGACGCATCTCGCTGAAGGTATGAAGCTTGTGGGGACCGTTCGCCTGTCGGCGCCGGTCGTGGCCTACATCGTGGCGATCATCCGAGCGACGCGAACGTCACCCGATCTCGCCTTTGGCGCCAGTCCGCGCAGCGGTGCGATGCTGGCGGCGGCTGCACGCGCGCACGCTGCATTGGACGGCCGCGACTATGTGATCCCCGATGACGTCAAAGGGCTGACCTTGCCGGCGCTCAGGCACCGCGTCGTGCTCTCGGCATCGGCTGAAATCGATGGCCGCAAGGCAGACGATATTGTGCGAGCTACCCTCGAATCTATTGAGGCGCCGCGCTGATGTATCCCACGCCGCGCATGATTCTGCTTGTCGCGCTCGGCGTGCCTTTCGCTGTGCTGGCGGGACTTGTTGCACCAACTTTGTGGCTTGTGGGCGCGGCCTGGTCGATTTTCGCGATCGGACTCTTCCTGCTCGACATCGCAGTGTCGGCCGACCCGGCAAAGGCGGTTGTTGAACTCATGATGCCGGGCGCCATGGGTGTTGGCCGTCCTGAACCCGCGACGGTCCGTCTGGCATTTGCCGGCAGCGATCCGGGGCAGGTCGAGATCGCGCTTGATGCCGATCCGCATCTTTCGATCATGCCGCAGCGCCAGACATGCGCGGTGAGAGGCGGTCGCGCCGACGCCAGCCTGACGCTGAACCCGATGCGGCGCGGAAACGGCATCGTCAACGCGCTTTGGGCCCGCTGGCGTGGACCTCTTGGACTCTGCTGGCGGCAGATCGTCCATCCGCTCGATCGCAAGGTTTCGATCATCCCCAATGTCGCCTCGGTAAAGGAGGACGCTGCCAAGCTTTTTCAGCGCAATAGCGGACAGCTTGGTCTGCGGGTTCGGTTGCGCGGCGGCGATGGCACCGAGTTCAACGCACTGCGCGACTTCCAGCCCGGCATGGACCGCCGCAACATCGACTGGAAGCAGACGGCGCGCCATGGCCAGCTGCTGGTGCGCGAGTTCGAGGCGGAGGAGAACCTCCATATCGTGTTCGCGCTCGATAGCGGCCGGCTGATGTGCGAACCCGTGCTGGGCGTACCGCGCATCGACCGCGCCATCGAGGTCAGCCTGCTTTTGTCCTATGTCGCGCTTCGCCTTGGCGATCGCGTCAGGCTGTTCTCATTCGACGAGAAGCCACGGATCGCCAGCGCCAGCGTATCGGGGCCGCAGGCGTTCGCGGCGCTGCAGCGCGTTGCCGCCGGCATCGACTACTCCAGCGCCGAAACGAATTTCACGCTGGGACTGACGCAGCTTGCCAGCGAACTGGAGCATCGTGCGGTGGTTGTCGTGTTCACCGACTTTGCCGACACCATCAGTGCCGAACTGATGCTGGACAACATCAGCCGCCTGCTGGTGCGGCACATCGTTCTCTTCGTCATCTTTCGCGATGAGGAACTGGAAGCGATGGCGACGCATGAGCCGGTTGAGCCCGCCGATGTGTCGCGCGCCGTCCTTGCGGATGCGATGCTTCGGGAGCGCAACAGGGTGGTCTTGCGGCTCAAGCGCCTCGGTGTCGAGGTGATCGACGTGCCGGTGGAGCGCATCGGCATGGGCGTGATCGATGCCTATCTCACGGTCAAGCGCGGGCACGGGTGACAGCGATGGATAGTCTGGACCTCAGAAGCCACCGTTTCCGCGCCGAGCGCGAGGCCGACTGGAGCAAGCTGGAATCCTTCCTCGATCTGTTCGAGCGTGGGCGCGGCGCGCAGCTTTCGGACGACGACGTGGTGGCCATGCCGGTTCTCTATCGGGCAACCCTTTCATCGTTGACGACCGCACGCGCTGTCTCGCTGGACCAGGATCTCATTGCCTATCTCGAAAGCCTGTGCACACGCGCCTATTTCTGCGTTTACGGCCCGCGCACCACGCTTTGGGAACGTGTCGTGGCCTTTTTCGCGCGGGACTGGGCCGTGGCGACGAGGACGATCTGGGTCGAGACCGTGGTGGCCGCGATCATCGGACTGCTGGGTGTTGTGGTCGCGTTCGTCCTGGTCAGCGCCGGATCGGAATGGTTCTTCGACTTCATTCCCGCCGCGCTTGCCGGCGGCCGCGATCCGGACGCGACTACGGCAGCGCTCCAGCACAGCCTTGCCGGCACGCATGATGCGCAGGGCCTTACTGTTTTCACGAGCTTCCTGTTCACCCACAATTCAGAGATAGCGATGCTGGCCTTCGCGCTGGGCTTCGCGTGCTGTCTGCCCACCGCGTTCCTGCTGTTCACCAATGGTCTGACGCTGGGCGCATTGTATGCGGTGTTCGTGCGTCATGGTCTTGGCGTCGAATTCGGCGGCTGGGTCCTCATTCACGGAGTTACCGAACTGTTCGCGGTGACGCTGGCAGGGGCGGCGGGATTTCATGTCGGCTGGGCGCTGGCTTTTCCTGGCAACAACACGCGGCTGGAGGCGGTCAAGAGCGCCGGCCGTGTCGCCGCCAATGTGATGGCGGGTGTCGTGGTCATGCTGCTCGTCGCCGGGTTGCTCGAAGGGTTTGGCCGGCAGCTCATCACAAGCACGGCACTTCGCTATGCTGTCGCGATGGCGACGGGGGCGGGGTGGCTGTTCTTCTTCTACTATCGGACTGGGGAGCGCTTTGAGCATACCCCAAACATTTAGTCCGGCGGCCGCTCCTCCGGTCGATGGTTTGAGCCGCGAACTGATCACGCCTGAGGGTGTTGATCTTCGCATCGTGCTGGCAAGTGCCAGCGAGCGGGCGTCGGCGTTCCTGCTGGATGCTGTTTTCATCGTTCTGTCCCTCATGGCCATGACGCTGCTGCTCCTCGGGCTGGCATTCGTCCTGGGATTCAGCTCGCTCGAGTATCTGGGCACGCTCTGGCTGCTGGGGTCATTTTTCCTGCGGCTGTTCTATTTCACGGCCTTCGAGTTGACGCCGCGGGCGGCCACGCCCGGCAAACGCATGCTTGGCCTCAGGGTGGCCGCGCGAGACGGTGGAGCGCTGACAGCCGACGCAGTCTTCGCGCGCAATGCGATGCGCGAGCTCGAAGTGTTCCTGCCGCTGACCTTCCTGGTTGCGCAAAGAGAAGCAATCGACGCGATGATCTACGCCTTTGCGCTGATCTGGTGCGCCATCTTCGTGCTGTTCCCGTTGTTCAACCGGGACAGGCTGCGCATCGGCGACATCATCGCCGGCAC
>DASZCC010000227.1:0-3173 GCA_035943485.1 Rhizomicrobium sp. | reverse complement strand
CGTCGTCGCGGGGTTGATGCCAAAGCGTGTCGCATAGCCGAGCGGCTTCATGTCGGTCAGCCGCAACACGTCGGCGACCGTTCCCGCCACATGCGCCGTAATGTCGGCCGGCGCACTGTCGATGCTGAGATTGGCGATCGTGCCGCGCGCCTTGCTGACCACAAGCGGCCCGATACGGCCCGACCCGACCTGGACGTCGAATGTATTGCCGGTCAATTTCGCATTGCCGTTCACGGCCGTTGCGTGCGTCAGGCCGGTGACGAAATTGATCTCGGCGTTGCTGATCGGGAACGTCATCAGCAGCGCGCCGTCGGGTACGTTCGCACCATCCAGCGCGCCGGCCGCCAGATGCGTCTCATAGACCAGCGGCCCGACATCGCCCGTGAACACATTCTTCGCCAGCCAGGTGCGCGCGCCCTCGCCGATGCCGATCGGCCAGTAGTGCAGAAGATCGCGCAGCGCGAGTGCCTCGATACGTCCCTTGATCTCCATCACCGGCGACTTGTTGTCGACCAGCGTGATGTGCCCTGCCGTCGCCAGCTTAAGCGCGCCGCCCGACGTGTTCAGCGAGTCGATCAGGATATCGTGTGTCGCGGGCACATAGCCGCCCTTGAACTGCACCATGGGCAGCGTCACGGGCTGGGAGAACGTGCCGGGCATGGCGAGGGCGGTGTTGTCCGCCGTCAGGCCGATCGCGATGCGTGTGATGGCATTGGTGTTGTCGCGGATGAGATCAGCCGTGCCCACGATGTGCGCATGCACCTGATCGGAGTCGACTGACGAATCCACGATCGTGATGCGCCCGTCACCCCGGTCATAGCGCGCCGCAAGATGCATCGAGCGCACCTTGATCGGCTCGCGCACACCGACGAAGCGCGCAACGCCCGCGGCGTTTACCGACGCGCTGGCGGTCAGAAGCTGCGTACCCTCGACGGCGAAGGAGGCACGAAGGTCGGCGAGCATCCCGACGCTGCGCAGGAAGTGGAACATCTTCGCGTTCCGGCCAAGCGCCGCGATATCGAGATGACTGATCGCGATGTCGCCGCGCACCGGTCCTGCTTTCGGCGGCAAGATCATCTCGCCCGTCACGCGCGCCGCCGCTCCGGAAATCTCGACATCGGCATCGAGCGTGGCAAGCAGGCTGCCGTCCTGTGTCGCGATCTTCACGTCAGCGCGCGGCGAGACGATGAACACGCCGGTTGTCTGGTCCTGAAAGGCGAGACGCGCATCGCGGATGGCGAAGCTCTTCAGTTGCGACGGACCGCCGCCGCCCTTGTTGATCGCATCGGTGATGCGCTGGATGATGTCGGTCTCGCTGACATTGTTTTCGACGCCGAGGCGCACGACACCGTCGGCAGTACGCACCAGCGTCACCTGCACGCCCACCAGCGTGATCCGCTGCACGACGATCTTGCCCTGGATGAACGGGCCGGCGGCGAGATCGATGTCGGCCTGTGGCGCCTGCGCGATGATGCGGCCCTCGCCGTCGAACACCCGCGCACCGAGGACCACGAGGTTGACCTTGCCCTCGTCGCGGGACCACTCGATCGCGGCCTGATCGTATTTGACGGTGATGCCGGGCAGCGCCTGATCGAGCGCCTCCGATATCTGGCCCGAGAGCGGGCCGAGCGAGATGGGGCCAACCAGAAGCCGGATGCCTGCGCCCACCACGAAGAACAAAACAGCTACAGCCAGCGCGGCCAGAACCAGTGCGGTGCGGCTTATGTGGTGTGACTTAATGTACCGGCCGATAAACGAGGCATTCCACGCCTCCGACAGGGTCGTAGGCGCGTCTGCGGGCCTGGAACTCTTCTCTGTGGTCGGATCCAGCGCCAACGCGTTTTACCTTCTAACCCCCTCAGATTCGTTGAAGAATAGGGCCGAAGCTTGGCGCGGCGGCCCTAATCGGCTATCAGCTTATGGCTCAGACTTGAGCAGCAGGTAAACTCCAATTAGCCCTGTCGGGACACGCGATGGAACTCAAGCCAGGCGACAAGGCCCCAAAGTTCCGGCTTGCGACCGACGGCGGCGGTGAAGTAACCCTCGCCGCGCTGAAAGGGCATCCCTTCGTTCTTTATTTTTATCCAAAGGACGACACAGGGGGCTGTACGAAGGAAGCGATCGGATTCACAGAGAGCCGGAAGAAGTTCGAGGCTCTTGGAATTCCTATCATCGGCGTATCGAAAGACACTGTGACTTCGCATGACAAGTTCAAAGCGAAGCACAAGCTGAAGATAACGCTCGCTTCCGATCCCGAAACCGAGACCGCGCACGACTATGGCGTGTGGGTCGAAAAATCCCTGTACGGAAGAAAATACATGGGCATGGATCGCGCGACGTTTTTGATTGATGGGACCGGTAGGATCCGCGAAATCTGGCGCAAGGTACGCGTACCAGGTCATGTGGATAACGTTCTCGCAGCCGCGCGAGCGCTCGCATGAAGCCTTATCGTTCTAAAGACTCAGGCAAGACACGATTAACGTATGGATCGTTTTCCTGGGGCAAGAGCTTGATTCGGCGCAGACAACTCGGTGAAATGAGTTCCAGAACTTCTGACAAGCAAGACAAGGATGAGGGGGGCAGCGGCGTGGCGAGTACCCTCATCGAGCGCGTATGGGCGTGGCTCCACGAAATCTTTCCCGAGCGGCAGATCTATATCCGCAGCGACGGCCGCGTTCAGTTCTTCACGTTCGGTCCTTCGCTGCAGGCGACGCTCGCGGGACTCTCGCTGATCTTCCTGCTGTGGGTCGCGTTCGCGACCGTCAACGTGATCTTCAAGGACCGCATCATAGCGGCCAAGGACCATCGTTATCAGCAGATGCAGGCGGCCTACGAAAACCGCGTCGCCGATCTGCAGCTCTCTTATGACGAACTGAATGGCGCGCTGGTCTCGGCCGAAGACCGCTTCAAGTCGACGGCCGATGAGCTTCAGCTGAAGCAGAACACGATCGTCAAATTCCTCGACCGCCGCAGGCAGGTCGATGCGACGCTGGCAGGTCTCGCGAATACCGGCGTGCGTCAGGGCCTCGATACCGGTGCTGCCGATGGCGGCGGCGATGCCGTCGGCGGACCGACTGCGCCACAAGCCGCAGCGCTTCCCGTGCAGACGCAGGTGCCCGGCGCCTCGGAGCTCTCGGTCAACCCCATTACACCGCCGCCTGCTCCACGCATCA
>DASZCC010000226.1:0-4003 GCA_035943485.1 Rhizomicrobium sp. | reverse complement strand
CGGTCCGCCGAAAAGCGAGACCTGCCCGCTCTCGCGCTCGCGCGCATTGCGTTGGGCGCTGTTGAGCAGGATGTCGGCGGATTCCACCACCTGGCGGCGATTGCGGTTGAGGCCATCGAACGCACCGGCGCGCGCCAGGCTTTCGAAGGCGCGCTTGTTCACGAGCTTCGGATCGATCCGGCGCGCGAAATCGCCGAGGCTGCGGAACGGGCCATTCGCCTCGCGTTCCGCGACAACGTGATCCATCGCCTGACGTCCGACACCCTTCACGGCGGCGAGCGCATAGAAGACGAGGCCCTTCTCCGCATCGCAGGCAAACGCCGCTTCGGAGCGGTTGATGTCCGGCGGCAGCACACGCACGTTCAGGCGCTGCGCTTCCTGCTTGAAGATGTTGAGCCGGTCGGTGTTGCCGATATCGAGCGTCATCGACGCAGCGAGGAATTCGACCGGGTAGTTCGCCTTGAGGTAAGCCGTCTGATACGCGACCTGCGCATAGGCGGCGGCATGGCCCTTGTTGAAGCCATAGCCGGCGAACTTCGCCGCCTGCTCGAAGATCTGCGCGGCGATGTGCTTGAGGATGCCTTTCTTGCCGGCGCCTTCAATGAACTTCTGCTCATGGACGGCCATCTCGGACGCGATCTTCTTGCCCATCGCACGGCGCAGCAGATCAGCCTCGCCAAGCGAGTAGCCCGCCAGTTCGCGCGCGATGTTCATGACGTCTTCCTGATACGTCATGACGCCATAGGTCTCGTTCAGGATCGGCTCGAGCGTCGGATGCAGATATTCCGGCGGCTCCTTGCCGTTCTTGACCGCGATATATTTCGGGATCGAGTCCATTGGACCCGGGCGATAGAGCGCCACAAGCGCGATGAGATCGTGGATGCGGTCGGGCTTCATCTTGCGCAGCAGGTCGCGCATGCCCTGACCTTCGAGCTGGAACACGCCGACACTGTCGCCGCGTGACAGCATCTCGTAGCTCGGCCGGTCCTCGAACTCGATGTTCTGGGTGTCGAGCTCGATGCCGCGCCGCTTGAGCAGGGCCTCGGCCTTGGCGATGACGGTGAGCGTCTTCAGGCCCAGGAAGTCGAACTTCACGAGGCCCGCCTTCTCGGCATCCTCATAGTCGAACTGCGTGACCGGCATCTCGGAACGCGGATCGCGATAGAGCGGCAGCAATTCGTCCAGCGGACGGTCGCCGATCACCACGCCGGCCGGATGAGTCGAGGCGTGGCGATAGAGGCCTTCGATATCCTCCACGATCGAGAACAGTTTCTGCGCCTGCGGCTCCTGCTCGGCGATCTGCTGCAGCCGGGGTTCGCCCGAGATCGCGTCCTTCATCGAGACCGGCTTGCCCGGCGGGTTGGGCACCAGCTTGGCGATGCGGTCGACGAGGCCCAGCGGCATCTGGAGCACGCGCCCGGCATCGCGCACTGCGGCGCGCGCCTGCAGCGAACCCAGCGCCATGATGTGCGCCACACGATCGCGCCCGTACTTCTCGCGCACGTAATGGACGACCTCGTCCCGCCGCTCCTGGCAGAAGTCGATATCGAAGTCCGGCATCGAGATACGTTCGGGATTGAGGAAGCGCTCGAACAGCAGACCGAAGCGGATGGGATCGAGGTTGGTAATGTCGAGCGCCCATGCGACCAGCGACGTCGCGCCCGAACCGCGCACGCCGACCGGGATGCCCTGCCCGCGCGTCCACTTCATAAAGTCCGACACGATCAGGAAGTAGCCGGCGAAGTTCATGCGCAGGATGACGCTCAGTTCGAACTGGAGCCGGTCGAGATAGACCTTCTCTTCGGCATGCAACCCATGCGCTTCAAGCTGCGCCTTGAGGCCGGCACGCGCCTGCTCGACCAGCTCATCTTCCGGCGTGCGGCCGGACTCTGGCACGAAGTTCGGCAGGATCGGGTTGCGCTTTTTGGGCCGGAAGGCGCAGCGCCGTGCGATCTCGATCGTGTTCTCGATTGCTTCCGGCAGGTCAGCGAATTGCGCCGCCATTTCCGATGCCGTCTTGAACCGGTGTTCGCGAGTCAGGCGACGGCGGTCGTCCTGCGAAACAAAGGCGCCATCGGCGATGCAGAGCAGCGCATCATGCGCCTCGTACATCGTCTCCTTTCCGAAGTGGACGTCATTGGTCGCGACCAGCGGGATGCCGCGCGCATAGGCAATGTCGATTAGGCGGTCTTCGGCTGCGCGCTCTTCGGCAAGGCCGTGACGCTGAAGCTCCATATAAAGCCGATTGCCGAACATCGCTGCGAGCCGCCCGACCAGCGCATCGGCGGCGGCGGCCTGACCATCGAGGATCAGCCGGTTGACCGGACCGCCGGGACCGCCCGTGAGCGCAATCAACCCCTCGGCATGCGCGGCCAGCTTGTCGGCCTTCACATGCGGCCAGTCGCCGGGCTCTGCGTCGAGAAAGGCAGCGCTGAGAAGCTTGCTGAGATTCTGATAGCCGGTCTCGTTCTGCACCAGCAGCGCAATGGCCGGCGGCTTGCGGCGCGAGCCCACGGCGTTCGACGGTCCGCCCTCGTCCAGTTCGACCGACAGAAGACATCCGACGATGGGCTGGATGCCCGCCTTGGCGAGGGTGTCGCTGATGTCATAGACGCCGAACAGATTGTTCACGTCGGTGACCGCGACGGCCGGCATCCCGTTCGCCTTTGCCAGGTCGGCCAGCTCGTAGGGCCGTACAGCGCCCTCAAGCAGCGAATAGGCGCTCTTCACCCGCAAATGGATGAAGGCCGCAGCTTTGCGGATGTCCGGCATGGTCCGACCGTGGCTCTTTGAACGTGCGATTCCCGTCAGCAGTATCGGGCCAGGGGCGGAGCGGCATAGCTGCTACCCGACCCCATCCACCGAAACCTACGTTCAAATCGTACCGACGATGGTTTGTGCAATGGGAACAAGAAGATAAGAAGCCGCCACGAAAACCAGAAACCCTACCGCCGCACCCGCATCCTTGAGCCACATCGACCGTTCCTCCCTTTGCTGGAGCGCATGTTCTCCTTTAGTTCTCATAGAGTCAAGAACAAAAGGTGATCGACGATTGCTTACTTCCCAACCGCCCCACGCACCTGGTCCAGCAGCCAATCCACGCCCGGATCGTCCCGGCCGGGGCGGCGCACCGCGGAGACCGTGATCTTGTCGGGCACGAACGGCGGTTTGATCACCTGGAGGCCCAGCAGTTTCGCCTGCCGCTCCGCCAGCCGCCGCGGACAAGTCGCGATCGCATCGCTCGACGCGACGATCATCAGCACCGTAAGCCAGCGCGGCACGACCGCGGTGTAGGCAACGTCGCCCGTGATCGTGCCCCGCTCCTCATCGGCGCTCTCGCTCTCGGAGTGCGCGTAGACATGCCCGATGGAGTGGTACTGCGCGTCCGTGATGCGGCCCTTGAGCTTGGGATGTCCCTTGCGCGCCGCGACGCAGTAGCGGTCCTCGTAGATTGTCTCGGCCGAGAAACCCTGCGGCAGTGCGCCGAAGCGTCCAAGCGCGACATCGACTTCGCCCCGGCGCAATGCCTCCAGGGCACGGCTCGGCGCGAGAAAGGTGACGACGAACGAAGCGCGCGGCGCGATCTTGCGGAACCGGGTCACAAGGTCCGCGCCGATCAGCGCTGTGACGAATTCCGGCGCGCTGAGGACGAACCGCCTCTCGCTCTTCGCCGGATCGAATTTGCCTTCGCGCTCCAGCGTGGCGCCAAGCATGTCGATCAGCGTATCGATGCGCGGACTGAGTTCCCGCGCCCGCCGCGTCGGCTCCAGGCCATGCGAGCGCCGGGTAAACAGCGGATCGCCGAACACATCGCGCAGCCGGGCCAGCGCGTGGCTGATCGCCGATTGGCTGAGGCCAAGATCGTCGGCCACAAGCGTTGCGCGCCGGCGCCGCATCAGACCGCGGAAGACAAGCAGCAGGCCGCCGTCCATCCGCCTGATATTATTTTCGTCGATATCGTCCATGGCCGGAATTCAACGAACGAATTCCGCTGCCGTCAATG
>DASZCC010000225.1:0-2695 GCA_035943485.1 Rhizomicrobium sp. | reverse complement strand
TGCAGAATTGACAGATTTATCGTGTAGTCAGACGCGCTTGAGATTGCCGCCCTTGCCGAACAGCAGCGGCTTGCGGTTGTCGATCACCTTGCGGTTCACGCCCATCCAGCCGATCTCGCCGGAGAACCGGCCATGCTCGATCTTGGGGCAGCGGTTCATGATCACCGTAAGCCCGGCGTCCTCAGCCAGCTTCGCGGCTTCCTCGCTCACCACGCCCAGCTGCATCCAGATCACCTTCACCCCAAGGCGATCCTTCTCGGCCAGCGCTTCGCGCACGATGCCGGGCGCAGCCTCGGAGGCGCGGAAGATGTCGACCATGTCGACTGGCGCCGGCACATCTTTCAGCGAGCCATACACCGTCTGGCCAAGGATCTTCTGGCCGACCATGCCGGGATTGATCGGATGGATGACGTAGCCCTTCTGCAGCAGGTACATCATCGCGAAATAGGACGGCCGCATGTCGTTGCCGCTCGCGCCGACCATCGCGATGGTCTTCACGGAGCGCAGGACGCGTTTGATCAAATCGTCGGAGTATTGGTTCATCAATTGCTTTCCGCCCACTTCCAGCAAGCGGTCTGGCACTCGTTCAGGAACGCCTCGGGATCAGTCACGACAATTCCCAACCTTCTTGCTCCCTCAACAAACCCCTTTAGTGAGTCACCCGACAATTTGCCGGTTTCGACCTCACTCTGTTTGACGCAGAGCGACGTCAACAGAGGCCAGCGGCGCGCGTGACATATTTGCAAAATCACGTCGAGATGCTTCCCCATCTGGTAGCGAACTTTTGAAAAGTCGACACCATTTGCAAGTGCAACGTCCTTGTACGAGACAAACGTCCGCGGCGTCTTAGCTGTATGGCGCAAATATTCTATGGATTTCTCCACATTGAGGGTCTTTGAGTTTCTTCGCGCAAGTTCTTCGACAAGCGCGCGATATAGATCTGAATCCGTCTTGCCCTGATCTTGATGACGTCGAATTCCACCTTCGATGCCGGCATTGTCATACGTGGTAAAATCGTAAGCCTGCGCCATCATTCGGGCCAGACGGGGTCGCGCTTCTCGACGAACGCGCCGATGCCTTCGGCGGCTTCGGCGGCGAGCATGTTCTCGGTCATCACCTTCGACGCGTAGGCATAGGCTTCGTCCAGCGGCATTTCGAGCTGGCGGTAGAACGCTTCCTTGCCGATCTTCACGGTGGCGCGCGGCTTGCCGGCGATGAGTTCCGCAAGCTTGGAGGTTTCGACTTCCAGCATCTCCGGCGCCACGACGCGATTGACGAGACCGATGCGCCGCGCCTCATCGGCCGCCACCATCTCGCCAGTGAGCAGCATCTCCATCGCGTTCTTGCGCGAGACGTTGCGCGACAGCGCCACCATCGGCGTCGAGCAGAACAGCCCGATGTTCACGCCCGGCGTCGCGAACTGGGCAGCAGAGGAGGCGATCGCCAGGTCGCAGCTCGCCACCAGCTGGCAGCCGGCGGCGGTGGCCACGCCATGCACCTGCGCGATGACGGGCTTGGGATGGCGCACGATCGTCTGCATCAGCTTCGAACACTGCTCGAACAGGCCGGCGAAAAACGCGCGGCCCTTGTCGGCATCGCCGCGATGCGCCGTCATCTCCTTGAGGTCGTGACCGGACGAGAACACCGGCCCGTTCGCGGCCAGCACGATGACCCGGACGGCCTTGTCGTTCGCGCCTTCATCCAGCGCGGATTGCAGCGCCGCCATCAGGCCCTCGCTGAGCGCGTTGCGCGCCTTCGGCCGGTTGAGCGTCAGCCGCAGCACGGCGCCGTCGCGCATGATGTGGACAAGGGGTTCGGTCGCGGGAGCGTTCATCTTAGTCGTCACCATAGGATTCGAATGCAACGTTCTTGTAGGTCTTGCCGCCGACCGTCAGATCGCCGGTGAGGACAGGCGCGATCTTGGCCGGATCGGCGCCGCCGGCGGTGGCTTTCATCGCCTTCATATCGAACGTCCCGGTGAAGGTTACAAGGCCAAGCTGCCTGTCGTTTCCCTTAAAGCTCAGTGTATTTCCCTTGATGCTGTAGCCCGACGCCGCGACTACCGGCGAGTTGGCGTATTCCTCGACCCCGGCGCCATCGGTGAAGTGCTTGCCGGAGAGGTCGTGGAACACCATGCCGATCGGCGAGTCCTCCGGCTTGTGCGTCTTGCTCGTTTCCCATTTGCGGAAATCGTCGGGCATCGCGAGCGCGATCTCGAACAGCGCGAAGCGTCCGGCTTTCAGAGTGCCGCGCGGGTGATAGGTGCCGGAGAAATCCGTCGTGCTGTCATGCGAGAAGTCGGCCGCGAATGCTGCGCCGCTGGCGAGCAAGGTCGAGAGCGCGACGACATTCCACTGCATCTTTCTTCCCCGGAAACACGGAACAAGTGGAACCATCCTACAAAGCTTCCCGCCAGCGCGCGAGCCGGAACGAAGCCTCTAGCGGAGGGTTAAAGAGCCGAGAACAGGGAGTATTCATCATGACTACTGCAACCGGCCACACGCGGGCCATTCTTGCATCGAAGGTCAAGGGCACGTCGGTCTACAACCAGGCAGGCGACAAAATCGGAACCGTCGAGGACATCGTGCTCGACAAGCAGTCGGACCGCATCATGTTCGCGGCGCTCGGCCAGGGTGGCGTGCTCGGCGTCGGTGAGAAGTTCTTCCCGGTGCCGTGGTCGATGCTCGACTACAGC
>DASZCC010000224.1:0-18997 GCA_035943485.1 Rhizomicrobium sp. | reverse complement strand
AGGCTTTTGAGCGCGGCGAAGATGCGGTCTGTCCCCGACGGCAGATCGGGCGGCGTCAGCACCGCACGTCCGCCTGCGGCCACGACCGCCGCGACGATTTCGGGCTCGGCCGCGGCGACCGCCACAGGGCCGATCCCGGCTTTCATGGCCTGCTCCCACACGCGCACGATCATCGGCTTGCCCGCGATGTCTGCGAGCGGCTTTCCGGGCAGCCGTGTCGAGGCCATACGGGCGGGGATCAGCACGATCGGATTCATCGAAACCCTTGAATCCCTTGAATTCTGCGACGCTTCGCCGCAATGACGGTTGCAGGCCCACGGGTAATGTCGCCCGGCATTTCGGCCCAAGCCAAGCGGAGCGTGACCTTATGGATTCCTGGGAGTGGAACAAGATCGCAGGTGCGGTCCTGGGCACGCTGATTTTCGTGCTGGTCGTGAAGTTCGCGACCGACGCCTATTTCGAGGTCGAGAAGCCCGTAAAGGAAGCCTATCACGTTGAAGGCGTGGTGGCGTCGACGTCGGCTGGCGGCGGAGCTCCCGTCGAAGAGGCGCTGCCCGACTGGGGTACCGTGCTTCCGAAGGCGGACGTTGCAGGCGGCAAGGCTGTCTCGGCGCGTTGCGAGCAGTGCCATGACATCTCCAAGGGCGGTCCGAACAAGATCGGTCCCGAGCTGTGGGGCATCGTCGGCCGTCAGCGCGCGGAAGAAGCCGGCTTCTCCTATTCCAGCGCTATGTCGTCCGACCACAATGTGTGGACCTTCGACAAGCTGTTCCGTTACCTGAAGTCGCCGCAGGCTGTCGTGCCAGGCACGAAGATGAACTTCGCGGGTCTGCGGAGCGCCGATGACCGCATCAACCTGATCGCCTTCCTGCGCACGCAGTCGGATTCGCCCGTCGCGATTCCCGCACCTGCGCCGGCCAAGCCTGCTGCACCGGCCGCACCGGCGACGCCGCCGAAGAAGTAACGCAGCACTTGCACTGGCCTTCGGTTAGGGCGAGCGTTCTCCCATGAACGCTCGCCCTAATCTTTTGATGATCGTGCCGCCCGCCTGGAGTCACTTCTGGCAGCAGCCGCTTTCGGCCGGAAACATCAATGCATTGGTCGAAGGCAAGGACAGCTACAAGCCCGAGGACATCGACTACGCACTCGGCTTCCGTCCGACGCCGGGCTTCCTCGCGACGCTGCCGAAGCTGAAGGCCGTGTTCTCGCTGGGCGCCGGCATCGACGGCTTTCTCAGTGATCCGAGTTATCCGAAGACCGTTCCGCTGATCCGCTTCGTCGACGACACGCTGTCGCGCGAGATGGCGCAATACGTCGTGCTGCACGTCCTGATGCAGCATCGCATGGAAGCGACCTTCGCCGCCGCGCAGCGCCAGTCGAAATGGGCGCAGCAGATGCTGCCGCGACGCACCGAAGACACGCGTGTCGGAATCCTCGGCCTCGGCGAGATCGGCACGATGTGCGCCGAGCGCCTGCGCGATCTTGGTTTCGCGACCAGCGGCTGGAGCCGCACGCGCAAATCGGTTGACGGCGTGAAGAGTTATGCGGGCGCGGGCGAGCTCGATGCGTTCCTGGCCCAGTGCGATTTCATGATTTGCGTTCTGCCGCTGACACCGGAGACGCGCGGCATCCTGAACGCAGCGATGTTCGCGAAACTGCCCAAGGGCGCCTATGTCATCAACGTCGCGCGCGGTGGCCATCTGATCGAGGCGGACCTGATCGCCGCGCTCGACAGCGGACACCTGTCAGGCGCCACGCTCGACGTGTTCCAGGCCGAACCACTGCCGGAATCGAGTCCGATCTGGAAGCATCCGAAGATCGTCGCCACGCCGCATGTCGCCGCGATCACCGCGCCTGCCGTTGCCGCGCAGTACGTCATCAACGGCATCGCGACGATGGAGCGTGGCGAGCGGCCAGCGAACATCGTGGACCTGACGCGCGGCTACTGACGCCCGTAATGCTCTTTCAGCAGCGCGTAGATCGCGCGCGCTGTCGTCGCTTCCGCACCGGCACGGCGGCCGGGCTTGGGACGATCGATCCAGGCGGCGATATCCAGATGCACCCAGCTCTTCGCCTTCTCGACGAAGCGATTGAGAAAGAGCGCCGCGGTGATCGAGCCGGCATACCCGTAGTTCGGATTGTTGGTAAGATCGGCGACCTGCGAACTCAGCGTCGCCTCATAGCCGCGCCACAATGGAAGACGCCACATCGGATCGTTCTCAGCCTTCGCATGACGGGCAAGATCGGCCGCCAGCGCTTCGTCATCGGTGAAGAACGGCGGCAGCTCGAAACCGGTCGCGACGCGCGCGGCGCCGGTCAGCGTGGCGATGTCGATCAGCAGCTCCGGCGCTTCGTCATCGGCATCGGCGAGTGCGTCAGCTAACACAAGACGCCCTTCGGCATCGGTGTTGCCGATCTCGACGGACAGGCCTTTGCGCGACGGGAACACGTCGCTTGGCCGATAGGCATTGCCGGAAACCGAGTTCTCGACCGCCGGGATCAACACACGCAGCCGGACATCCAGCCTCGCGCCCATCACCATCGCGGCAATGGCAAGCACCGTGGCCGCGCCGCCCATATCCTTCTTCATCGACAACATTCCGGATGCTGGCTTGAGATCGTAACCGCCGGTGTCGAAGCACACGCCCTTGCCGACGAGCGTCACCTTGGGCGCATTGGCCGAGCCCCAGGTGAAGCTTGCAAGTCGCGGCGCGCGATCCGAGCCCTGTCCCACCGCGTGGATTAGCGGGTAGTTCTGCTTGATCAGCGCGTCGCCCTTCACAACGGAGAACTTTGCGCCATGCTTTTTCGCGAGATCGCGCACCGCATTGGCGAGTTCTTCCGGCCCCATGTCGTTGGGCGGTGTCGTGATCAGGTCTCGCGCCAAGAAGATCGCTTCCGCGATGCGCGTGACTTCTTCGCCATCGACATCTTCGGGCAGTACGAGTTTCGGCTGGCCCGTCTTCGGCTTGCGATAACGCGCGAACTGGTAGGTGCCCAGAAGCCAGGCGAGCGTGTGCTGCGTGGCATCGCCTGGTGCGTCGGCGAAGCGATAAACGCCAGGCGGTAGCTGCTCGGAGAATTGCGCTAGCGCGAGACTGTCGCCGCCCTTGCCGAGGCCTAGCACTGCGCCCGCAACACCGCCCGACGCGCCCGGCAGCAGGCGCAGATCGCCATCGCGCGCCGCAAAGCCACCCGTCCTGAGGAATTCCGCTTCTCTTTTGGGACGCGCCGCAAGGAAGGATTTCAGCGAGGCCGTGGTGACGGCGTAGAGCGGAATGGCGTTGCGGGTGGAGCGGACCAGAAGCGGATGCATGGACGACCTTCGCGCCTGAAATTGCGATTTGTGCATAGGCCCAGTGCGCATCGGACGCAAACCGCATCGACCGAATCTGTGGCACTCTCGCTTGCGCAAAAGAGGGACGCGGCCATGGCCTATACTTTGATCGTCGGCACCAAGGAGTGGTCGAGCTGGAGCCTTCGGCCCTATGTCGCGCTGCGGGCGATCGGCGTGCCGTTCGAGGAGATCGTGGTCCAGCTCCGCCGCGAAGCGCTGACCGGCGACGAGATCCGCCGTTACTCACCGGCTGGCCGGGTGCCGATCCTGAAGATCGATGAGGGCGGACACAGCTATTCAGTGTGGGACAGCCTTGCGATCTGCGAGACGCTGGCCGAGCGGCATCCCGAAGCCAAGCTCCTTCCTGCCGATCCTGTGGCGCGCGCGATGGCGCGGTCCTACTGCGCCGAGATGCATTCCGGGTTTCCGGACGTGCGCGACCAGCTCTCGATGGATTTCGTGCGCCGTCTTCCGCTGCCTGTCCTGCGCGACGCGACCAAGGCGCAGATCGCACGCATCATCACGGCGTGGGAGCTGGCGCTGGAGCATCACAGCAAGGACGGCGGCTACCTGTTCGGCCACTTCTCGCTTGCCGATTGCATGTATGCGCCGGTGGTGTCGCGCTTCGTGACGTTCGGCGTAGAAGTGTCAGCACCGGTGAGATCCTACATGGACAAGATCATGGCGCTGCCTGCGATGCAGGACTGGGGCCGCGACGCGCAGCGCGAGGTGGATGCTGGTATCGCCTAGTGCAGCACGCCGGCATCGTGGAAGTAGTGCGCCGCGCCCGGATGCAGCGGCGCCGGAAGCTTGGTGGTCGTGTCGGAAACGCGGATCGTCGTGCTCAGCGGGTTATCGCGCAGCGCCGCGCGGTTGCCCACGCTGAACAGCGCCTTGGCAATGCCGTAGACCACATTCTCGGGCACTGATGCATTCACGATCCAGTATGCCGGCACGCTTACCGTCGCGACCGCGCCGGTATTGCGATAGGTGCCGGCGCGGATGTTATCGGCGCTGAGCATCGGTTCAGACTTGAGAAGTCGTGCACGTCCCGCGCCATCGATCGGTACCAGCCGCGCCACGCCGCGCGCCAGCAGATCATCGACGAGCGTCACCGGTTTGCCGCCGACAAAGAAGAACGCGTCGATCTCACCCTTTTGCAACAGCTGTGCATCGACGTCTGAGGCGTTGTGGCTTGCCTTGATCCGCCTGACCGGAATGCCATAGGCGCTCAGGATTGCGCGTGCCGTCACGCTTGTGCCCGAGCTGTCGGCGCCGAGCGAAACACGCTTCCCGCGCAAATCCGCGACAGTCTTGATCGTGCCCTTCGCCGCGACGAGAAGGTGCACGTCCTCGGAGAACAGTTGCGCCAGAATCCGGATGTGATCCTGCTTGCCCGCCTTGCGGAACGGATCGGTGCCTGCGACGGCCGCAGCGATCACATCCTGCTGCGCAAATCCCGAATCCGCTTGCCCGGCATTCACCGCCAGCACGTTGGCGACGGCGCCGTCAGAGGTTCGCGCGCTGATCACCAGGCCCGCCGGGCCGCAAGTGCCCGCCGCGGCGCAGCGGTCGACGCCCGGCGGATGGCTGATCAGCCCGGCAATCAGTTGTCCAAGCGGGAAGTATGAACCGCCGGTCGAGCCGGTAAGGATTTGGAAAGATATTCGCGACGGCACCGTCTGGGCGCCAAGTTCTGCCGAGCCGATCACGAACGCTGCCGTGAGTACGAAGCCGATTAGTGCCGTCCATGCCGCTCTGCGGAATATCATGGCGCGCAATCCACCCGATCTTTGCGTCAGGAATGGGACGGCGCGAACCGCGCGCCAGTCGGAATGCCTTTGTTTCGTTATGCCCCAATATACTTAAGGGTTTGTTGACCCGCGGCAATGCATCCTCACGCCAGACCCCTTTTTCTGGAAAAAGGAAGTGAACATGCATCGTTTCGCCTCTCGCTTCGCTGGCGTTGCCGTCTGCGCCATTGCGCTTGCCGGTTGTGCGTCCGACGACGGCGCCAAGACCGCGACCGCCATTCCGCCGGTCTCTCGCATGAGCCCCGACAACACGCTGGCCGCGAACGTTAATGACGCGCTGTCCCAAGCCCAGGCGCTGCGCACCAGCGGCGACTTCGAAAGCGCGACGCGCATCATGGCGCAGCTGATGCTGGCCCAGCCGGATGACGCCCGCATCGTCGGCGAATACGGCAAGCTGCTTGCGCAGGAAAACCGCTCCACCGACGCCGTGAACTTCCTGCGTCGCGCTGTCGAGCTGCAACCATCCGATTGGACATATTACTCGGCGCTCGGCGTCTCGTACGACCAGCTCGGCGATCACGACAATGCCCGCTTGGCTTATGAGCGTGCGCTGTCGCTGAAGCCGGGCACCGCTGTTGTGCTCAACAACTACGCCATGTCGCGCATGCTGGCCGGTGACGCCAATGGCGCGCACGTGCTGATGGCGAAGGCCCAGGCGACCGGTTCGCTCGATCCGCGCATCGCCGAGAACATCGCAAGACTGGACGCCGAGCATCCCGCGCCGGCGCCCGTCGCCGTCGCCGCCATCGCGCCGGTCAAACCTGTTGTTGCCGCCGCGCCAGTCAAGCCCGTCGTTGCTGCCGCCGCGCCCGTCAAGCCGGTCGCCACGCCCACGCCGCTGGTTGCCGCTGCACCGCACGCCAATGCCAATCGCATCGTGATGCAGGACATTCCGGTCGATACGCATGCCGGCCCGGTCGACGCGAAGAAGCCCAGAGCGGACAAGAAACACGTCGCCTCCGTGGCTCACCCCGTGCCGGTCAAGGTTGCCGACGGCGTGACGCATGCCTCGCCGATCAAAGCCGCCGACATCGTCAAACCCGTCAAGGCCGCCGACATCGTCAAACCTGTCAAGGCTGCTGACGCTGCAAAGCCTGTGAAGGCCGCGACTGTCGTGAAGCCCGTGAAAGTTGCCGACACGGCGAAGCCTGTAAAGGCCGCCACTGCTGCAAAGCCTGCGAAGGTCGCCGATACGACCAAGCCGGTGAAGAAGGCCAAATCGGACGGCATCCCGGCGCTCCGCCAGACGGCCGACGCCAGCAAGCCGTAAATATCCCTGGTTCCAAAGAGCGCGGTCTGACTTGGTCAGGCCGCGCTTTTTTGTGCGCTTCGAAACGCACAATCCCTACCTGTCATCCCGGCCGAGCACAGCGAGAGCCGAGCCCCATCGCGATATGTCGAGATGGGTCCCGGCTAGCCTCGTTACGCGAGCCTCCCGGGTGACAGAAGAAGACCGTGATCGCCCGCCACCAATGAAGAGCGCATGGCCAACGGGCTGGGCGCGCGAAGAAGATCATCACGCTGCCAGCAAGCCACGCGTCGCTGGCGTCGATGCCAAATGAAGTGTGTACGTTGATCGACGAGGCGGTGAAGACAACTGGCTGAGCCTCAGGCCGTCGCTGCCGGCAGGTGCTTTCAGTGACCCATGTGCATGATCTTCATGACCGCAGGGCCAAGGATCACGACGAAGAGGACGGGCAGGAAGAACAGGATCATCGGCACGGTGAGCTTGGCAGGGAGTGCCGCGGCCTTCTTTTCGGCATCCATCATACGCATGTCGCGATTTTCCTGTGCCGCGACGCGCAGAGCGTTGCCCATCGGCGTGCCGTAACGCTCGGCCTGGTTCAGCGCGGTTGCAACCGCCTTGACGCCGCTATGCGCGCAACGTTTCGCGAGATTCTCGAAAGCCTCACGGCGCTCGGGAAGATAGGAGAGTTCGGCCGTCGTCAGGCCCAACTCCTCGGCCAGTTCGCTCGACTGCGTGCCGATTTCCGACGCGACGCGCTGAAACGAGGCCTCGACCGACATGCCGGATTCGACGCAGATCAGGAGAAGGTCAAGCGCATCGGGGAAGGCGCGCATGATCGATGTCAGACGCTTTGCGATGATGTTGCTGACATACATATCGGGCACGTAGAAGCCCAGGAGCGCGATGCCGACCGAGATGCAGATCTTCTGCAAGGTCTGCATCTGATAGTGTGACATGACGAAGAAATAAAAGAGTGCCGCCAGCAACAGGACGATCGGCACCACAAAACGGAAGAACATGAAGGTCACGATCGGGCCCTGGCCGCGATAGCCGGCGCGCGTAAGCTTCTGCCGCGTGTTCTCGGACTCCAGAAGGTTGCCGAGCTTGAAGCGATCCAGGGTCGCCTTCATGTAGCTGACCGGCTCGCTGCGCAGCGAGCGCTTGGCGTTCAGCGCGGCATGATGCCTTGCGCGCAGCTCTTCGCGGCGCTCGGAAACCGCCTTCAGCCGCTGGCCGAGATTGTCGTTCGCGATCATCGGCAGGCCGATCGTGACAATGGTCGCGAAGGCGAAGATGGCCGCGATCAACGTGGCCAGGAACGTCTTGTCGAACAGAATGTCGAGAATGCCAACGCTCAGCATGGGTCTCTCACGACTGGAAATTGATCATCTTGCGCATGACCATGATGCCGAGGCTCATCCAGAACGCGCAGCCGACGAGCATGATGTTGCCCATGCGCTCGTTGAAAAGCATCATGATGTAGTCCGGCGTGGTCAGGTAGACGAGAAAGGCAACAGCCGGAGGCAGGGCGCCGATGATGCCGGCAGACGCCTTGGCTTCGGACGACATCGCCTTGATCTTGCCAATCAGCCGCTTGCGGTCGCGCAGCACGACAGAAAGATTGCCCAGCGCTTCCGACAGGTTACCGCCGGATTTCTGCTGAATGGTCATCACGATGCCGAAGAACGCCACTTCCGGCGTCGGCATGCTCTCGTACATCTTCTTCACGCCCTGCTCGAGGGTCACGCCGAGGCGAAGGCCTTCGCAAAGAGTATTGAATTCGGAGCCCACGGGGTTGGGCACTTCGCGCGCGACGATGCGCATCGCTTCATTGGTCGGAAGCCCCGACTTGACGCTTCGCACGATCACGTCGATGGCATTGGCGAACTCTTCGGTGAACGCCTTTTCGCGGCGTTTGCGCATGAAGCTCAGCACCCAGCGCGGCATGCCGATCGCCACGCTCAGCGATGCCAGTGCCAGGACAATGATCGATTGACCGGTAATCAGGCACAGCACCGCCGTCACCACGCCCATCACGCCACAGAAGATGTAATAGTTGCGCACTGAAACATTGGGGAGGCCGGCCAGCAGCAAGCGCTGGCGCATATTGATCTTCTTCTGCTTCTCGGCGTTCTTGGATTCGATTTCCTTGAGCAGGTTCTGGACGTTCTTGCGCTTCGCGCCGCCATCGACCGCCTTAACGCGCGCCTCGGGCTTGGCGATTGCCGTTACCCGCTTGGTCGAGACGCGATCGCCGCCGGAGAAGGCGAAAATCGCGCCACCGACAGCAACGGAGAGCATAAGGATGACGATCAGGAGCATTGGTTCCCCTTAGCTCTGAAGTTCGTCGAGGGCTTCGGCCAGTTCACGTTCCATGCCGAAATAGCGCGCGCGTTCCCAGAAGTTCGGACGCACGATGCCGGTGCCGTTGTGCTTGCCCTTCAGGCGGCCGGTCTCGTCCTCGCCCGAGATCTCATAGGTCAGGAGATCCTGGGTGATGACGACGTCGCCTTCCGTGCCGATAACCTCGGTCACCTTTGTGATGCGGCGCGAACCATCGCGCAGGCGCTCAGCCTGCAGGATGACGTCGATCGAGCCGACGATCATCTCGCGGATCGTCTTGGTGGGCAGCGAGAAGCCGCCCATGGTGATCATCGATTCCAAACGCGACATGGCTTCGCGCGGTGAGTTGGCGTGGAGCGTGCCCATGGAGCCGTCGTGACCCGTGTTCATCGCCTGCAAGAGGTCGAACGCCTCGGGTCCGCGCACCTCGCCCACGATGATGCGTTCAGGACGCATACGCAGACAGTTCCTGACCAGGTCGCGCATGCTGATCGTGCCCTGGCCTTCCAGGTTTGGCGGCCGCGTTTCCAGACGCACCACATGCGGCTGTTGCAGCTGAAGTTCGGCCGCGTCCTCGCAGGTGATGACGCGTTCTTCGGCGTCGATATAGGCGGTCATGCAGTTCAGAAGCGTCGTCTTTCCCGAACCGGTACCGCCGGAGATCAGCACGTTGGCGCGGCAGCGGCCGATGACGGCGAGCACGCGCGCACCGGCCGGCGAGATAGAGCCGAACTTGACGAGATCGTCGAGCGTAAGCTTGTCCTTCTTGAACTTACGAATGGTGAGCGTGGGTCCGTCGAGCGCCAGCGGCGGCGCGATCACGTTGACACGGGAGCCGTCCAGGAGGCGCGCGTCGCATATCGGCGAGCTTTCGTCGACGCGGCGGCCGACCTGGCTCACAATGCGCTGGCAGATATTCATCAGCTGCGCATTGTCGCGGAAGCGTATGTTGGTCAGCTGCACCTTGCCGCCGACTTCGATAAACACCCGGCCGGCGCCGTTGACCATGATGTCGGAGATGTCGTCGCGGGCGAGCAGCGGCTCGAGCGGACCATAGCCGAGGACGTCGTTGCAGATGTCCTGGAGCAGCTGTTCCTGCTCCGCGATGGACATCACAACGGCTTTGATCGAGATGATCTCGTTGACGATGTCGCGGATTTCCTCGCGCGCCGAATCGGGATCGAGCTGCGCCAGCTGCGCAAGATCGATGGTGTCGATCAGGGCCGAGAAGATCGTCGATTTGATCTGGTAGTAGTCTTCCGAGCGGTTGTCGACGGCCGAGCGCGACGACGATTTCGGCGTCGGCGTGACCATCAGCGGCGCGGAAGGCTGCGGACTGCGTCCGCCACTCTCCGCCTTCGGTGCGGGCGCAGGCGCCGGCGCGGCCATGGCAGCCGGCGGCGGCGGCGCAGCTACAGGCGCCACGGCCTCATTGGATCCACTGCGCTTGCCAAACATCGTTATGCCCTCTTCTTCCCTTTCAGGAATGTGAGGAAGGAAGCAGGTTTCTCGGTGACCTGCGGCGTACGGCCGGTCACCAGGCTTGCGAGCGTGCGCACAGCGTCGGCCTGCGGCGATTTCGGCGCCACCTCGATCAGCATCTGGCCATTGTTGGCGGCCTGCCCATACACGGCAGGGTCAAATGGCAGGATGACGGTCGGCTTCAAGCCGAGGGTCTCGGCGAAATCCTTCGCAGGAATTTCCGGACGCTTGGGCACGCCCACCTGATTGATGACGAGCTTTGGCGGCGCATCGTTCGGACGGTTCTGGCGCACGAGTTCCACGATGTTCTTGGCGTTGCGCAGCGAGGCGAGGTCAGGTGTGGCCACGATGACAATGTCGTCGGAACCGATCAGCGTCGCCTTGATCCAAGGCGCCCACAGATGCGGCAGATCCACGATCACGCAAGGCGTCGTCTGGCGCACGGCATCGAGCACAGACTCGTAAGCGTCGGAATGAGCCTCGTAGTCACGGTCGACCATGGCCGGCGTCGCAAACAGCGAAAGGTGCGCACCGCGCTTCACCACCAGACGGTCGAGAAGGACGTCGTCCAGACGCTCGGGCGACGACAGCGCGTCAGCAATGCCCTGACCCGGTTCGTCGTTGAAGTCGAGACCCGTCGTGCCGAAAGGCAGATCGAAATCGATGATCGTCGTGTTGATATTCAGCTCTTCAGCCACGCACCAGCCCACATTGTGGGAGAGCGAGGACGAGCCGGCGCCACCGCGCGCGCCGATGAAGGTCACGACGCGTCCGATCGGTGGCGATTCCGGATCCAGATACAGACCCGAGATGACCTCGATCAGGTGCAGGGGATTGAGCGGCGCGACCAGATATTCGCTGGCGCCGCGGCGCATCAGTTCGCGATAGAGCTCCACGTCATTGACGCGGCCGATGATGATGACCTTGGTAGACGGATCGCAGACTTCGGCCAAACGGTCGAGTTCGTCCAACGCCGCCTGTCCGTTAAGCCTGGTCTCGACGACCAGAAGATTCGGCGTCACTTGTCCGTGGAAATGATCCACCGCGCCCTGGATGCCACCGAGATGAACATTGACATGCGCCTTCGACAGGCGCCGGTCGGTACCCGCGCGCTGCAGCGCAGCCCCGGTATCCGGGAATTCCACGAAGGCCGCGATCGAGATGCGCGGCACGGGACGCTCGTGCGGGGCGGCGCCGAATGCCTCGCCCTCTGTTTCCGGCGTGCTTGCTTTCACCATGATGATCCCTGCCCGCTCTATTTGCTGACGTCAGATGCTGCGACCGACTGGTCCGCACTGAGGGTCGCGCCCGTGGGCGTGCCCTTCACATAGTTCTGCCAGACCGTTGCGCGGCGCGAGGCCTCGCTCGGGCCTGTCGGATGCGGCGCAATGAGATCGCGCGGATCCGCGAGTTCGGCTGCCACGTTGTGCTGGTTCGCACAGCCGAAATTTGGCGCCATGGAGTTGTCCGGCGTGAACGCCAGATCGTTCGACCAGTTGCCGCAAGCCGATGCCGTCGCCTGGTAGCTGATATAGCCGAGTTCGACACGCGCATCGCCGTCGCTGACCTGGCGTGTGCCGACCAGGATGCGGTCGCGCGGAATGCCGGCATCGGCAAGACGCTCGCCGAAATAGGCGATGGCGGCGTCGGAATCATGTCCGGCCGGAGCGCTGATCGAGATCGCGCCATTGCCGTGATAGATGTAGCCCTCAACGAAATCGCTGAACCGCTGGGCATCGTCCGGCATCAATCCGCTCTCCGACACCGAGAAGGGCAGGCGCAGCTTGTGATAGCTGGGCTCCACCGTGATCGGATGGTTCGGCATCGGGTCGTTGCCAACCGGCGTGCCATCGGGTGCCGCGCAGCTTCCCGCCGCGAGTACGGCGAAAATCGAAGCAGCGCGGAAGATATCCTTGGTGCTGGCCATGTTCCGAACCCCTCTATTGGACGATGAAGCCGACAGAGCCCGATGGTGAGGGCTTGGCAGGCGCGCCCGGCACGCCGTGTCTGTCGTTGAGTTTGCCGTTCACGATCGTGTCGAGATCGCTCGGCGTCTCGAAACCGTCGGTCGGCAGGACGAGATTGGCTTCTGCCGTCGGATTGACGAGATAGGCGCTGATGAGCACGACCAGCTCGGTCTCGTTGTTCTGGAAGTCGCGGCTGCGGAACAGCGCGCCCAGCACCGGCAGATCCTTGAGGCCCGGGAAGGCGTCGATGCTCTGCGAGGTGTTGTGCTGCATCAGGCCGGCGATGGCGAAGCTTCCGCCGGAGGGCAGCTCGACCGTCGTCTGGGCGCGGCGCACATTGAGGGCCGGGATCGTAAGGCCGCCGGTCGTGACTGGATTGCCGTTTGAGTCCGTCGACGTGCCCCCCGCCAGCGTGAACGCGCCGGTATTGGTGAGCTCGCTGACCTCAGTCGAGACCTGCAGCGAGATGCGGCCTGCGCTGAGCACGACTGGCGTGAAGGAGAGCGCCACGCCGAACTGCTTGAACTCGATCGAGATGTTGCCCTGCTGGTCGCGGCCGGCCGGAACCGGGAACTCACCACCCGCCAGGAACTTGGCCGTCTCGCCGGAGATCGCCGTCAGGTTCGGCTCGGCGAGCATGTGGACGAGACCGACGCGCTCGAAAGCATTCAGCTGACCGCTGAGATTGTTGAAGCCCGGAGGACAGAACGCAGCCGTGCCGCCGGCAGTCGCCGCAGCAGCTGCCGTGCAGAGCAGACCGGCCTGGCCGCCTGAAGCGTCCGCAAGGGCGCGGCCCACCAGGTTGAACGAATTGTCCGTCGAGGCCTGGATCGGCACGCCGCCGGCCTTGAAGGCCGTTGCGACATTCAGGCCGAACTGCTTGGCGATCGTGCGCTGCATTTCGGCGACGCGGACCCGCAGCATGACCTGCTCGCCACCCGCGACTTTCAAGAGATTGACGACCTTGGTCGGATCACCGGCAAAGCGTGCCGCGAGGTCCTGGGCACGCGCCGATTCCTGCGCGCTGGAAACCGTGCCGGAGAGCACGATGTTGTCGTTCAGCGCCTGCACGTTGATATGCGTGCCCGGCAGCGCCAGGCGCATCATCGAGCCGACGTCGACGGTGTCTTTCTCAACACGGATATCGAGCGCGGCGATCTGGTGACCGGCGCCGTCGAAGAAGAACGCGTTGGCCTGGCCGGTCTTGAGGCCCAGAAGGAAGATGCGGCGCGGCGTGCGCACCACGGCGTCCACGATGTCGGGGCTCGACACGAGCACATCGCGCGCGTCGGCGTTGAGCTCGACGATCAATGCCTTGTTGAGCGACAACGTCACGCGCTGGGTAGAGGGCGTGCCAGGGTGCACGGCGAGCTGCATGACGCGCGCGCCCGCTTCCCGGGGATCGGCCGCTTGCGCAGACGAGAGAGCGAAGAGCGCGACAGCGGCGCCGAAAATGATCTTACGCATCATCACTTACCTCTTTGCGCCGGTAACGGCGAAGCGGATTACGTTGACCGAGGTGCCGTCGTCGACTTCACCCGTCCCGTCATCGTTGGCCGGCGCGACGGCGGTGGCTGCGGGCTTGTCCGGCGTGACGGCTGCAAGTTTCGGCGGCGTGCTGTCCAGCGGACGCAACGCCAGCGACAGCGGGCCGGCGGCCTGTGCCTTGATCACGGCCTTGGCCTGCCCGGGCGACAGCTCGAGCGTCGCCGTCTTGGCGAGCACGACCTTTGCCGCGTCGTCCTGCTTGAAGGTCTGGTCCATCGCCAGCACGCGCACATTGCCGAGGACGACATGGGCACGGAAGCGGCGCGGATTGTCGGAGATCTGTTCCGTCATGATGAGATCGACGCGATCATTCGGCAGAATGAAACCGCCGGCGCCGGAGTCGACTGTTATCGGTATCGACACAGCGCGCATGCCGGGGTTCAACGTCGCGGCCATGAAGCCGGCGGACGCGGAGTGAACGATATTCGCTGTGGTGATCGGACCGCCGGTCACGATCGGCGCGCGGACCACAACGCCGGTCGTCGCCGTCGTGATGTCGGGAGTCGTCTCCTGCGTGATGAAGGTGGCATCAACGGCTGACGCTGGCCACTTGTCCCAGCGCACCAGCGACGGATTAAGCGGCTGGCCCGGCTGCAAGGACGACGATGCGACCAGCACCTGGCGCGTCTGCATCTGCGGCGGTGCGATCACGGCCACAGCCTTCGGCGCCGTGCCACCAAGCATGCCGCGCGCCAGGAAAGCGGCAGCGGCAGCCGCAATAACGGCGACGCCCAACAAAATCATTCGCTGCATGTTCATGAGGACCGGCTCCCTTTGGAAATGATCCTGAGGGCAAACCCTTTAGAATTTGCTTAACAAAACACTCAGCAACCTAAGAGTGGCAGTGTCAGCTTATCGACGCGTGGCGAAAAATATCCGCATGCGGAAGAAGCGCGATCGCAGCGACAGAGAGCGCCACGCCAAAGGGAATTCCGCTTTTGGAATCGTGCAGACGCACGATCCACGCCTGATTCAGCGCCATCGGCGGCAGGGGAATCTGCCTGAGTGTCAGCAGTACGCCGGCAAGCAACCCACCGAAGATCGAGGCGGTAAGAGAATATTCAAGAAGATTACCAAGACCTAACCAGAGCGCTATACACGCAAATAATTTGGCGTCACCGCCGCCGACATAGCCTAGCGCGAACAGTGCAAAGCCGACGGCCAGTCCGATAAGGCCGGCGAGCAGGTGCATGCCCAGCTGCGCAAGCGTCAAACCCGCGATCAGGACAAAGACCGCGAAGACGGCGATCATCACAAGCTGAATTCTATTGGGTATCGTGTAACTCGCGAGATCCCAGGCCGCAGCGAGCGCCAAAAGACCCGGGAATACGGCCAACAGAATTCCGGTCTGCATTTTTCGTCTGTCTTTTGCGAAGAGTGCGCGACCGCTTCACTTATCGCGGCCGCGCAGAGGTTACTTCCAGAACCGGCTACTTGCCTGCTGTCGTGTTGGCCGCCGACAATTTGCCTGCGATCGTATTGAACAGAGTGGACAAGTTTCCACCCAAAGTCGTGATCGCGCCGATAATGGCAACGGAAATGAGCCCGGCGATAAGGCCATATTCGATGGCCGTCGCGCCGGATTCGTCATGGATAAAGCGATTGATGATGGTGTTCATGCGTGCCTCCAGTGAGTGAAGCAGCGATCATGACCAGCCCAGACAGATCAGGTTCTCTGCAGTGCATAAAAACGCAACCTGCAGTGGCCACAGAACATGGCACACCTTTCAAATGTCTAAACGCGCAGGCATCCAAATTTAGGTAAAGCTTAAGCGGCCACCGCGTGGCGGAAGATTTCGGCGTGCGGAAGGATGGCGAGGCCAGCCGCGGCCAGCGCAATGCCGTAAGGAATGCCCTGCTTCGTGTCATGCAGGCGTGCGATCCAGCGCTGCCTGACGAAGAATTCCGGTACGGCAATGACGCGGAACGACAACAGCGCCAGCGTGAGCGCTCCGCCGATCACCGACGCAATAAGCGTGTACTCAAGAAGATCGCCAAGGCCGAGCCACAGGGCCGTACAAGCGAAGAGCTTTGCATCACCGCCACCGATATAACCGAGCCCAAAGAGTGTGAACCCGGCGACAAGACCGATCAGGCCTGCAAGAAGATGCACGCCGAACTGCGCGAGGGTTAGGTGGGCGACAAAGACGAAAATCGCGAATGAAGCGAGCATCGCGATCTGCAGGACGTTGGGGATCGTGTAGCTCGCCAGATCCCAGCCCGCAGCCAGTGCGAGGAGAAGCGGAAGAACACCCAAAATTAAAATTTCCGCCTGCATCCCGATATCCGTGTGCATGAAGCGAACGCGGCCGCTTCTTTTGGAAGCGGCCGCGCATCGATCGCTCGTTGGAACCGATATTAAGCGCCGGCAGCCAACTTGGTCGTGATGTTGCTGAACACGGCGCTGAGCTGTGTGCCAAGCGCGGTGATCGCGACGATGATCGCAACTGAAATGAGAGCAGCAATCAGGCCGTATTCAATGGCCGTCGCGCCGGACTCGTCAGCAACGAAACGAGAAACGAGATTGTTCATGATAGCCTCCACAAAGTGACACCCTAGAAAGTCCCGTTGTCACTTTTCGAGCGACCAAGCAGGACGTGTGGGAACGCTACCGGTGCGCGCTTAATGCAGCCTTAAACGAGATTTGCGAGTTATTTCTCATCTGTTCCACAACGGAGCAAAACAGGGTGCTGAACCCGTGTTTCTTCGTTTGAATTACCGATCTGTTTACCGTGATGGGTAAATGCACTGCGGAAAGTGCTCTCTCGTGGCATCGCAAACCCGGCGACGCGCGTTTTGAGCGCCGGCAGAATTGAAGGACTCGCAACACCTGCTGAGACATGCAATCCGAAAGTTAAAGCTTCTTTTACGGCGGAGGCCCTAGCCTCACGCCAGCAATCGCAGGATGGATGCTATGCGCCGCACACTGACTTCCGCTCTGTTTCTTCTCTCGGGCCTCGTGCCCGCATTCGCAAGCGACTACACCGTCTCCGTGCCCATGGATGAAGTCCGCACCATCGCCTTCCCGCGCACCGTCGCGACCGTCTATGTCGGTAATCCTCTTATCACCGACGTAAACATGATCGACGCGCGCCACGCTTTCGTGCTGGGAAAGTCATTCGGCGCCACCAACATTATCGCGCTCGATAGCACCGGTCACCAAGTCTCGAACACATACGTTGTGGTATCCGGCAACCGTGGCGCGACGGTAATCTTGCAGAAGGGTTCGACGCACCTGACCCTGTCCTGCGCTGGGCCGCGTTGTGAATCGGCGCCGCGCCCTGGTGATGTGGGCTACACGACAGTTTTGATGCCGGATGTTGAGAAGCACGTGGATGACGGCGCGAAGTCGACTGGACAGACTGGGCAGTAAGCGGACATCGATGGAACCAAATGAGGGCGGTGCATCTGGCGCCGCCCTTTTTTGTTGCGCGGCTTTCAGTGCGCGAGGTGTGGCGTGGCAATCGGGTCGCCAATGGCTTTGAAGGCGTCTGTAATGCCTTTTGCCGAGGTCTCGTCGTAGTAGTGACCTGTCGAGGCGCAATCGCGGAGCACGCTTGCAGGCGAATCCTTACCGATGTGAACGTACACAGCATAGATCGTGACGCCATCGGCCTTCGCATTCTTGCAGACTAGCGCCATGCGGGCGTCGATGAGCGGGCTGTCAGTCGTCCACCGGTTTGTCGTGTTCACACCATCACTGAACAGGACGATGATGCGCTGCGTGCCAGGCGGCAATGCCGGCACCGCTGGCTGTCCCCCGGTGGGGAATGGAAATTTCTCGGTCATGAGCTGCCATCCCCATACCACACCGATCGTCTGATTTGTCGCGCCGGACGGAACCATCGCGTCGATGGTGTTGCCAAGTGCGGTCCAGTCATCGGTGAGAGGGAGCATGGAGACGGGGCATAATGTCTGGCTCTCATAGGCAGGAAACAGGCTGTCTCCAGAGACGGGCAACGCATTGGTCACGTCATAGCCGTCGCTGCTGGCGGCCGGAGCCTTGCTGCTACCACGATCGGTGACGCAACCCCGCCACGAGCTGTGGTCGGAGGCAGGCGTCAGTTTCGAAGGCGGCCAGCCGATCCAGCTTTCCCCGACATTTGATGTGCCGATGTTCACGACCCGGGAGAACGGCACGATGCTCACCAGGACACCGCCCTCCGAATCCCCTGCGACGGCCTTTATCTGATCGAGAACCTGGTGCATGGCGCTTTTCAGGAACGATAGCTTCGTACCTGTCTCATCGGCGCAAGGGCCATTGCTGTCAGGATCAGTATCGGATGCGCACATCGAGTTCGTATTGTCGAGCACGAACGATACCCACATCTTCGGCTGACCCGCGATCGCGGTACTGGTCGCGTCGACTGTGACGGACGGGATTCCGGCGATTTCCATCAGCGTCGTGGGAACGACGGCCGTCGTCGACAGGGTCAACGCATCGCCCACTTTCTGGATCGTGATGGTCGAGTGCCCGCCCTTTGTCAGGCCTTCATCATCATAGTTCGCCTTGAAAAAGCTTTCGGCCCGGAGCTTTGCGGCCGTGACGGATTTCGCATCGGCAGGGTCGTAGCCCCCGGACGCGATGGCGAGAGCGGCTTCGTCAAGCGCATTGGTCAGTTCGGTGCGCACGACGAGCACGCGCGCGTAGTCCAGTCCGGCGCCCAGTGCGAAGATAAGCGGCAACGCGCTCAGCGCAAACATGATGGCGACGTTTGCTTCGCGATTGCACAGGAAGGACGCAACACACCTGGCAAGGCGT
This sequence comes from Rhizomicrobium sp., assembly GCA_035943485.1. GTDB lineage: Bacteria > Pseudomonadota > Alphaproteobacteria > Micropepsales > Micropepsaceae > Rhizomicrobium. The sequence goes on along the minus strand of DASZCC010000224.1, from coordinate 495 downwards.
CTTTGAAAAGACATGACCTTGACCTGCAGTGGTTTGAGCCATCGCGTGTAGCAATCTTTTGGACCATCCGTATGCAAGTTCGGCGGACGTGGTTACGCGCATATTATTTGTGCGCGCTACCGAGTCGCCAGCATTAGCCGATTATTGACCACGGCTTTGTCTTTCGCTTCTTCGATCGCTCGATCGGACCTATTGGAGCATCTTGTTAAACCCCAAGGCATGGGCGTTGCGTTTCAACCGGCCTTTCACTGTCAGGCGGTTGTGCGATGTCACACTCTGGTTGGCGGCTCACCGCGCGGCTGAGATCGATGCGCGCGCGTCGCATCGACGGCGTCGCAGCCATCGAGTTCGCGTTTGTCGCGCCACCCTTTCTTGTTCTCTTCCTGGGCATGTTCGAAGCCGGCTTGATCTTCTTCGCCGGCGCGACGCTTCAATCGGCAGTCGATGTCGCGTCGCGCCACATCCGCACCAACGATCTGGCAGCCACGGCCCAGA
>DASZCC010000223.1:0-8501 GCA_035943485.1 Rhizomicrobium sp. | reverse complement strand
CTCAAGCTGCTGGAGACTGCGACCGGCGTGACCGCGGACGAGATTCGCGCGAAGACGGAAGCAACGCTGGTCTAGGTGCCGGGTCCACTGACCTCGGCGCCGTCGGCGATGATGCGGTCGAGTACCGATTTGTTCCGCAGGAAATCTCCGAGCGGCACGACGAAGACCGACTTCCCGGGTCGCGACAACGCGGCGATGATCGCGTTGGTCGTGTCTGCGATCGCCTTCTCGCGCAAGCTTGCATACGTAGCACTTGCGTTCAGGCAGGTGCCCAGCCGGATCTCCGAGTAGTTCGCCTTGATGCCGTCCAGATTGCCGACGGCCCAGGCACGTGCCGCCGCAGCGGCGTGGGCGCGTTGTGTGTCGATGTCGGCCAGCGCTGCCTCGACACAAGCAAGCTGCGCCGACTGGCTCATCTTCGGCACGTCCTTGATGACATCCATGCCGCGGATGGTTGCGATCGTCTTCACCGGCACACCTTGGTGCGAAGCCAGATGCTCGATGGTCGATGGCAGTACATCGTTCGCCAGGTCGCTCGCTTTCCAGAAGTCGCGTTCCAGGAATGCAGCGGCGACGGCGGGAAGATATTTTCCGTAATCGTCGGCGTCCTTGCCGATCGAAGTGCGTGCCGCGATGAAGCGCGCCTTCAGCGGATCGTGCAGCATGCTCTCGAGTGTCACGCCGTCCGGCTGTTCGAGCGCGTCCATCCCGGTCATCCAGAACCACAGGCCTTCGAACACGCCTACGGTCGCGCGCGGCGGCATCCACAACGCGGTGGCGCCCTTGAGAACATCGGAGACGCCATCGGTGTCCCATTGAAGCGACTTCGGCACCGGTCCCACCGTCGGCAGGATCCAGACTTCCGAATTGCCTTTGGTAATGCGCCACATCGCCGGACCGGCCGGGCGGCCCTGGACGATCACTGTCTCGACATTGGACCAATCAGTGACAGGCGCGTCTGCGGGCTTTTCAACGGGCGCCGCGCCTATGGCAGCGATCGCGATCAGTGCCGCAACGGCCGTGCGAAAAACGGGGGTCATGCTGGCCTCGATTGCGGACAATTTGAATGGAATGCGGAGCAAATCAAACACAATTGCCGCGCGAGCTCTAAAGCGGGTCGTAAGGACTGCCGCTCTACACAGTAACACAACGATTCACATAGTCGGGGCCGTAATGCACGTTCTGGTAATGGCATCCCAAAAAGGTGGCTCGGGCAAGACGACGTTGTCCGGACACCTCGCCGTCGAAGCAGATCAGGCAGGAATCGGACCGGTCGCGCTGATCGACACCGACCCGCAGGGGTCTCTCTCGCATTGGTGGAATTCTCGCGCGTCAGGCACGCCGCATTTCGCCAAGGTTGGTCTTCTTGATCTCGGTGCGGCGCTGGAGCAGCTCAAGAGCGCCGGCATCAAGCTTGCCGTGATCGACACGCCGCCCGCGATCACCAGCTCCATCTCGGAAGTCGTCGGCCACGCCGATCTCGTTGTGGTGCCGACGCGCCCGAGCCCGCATGACCTGCGCGCCGTCGGCGCCACCGTCGACATCGCCGAGCGTCACAAGAAGCCGCTGATCTTCGTCGTGAACGGCGCCACGCCGCGCGCGCGTATCACGGGCGAGGCGGCGATCGCGCTTTCGCAGCACGGCACGGTTGCGCCGGTGACCTTGCACCATCGTGTCGATTTCGCCGCCAGCATGGTCGACGGCCGCACGGTGAGCGAGGCGGCCGCCAAGTCCGCGTCGGCCAAGGAAGTCCGCGACCTGTGGCTTTATATCCAGGACAAGCTCTCGCGCATCACCGGCGACACGACGATGCTGCCAGAGTTCAAGCCGCAGCATTTCCTGACTGGTGCGCTGTCGGGCCTCGCGGATGATCGCATCGCACCGCCGCCGGACGAGTACGATATCGAGCCGATCGCCGCCGCGCCGCTGACGACCCAGCACGTGATGGCGGATCGTCCTGCGCCGCCGCCATCGCCGCGCCCGGTCGCTGCCGCCGCACCGCATATCGTGAGCGAGCGGCGCGCCCCTGTGATGGAAGACCTTCCGCCCGTCGTCGTCACGCCGCCGGCGGAGCGCCGCTTCTCGATGGAGCGCCGCACGAGCTTCACGCCGTTCGCCGGCGCGGAACGCCGCTCCACGCATGTGTTTGGCCGCAGAGCCAGTGATCGCCCGCAATAGGACCAGCTGACCATGAGCACGCCGCACTTCGCTCCGATCACCTCGAGTCTCCTGGCCCGCAAGGGCGATGCCGCACCGTCGGCGATCGCAGGCCGGCCGACCATGTTCTGGCGCCGTGAGCCGGAACCGTCGACCATCCAGCCTTTCGTGTCGGAATCCCTGCCGCGGGTCGCGGCCGTCTCCGACGCAGAGCCGGAGCCTGCATCGGAGGCACCGCGCCCTTTCGTCGTGACGCCGCTGCCTGAGGCGCCGCCTCGACCGGTTGTCGCAAAGCCCGAGCCACGCCGCGTCGTCGCGGCCGTGCCGGAAGTTGCGCCGCATACGCCGGTACCAGCGCCGGACGGCAAGCTGCACAAGATCATGGTTGCGCTGACCCCGGCCGAATTCGAGAAGCTGGGCATCGCCGCGGTGAAGAAGGGCGTGACGCGCCATCACATCGTGCGCACGGCGCTCGACATGCACCTCGCGCGCCTGCAGCGCGAGTATGGCGGCTGCGGTTGCATGGCCAACGGCGGCGAGTGCCAGAACGACTGTTGAGTTACTTAACCTCGCCCGCGATAGCGGGAGAGGTTAAATGAGACCGAACGGCACGACCTTGTTTCCTGCGTCGTGTCCGATGTCGGCGCGGCCGAGATAGGCGATGCCGCTTTGCGCGCACCAGTGCTGCGCGATCTGTTCGGGCGTCTGCTCGAAGGGCGGATCGTTGTCGGGGACCTTGCTAACCCGGCCGAGCCTGATCCCTGCGACGCGGCGGATGTTCGGGTTCAACGTCAGGTGCTGTAGCGCGCGGTCGAGGGCGTAGAGGTACTCCGACACTTCTTCCAGCATCAGCACATGGCCGGCGAGGTCAGGCTCCAGCGGGGTGCCCACGATGTTGTTCAGCACGATGACATTGAACGCCGCGGTCTTTGTCTTGCCGTCCACTGACGGGTCGATAGCGTCGCGGGCACCGTCGAGCAGATAGGACAGCGTACGCGCGACGGCTTCATCGCCGCCCTTGCGCAGGATGTCCGCCGGCACCGGCGCGTGCGCCACGCGATAGCCGGCACGATAGAGCCCCGCCAGTAGGAAGCCGCAATCGCTGTATCCGAGATAGGACTTGCTCTTCGCGGCACCCGTCAGTCCCGCGATCACACGCTCCGCGATCCGTCCTGAACCATAGCCGCCGCGTGCCATCCAAAGGACATCGAAAGTCGGATCGTTGGCGAACGCCAGGAACGCGGCCGCCCGCGCATCATCGTCACCGGCGAAGTGGCCGGACGACAGGAAGCATTGCGGATGAAAAACGATCTCAGCTCGGTCGCCGAAACGCGCCCTGGCGAGAGCGATCGCACTCTCTGCGGTCTCAGGCAGCAGCCGGTTGGCGGGTGCGACGACGCCGATCCTCATCCCGCTTCTGTGCTCGCTTGTCTCCGGCAACGTCCGCTTATAGCGTCCGCGGATGGCTCCCGACAGACATTATTTCTTCTGCGGCATCGGCGGCAGCGGCATGCTTCCGCTTGCCCTGATCCTGAAGGCACGCGGCGCAACGGTCTCCGGCTCCGACCGCGCGCTCGACCAGGGGCGCAACGCATCAAAGTTCGATTTCCTGCGCCAGGCGGGCGTGACGCTGTTCCCGCAGGACGGCACAGGCGTGAAGGCCGGCACGATGCTCGTCACCTCGGCCGCTGTCGAAGACACCATCCCGGACGTGCAGGCAGCACGCGCCGCCGGTGCGCCGCACAAGCTGCGCGCCGAGCTGCTGTCGGAGATCTTCAACGAATCGCCGAATGCCATCGGCGTCGCCGGGACATCGGGCAAGTCCACGACCACCGGCATGATCGGCTGGATTCTTTCCGACACCGGATTTGATCCCACGGTGATGAACGGCGCCGTGATGAAGAACTTCATCACGGAGGACACGCCGTTTGCGAGCGCGCTGATCGGGCAGGGCGATATCTTCGTCAGCGAGGTTGACGAGAGCGACGGCTCCATCGCGCGCTACCACCCGCGGGTCGCGGTGGTGAACAACATCTCGCTCGATCACAAGACAATGGAGGAATTGCGCGAGCTGTTCCGCACCTTTGTCTCGCGCTCGGAAATCGCGGTGCTCAACCTCGACAATGAAGAAACGGCGGCGCTTGCGGCCACGCTTCCCCCCAAGCGCCGCGTGACTTACAGCCTGCACGATCCGAAGGCCGATCTGCTTGCGAACGCTATCACGCCTCTGCCAGGCGGCGTCGCGTTCGAGGTCAGCACGCGCAATGGCGGCGCGAGCGCGTCTGTCACGTTGCAAGTGCCGGGCGAACACAACGTCTCGAACGCACTCGCCGCGCTGGGTGCGGCGATGGCGGCCGGCGTGCCACTCTCTGATGCTGCCACAGCACTGTCGCGTTTCACCGGCATAAGGCGCCGGCTCGAGGTCATAGGGACCGCGAGAGGCGTCACGGTGATCGACGATTTCGCGCACAACCCGGACAAGATCGCAGCCACGCTGGCTACTTTGCACCAATTCCCCGGGCGGCTGCTGGTGTTGTTCCAGCCGCATGGCTTTGGGCCGCTGAAACTGATGAAGAACGAATTCATCGCCTGCTTTGGCGGAAATCTCGCGGCAAACGACGTTCTCGTGATGCCGGAGCCGGTCTATTTCGGCGGCACGGTCGATCGCAGCGTCAGTTCGATTGATATCATCAAGGGGGTTGAAGCCGCCGGACGCGAGGCACATGTCTTTGCTGATCGCGCCGCCTGTGGCGACTGGCTCATCGGGCATGCGCGCGAAAGCGACAGGATCATCGTCATGGGCGCTCGCGACGATACGCTTACGGAATTCGCACAAAGCCTGCTGGAGCGCCTCGCGGTATGACCGACGCCACGGGCAATGCGCCCGCGCGCCTATCTCTGTCGCGCATCCTAGTGTTCGCGCTTTCGACGCTGCCGGTCGCGACGGCCGGCACCGTCATGTTCGTCTATCTGCCGCCCTATCTTGCAGGTCATCTTGGTGTCTCGCTCGCGGTGATCGGTGGCGTATGGGCTTCGGTGCGCATCATCGACCTGTTCGTCGATCCGCTGCTCGGGCATCTGATGGACACCACGACGACGCGGTACGGGCGCTATCGCGTCTGGCTGGCGGCCGGCGTGCCGATCTTCGCGCTCGCGACCTATATGCTGTTCATGGCGTCCAGCGGCATCAACGGCGTCTACATCTTCGTCTGGCTGTTCATCCTCTATATCGGCAACTCGATGCTGGAGCTTTCGCGCCAGGTGTGGAGCGCGACGCTGGCGCCAACCTATAATGATCGCTCGCGCATCTTCGGTGCTGTGACGGCGCTGGGTGTGGTGGCGACCGTGGTCGCGTTGCTTGTGCCGGTCATCGGTCCGCGCTTCGGACTGTCGAGCGACGCCTCGGTCCAGGTCATGGGCTGGATGATCATCGTCATGGCGCCGCTCGGTGTGTGGACGGCCGTGTGGTTTACGCCGGAGCATATCAACAAGGCGACCGTGCATCGCTTCGTCGCGCGCGACTATTGGGACATCATCGCCAAGCCGGAAGTGATCAGGCTGTTCCTGGCGCAGGTCGCGCTCACGCTCGGCCCCGGCTGGATGAGCGCGATGTATATCTTCTACTTCCACGATGCGCGGCTCTACACCCAGCAGCAATCCACGCTGCTCCTGCTGGTTTACATTCTGGCCGGCATCGCCGGCGCACCGCTCACGGCGATGCTGGCCTCGCGCATCGGCAAGCATCGCACGCTCTCGATCACGACGACGGCGTTCTCGATCGGGCTGCTCGCCATCTTCATCGTGCCCAAGGGAAATGTGCCGGCCGCCATCCCGGTGATGGCGTGGTGCGGTTTCATGGCAGCCGGCTTCGGGCTGATGATCAGCGCGATGATGGCCGATGTCGGCGACGAGATCCGCCTGAAGCAGGGCAAGGAGCGGATCAGCCTGCTCTATGCCGTGCTCACCTTCGCGAACAAGCTGACCGCGGGCTTCGCGATCGGTCTGACGTTCCCGCTGCTGGCCTGGTTCGGCTACAACGCGAAGAGCGGCGCGCACAACACGCCGGCCGCCATCCATGCGCTGGAAGTGATCTTCATCGCGGGCCCGATTTTGTTCGTGATGCTCGGTGGGCTATGCGTCCTGGGCTGGCGTCTCACCGCCGAGCGCCACGCCGCGATCCGCTCCGAACTCGACGCGCGCGACGCGGTGCTGGACGAAGCGCCGGTTCTGGCCGGGCTCAGCGTGACCCAGCCGCAAGTGGTGTTGAAGGAAGGTTAGGGCCGCGCGTCGTTCGCCTTTGCCGCGTTTGCATTCGCTGGTTCGGCATTCAGGCCTGATTGCGTCATCATCACCTTGTAGATCGCGCCGTCCGCCAGTGGCATGTAATCGGCCGAGCCGAAGCGGCGGTCCTCGACGTAGAAATTCGACAGCAGCCAGGGCAGCCAGTTCGACGGCACAAACGTATCCGCGTCCGGCTTGCCTGACAGATCGCAGGCGGTGATCGGACGTCCGTTGCCGCGTTCGGCCGTGAAATACTTGTTCTCGATCTGATCAAGACGGTAGGTCGAGTCCAGGCCGATGACATTGGCCCACGGTTTCCACTTCTGCACCCGGCCGCCCATCATCCATTCGTCGCCCTGAAGCGTGCAGACCTGATCGGGAATGTCGGCGTCGAGGCGGTGCACCGTGACGTCGTAAATGTTATGCGCCGGATTGACCGCCTTGACGCTCACCGTCGCGACCGGCGCTTCATGTGTCAGTCTTGCGAACAACTGCATGTTGAGCCCGACGAGACTGAGCGCCAGGCCGATCGCGGCTGTCGTGGAACCGCCAAGAAGGTGTCGCGTGCCACGTCCCAGCCGACCACGCGCGACATGCCCGACGCCGGTCAGGATGAACATCGCGCCAAACACCGCGACCGCCGCAGGTGCGATCCACCAGATGATTCCCACGCGCACGCTCCGTTGAGGCAGGCTATCCTAGCGCGGATTTATGGCGGAAAGCGGGAATGACCGAGAAGGTTGCACTGGTCACGGGTGCGGGAAGCGGCATCGGCCGCGCTGTGGCGCTTGCGTTGGCGAAAGAAGGCTTTTCGGTCGTACTCGCCGGACGCCGGCCGGAAGCGCTGGAGGAAACGCGATCACTCGCGAAGGGCGAGATGCTCATAGTTCCGACCGATGTCGGCAACCCGGCCGCGGTGCATGCCCTGTTCGCGACCGTGAAGGCGAAGTTCGGCCGGCTCGATCTGCTGTTCAACAACGCCGGGACCGGCGCGCGTCCTGTGGCGATGGAGGACCTCGCACCGGAAGAGTGGCAGGCGGTGGTGAATGTGAATCTCTCCGGACCGTTCTACTGCACGCAGGAAGCAATGCGTCTGATGAAGTCGCAGGAGCCGCATGGTGGACGCATCATCAACAACGGTTCGATCTCGGCCCATGCGCCGCGTCCGAACTCCGCACCTTACACGGCGACCAAGCATGCGGTCACCGGCCTGACCAAGGCGACAGCGCTGGATGGCCGCGCCTTCAACATCGCTTGCGGCCAGATTGACATCGGCAACGCGGAGACACCGATGACGTCCCGCATGGCCAAGGGCGTGCCGCAGCCCAACGGTCTGCTTGCGCCGGAACCGGTGATGGATGTCGATGCCGTGGCGCGCGCCGTGGTCTACATGGCGAGCCTGCCGCTCAATGCGAACGTCCTGTCGATGACGGTGATGGCTACGAAGATGCCGTTCGTCGGCCGCGGCTAGCGGGCGCGCAGCATCGCGCGGAAGGCGCGGTCGGCCTTAAGCTTCACCTCGCGCCGCATCGCGCCGTTGCGGGTGCGGTGACGCTCGGCATAGATCAGCAGCCACGCACCGCCGCGGGTGAATTTTGCGCCCGTGCCGTCATTGTGCTGTTCGACACGCCGGTCGAGATCAAGCGTCCAGCCGACATAGGTCCGGATCGGCTTCCTGCGGCTCACAAGCACGTAGACGAAGGCCGGCATCAGGCCGCGAGCGCCATGTCCTGGCGCCAGAGTGATGTCAGCGCGGCTTCGATCTCGCGCGGCTCGATCAGACGGCAAAGACGCGACTTCGCCTCGCGCCGTTCGATGGCGCTGACGGGAGTCGGCGCTTGTTCGACATACCAGCCGAGGTGCTTGCGGAAGATCTTCACGCCGAGTTTGTCCCCGTAAAAGGACAGCGAGTCGGCGAAGTGTTCGAGGGCGATGCCAAGGCGTGCATCCATCGCCGGCTCGTCGTGGCCATCCATCATCGCGCGTGCAAGCCACGGCCGGCCATACGCGCCGCGTCCAATCATCACCGCATCGGCTCGGGATTGCGCCAGCGCCTCACGCGC
>DASZCC010000222.1:0-3798 GCA_035943485.1 Rhizomicrobium sp. | reverse complement strand
CAGCTTCTCAAGCGCTTCCTCAAATGAGCCGGTGACCTGGATAAGTTTCGGATCGGCGGCGACGGCTTCCGCCAACGCCTTGAGCGAAGCGATCCTCGCCCGCGGCATCGGCATGCGGGAGAGGTCGGCCGCCATCATCTGCTGCGGCGAAGGGAAGGCGCGTATGAGCCGCGGATCGCCACTCACTTCTTCGGGCACAGCTGTGCCCGCAAGACCGACCAGTGTCCCAGCCAGCTTGCGCGCGGCAACGACAGTGACCTGCTGCCCAAGCACGGCCCGCACCGCCAGCTCGAAACTGCACCACGAGCCCGGCGTGCGCAGGCCGGGGCGCTGCGCAATCAAGGGCGCAAGCGCGGCGTCGCTCGACAGATGAGACTCGATGGTCAGGACGTCGGCATCCAGATCGAACATCCGGCGCAGGCGCGCGACGATCTCGAGCAGCGATCCGACATGCGGAAAGCGGATCGTGGCGACAAGATGGTTCTTGCCCGGCCGCACCTCGACGCTGCCGACCGCGCCGTTGAGCGCAATGGTGCGGGCATAACGATCAGGCTCGGCAATCTCGACACCCTCGATGGAGCGTCCCATGAAGAACGCGGCGATCGCATCCCAGTCATAGGGCGGCCGATAGCCGAGCTTCATGGTCACCGCCGACATCGGCGACGACGCGCTGCGCTTGTGACGCAGCGCGCGCGGTGTGCGGCGGTAAAGTTTTTGGAAGGTGTCGTTGAAGCGCCGCACCGAGCCGAAGCCTGCCGCGCTCGCGATCGCGGTCATGGGCAGCGTGGTGTCCTGGATGAGCTGCTTGGCGAACAGAATGCGCCGCGTCTGCGCCACCTGGATCGGTGGTGCGCCGAGATGCTTGTCGAACAACCGGCGCAACTGACGCTCGCCGACGCCGAGCCGATCACAAAGCGCAGCGATGTCGCCCCCGTCGAGCACACCTTCAGCGATGAGCGCCAATGCGCGCGACACGGTGTTCGACGTGCCGCGCCACGCAGCTGCATCGGGAGAAATCTCCGGCCGGCAACGCAGACACGGGCGGAAACCTGCTGCCTGAGCCGCGGCTGCGCTGGGCCAAAAGGTCACGTTCTCGCGCTTCGGCGTTCGCGCAGGACAAATGGGCCGGCAATAGATACCGGTCGACGTGACACCGATGAACAGACGGCCGTCGAACCGTTGGTCGCGGGTCGCTATGGCGCGGAAGCAGACGTCGTCAGAGGGCATTTCCATGGGTGCAGTATGGACCGCGACGCCATCCAGGTCTGGCCATTTTCGGACACCAATGCCGGAACCTGTCAGCAGTCGTAAGAAGCGACTCCGGGTATATCGGACCGGCATACCGCCGTTTCGAAGCAGCGTTGACAAACAGCACTGACAGCCTGTCATCATGCCCGCCAGCCCGGCGTAGAGCGGTGCGAACAGAAACCGCGGTCTCCGATCTGTATTCGGAAGAACCCGGCAACAGGGAGCGACAATGAACGCGCCAGACAAAAGCGCCCAGCTGGGCAGCTTTCGCACGAAATTATTCTACGGCTTCGGTTCGGTCGCCTATGGCGTGAAGGACGGCGGCTTCGGGACGCTCCTGCTGCTCTACTACAACCAGGTCATCGGTCTTCCGGCTCAGCTCGTCGGCACCGCCATCCTCGTCGCCCTGCTGTTTGATGCCTTCGCCGATCCGATCGTCGGCCAGATTTCCGACAATCTGCGGACGCGCTGGGGCCGGCGGCATCCGTTCATGTACGCATCGGCGATCCCGGTTGCCGTGTCGTTCTATTTTCTCTGGAGCCCACCGCATCTGAGCCAGGACGGCATGTTCTTCTATCTGATCGCGATGGCGATCGTGGTGCGCACCTTCATCACCATGTTCGAAATCCCGAACTCGGCGATGATCGCCGAGGTCACCAGCGACTACGACCAGCGCACCAGCTTCCTCTCCTATCGCTACTTCTTCGGCGTGATGGGCGGCGTGGTGATGGGCTTCGTCACGTTCAAGTACATTCTTGTCCCTTCGGCCGGCTTTCCGAACGGTCAGCTGAATCCCGCCGGCTATGTCCGCTACGGCCTGATCGCGGCAATCGTGATGGCGTCGTCGATCCTGATCTCGTCGCTCGGCACGCATCGCAACATCAAGTATTTCCGGATACCGCCAGTGCGCCGCCTCACGCTGGCGCAGACGCTGAGCGAGATGTGGTCGAGCCTGTCCAATCCGTCCTTCGTCGTGCTGATGGGCGCGGCGCTGTGCGGTACGGTCGCGATCGGCGTGTCGGGCGCACTCCTTCTCTACTTCGCGACCTATTTCTGGGGTCTGAGCGCGGCGCAGATCGCGATCTTCACCGCGGCACAGGCGGTATCGGCGATCATCGGTGTGATCATCGCCACACCGCTGTCCAAGCGGTTCGGAAAGCGCGCCCTCGCTATCGGCCTGTTCATCACCTTCATTGTCGTCTCGTCTGCCCCCATAGCGCTGCGCCTGATCGGTTTCTTCCCACCGAACGGCTCGCCCTTCCTGGTGCCGCTTCTGTTCACCGAAAGGCTGATCAGCGGAACGCTCGGCATCGTGGTGCTGATCATGTTCTCCTCGATGCTCACCGATGTCGTCGAAGACAACGAGCTCCGGACCAAGCGACGGTCTGAGGGTCTATATTTTGCGGCGTCGAGTTTCGTCGCGAAGGCGATTTCGGGCGCCGGCGCCTTTATTGCCGGACAGATGCTGGGGTTCGTGCATTTCCCGCAGAAGGCCAATCCCGCCACGCTCGATCCCACGATCATCGATCATCTCGCGTACATCTACCTGCCCTTCATCGCCGGCATGTTCACGCTCGGCATGATCCTCATGTCGCGCTATCGCATCACCCGCGAGTCGCATCTGGAGAACCTGAAGAAGCTCGAGGAGAGCGCCGAGCTCGCCCACGCGCCGGTGACGGTCGAGCGTGATCTGACGGACGGCCTGCCCGCACCCTCTGTCGCCGGCGAGTGACCGCGCTATAGTCGTGGCCGCTCACCCGGTCAGCATCCGATGGACAACCGCCAGGCCGCGCCGCCCGCTTCGACGGACCGGTACAACAAGAAGAAGGAAGCGATCATCGCGGCCGCCGCCGGTATCCTGAACCGGCGCGGCGTGCGCGGCATGACGCTGGCCGACGTCGCGGCGAGCGTCGATCTCATCACGACGAGCGTCACCTATTACTTCAAGAAGAAGGAAGACCTCGCGGTCGCCTGCTTTCTGCGCGGCATCGAACGGTTCGACGCGCTCATTTCGGCTGCGATGGTCGAGCCCGATCCGCCGGCACGGCTGCTGAAGTTTCTCGACCTGTATCTGACGCTGCATCGGCGCATCCGTGAAGGCGAAGAGGCGCCCATCGCGGTGTTCAACGACATTCGCGCCTTGAAGGAGCAGCATCGCGTTGTCGTGGGCCGCGCGTACGGACCGTTCTTCCGCAAGGTGCGTTCGCTGTTCCGGGCGCCGGGCAATGAGTGGCTGGACCGGCGCATGTCGACGGCACGCACGCATATGCTGCTGCAGCAGATCTACTGGTCCGTCACGTGGCTGCCGCGCTATGACCTCGACGATTACGGCCGCGTGCGCGATCGCATGTTCGACATCATGGCGCATGGCGTGGCGAAGGAAGGCGCGGCCTGGCAGCCGACGATCCAGCCCGACATCGCACCTGTCGAGGAACAGGAGGCATTTCTCAACGCCGCCACGAAGCTGATCAACAGCCAGGGCTATCGCGGTGCTTCGGTCGACAAGATTTCTGAGCAGCTGAACGTGACGAAGGGCTCATTCTATCATCA
>DASZCC010000221.1:0-2356 GCA_035943485.1 Rhizomicrobium sp. | reverse complement strand
ACGTGGCTCCGCGCAATCCCGAGACGCTCGCCGAAGCGGCGCGGATCCTGCGCGCCGGCGGGCTGGTCGCCTTCCCGACTGAGACGGTCTACGGGCTCGGCGCCGACGCGACCAATGGCGAAGCCGTCGCGCGCATCTTCGAGGCAAAGGGGCGGCCGCGGTTCAATCCGCTGATTGTCCATGTGCGCTCGCTTGAGGACGCCAAGGCGCATGCCGCGTTTGATGCGGCAGCTGAAAAGCTCGCTCGCCACTTCTGGCCTGGTCCCCTGACGCTCGTGGTGCCGCGTAAGTCGGACACGCCGCTTTCCGAGCTGGTCAGCGCTGGCCTCGATACTGTCGCACTGCGCGTTCCTGCACATCCGCTGGCGCAGGAGCTTCTGGCCGCGACGGGCCTGCCGCTTGCTGCGCCGAGCGCCAACGCGTCGGGCCGCATCTCGTCGACATCGGCGGCGCACGTCAGAGAGAGCCTGGGTGACGCCGTCGATCTTATCCTTGATGGCGGCGCGACGCCGCTGGGTCTGGAATCGACCATCATCGGTTTCGAGGGCGAGACGCCCGTCCTGCTCCGTGTCGGCGCGATCGCGCGGCAGGACATTGAAGAACTCGTCGGGCAGCTCGGCGCGCATTTGGACAGCAAGGTGCGTGCGCCAGGCCAGCTCGCCAGCCACTACGCACCCCGCGCGGCGATGCGTCTGCGCGCGAAGTCGGTAGGCCAAGACGAAGCATTGCTGGCGTTTGGCAACGACGTGCCGCACGGTGCCGCGATCGTTCAGAACCTGAGCGCGACCGGCAATCTGCGCGAAGCCGCAGCCAATCTCTTCGCCATGCTGCACGCACTCGATGCGAGCGGCGCATCGCGCATCGCCGTCATGCCGATTCCCGATCAGGGTATTGGAGAAGCCATCAACGACCGTCTGGAGCGTGCGGCCGCGCCGCGCGAGCGCGCATGAGCGGCGATGTCTTCGAGCGGCTGAAGGACGCGGTGGGTCCCGAGGGTTTCAGCGACGACCCGCTCGACATTGCGCCGCATCTCGAGGAATGGCGCAGCAAATACAAGGGTCAGTCGCCACTCCTCCTGAAGCCGAAGACGACGGCGCAGATTTCGCAAATCCTCGCGATCTGCAACGAGACGCACACTGCCGTCGTGCCGCAGGGCGGCAACACCGGCCTCGTCGGCGCACAGATTCCGTTCGACAACGAAGTCCTGATCAGCCTGGCGCGCATGAATGCGACCCGCGCGCTCGATGAAGCGGGTCATACGATTACGGTCGAAGCCGGCATGATCCTCGCCGCCGTCCACAAAGCGGCGGACGAGCATGAGATGATGTTTCCGCTCAGCCTCGCGGCGGAGGGATCGGCCACGATCGGCGGCAATCTGTCGACCAATGCCGGTGGCGTGAACGTGTTGCGCTATGGCATGGCGCGCGATCTGGTGCTCGGTCTGGAAGTTGTGCTGGCAGATGGCCGCGTCCTCGACCTGCTGCGCACCCTGCGCAAGGACAACACCGGCTATGATCTCAAGCAGCTGTTCATCGGCGCCGAGGGGACGCTCGGCATCATCACCGCCGCGGCGCTCAAATTGTTTCCCAAGCCTGCCGAGCGCGCCACTGCGCTCATTGCCGTACCCTCGCCCGGCGCGGCGGTAGCCCTGCTCACCGATCTCCAGGCACGAACGGGTGGGCTGATCGCCGCGTTCGAACTCATCCCGCGTATCGGCCTGCAGTTCGTTACACGGCATATCGAAGGCACGCGTGATCCGCTGGATGCGCCATCACCCTGGTACGTGCTGGCCGAAGCGACCGGCGGTACCGGTAGCGGGCTTGATGCGCTGTTCGAGACGGCACTTGAGTCCGCCATCACCACTGGCCTCGCGACTGACGCCGCGCTCGCCGAGAGCGAAAGCCAGCGCGAACAGCTCTGGGCGCTGCGCGAGATGATGTCCGAGGCGCAGAAGCGCGAGGGATCATCGATCAAGCACGACATCTCCGTGCCGGTCAGCGCGATCCCCGCCTTCCTCGCGCGCGCCACGCCCGCCGTCGAGAAGCTCGTGCCAGGTGTGCGGCCGGTCAGCTTCGGCCATCTTGGAGATGGCAATATCCATTTCAATTTCCAGTCGCCGCGCGCGGGCGAAGATCCGGCGTTCCTCGCCCGGTGGGACGAAATACAGCGCGTGGTGCACGACATCGTGCGCGACTTCGCCGGCTCTATCAGTGCTGAACATGGCATCGGCATCCAGAAGCGCGACCAGCTCCCGCTCTACAAGAGCGCAGCCGAACTCGACGTGATGCGCGCACTCAAGCGCACGCTCGATCCGAACAACATCCTCAACCCAGGAAAAGTGATCGCACTCTAGGTT
>DASZCC010000220.1:0-6573 GCA_035943485.1 Rhizomicrobium sp. | reverse complement strand
CGAGCGTTATTTCGCGCTGCTGAAAGTGTCGACGATCAATTTCGAAGACCCGGAGAACGTCAAGCACAAGGTCAATTTCGACAACCTGACGCCGCTCTATCCGACCCGCTGGCTCAACATGGAGCTCAAGGATCCGACGATCAAGGACAAGACCGGCCGCGTCATCGATATCGTCACGCCGCAGGGCATGGGCCAGCGCACGCTGATCGTCGCGCCGCCGCGCGTCGGCAAGACGATCATGATGCAGAACATCGCCAAGGCGATCGCGGCGAACCATCCCGAGTGCTACCTGATCGTGCTTCTGATTGACGAGCGTCCGGAAGAAGTGACGGACATGCAGCGCACGGTGAAGGGCGAGGTCATCGCATCGACCTTCGACGAGCCGGCGACGCGCCATGTGCAAGTCGCCGAAATGGTGATCGAGAAAGCCAAGCGCCTAGTCGAACACAAGCGCGACGTCATCATCCTGCTCGACAACATCACGCGCCTTGGCCGCGCCTACAACACCGTCGTGCCCTCATCGGGCAAGGTGCTGACCGGCGGTGTCGACGCCAACGCGTTGCAGCGCCCGAAGCGCTTCTTCGGCGCGGCGCGCAATATCGAAGAGGGCGGCTCGCTCACCATCATCTCCACCGCGCTGATCGATACCGGCAGCCGCATGGACGAAGTGATCTTCGAAGAGTTCAAGGGCACGGGTAACTCGGAAATCGTGCTCGACCGCAAGGTGGCCGACAAGCGTGTCTATCCCGCGATCGACATCCTCAAATCCGGCACCCGCAAGGACGAGCTGCTGCTCGACAAGGGGCAACTTGCCAAAACGCACGTTCTTCGTCGCATCCTGGCGCCGATGGGCACGACGGATGCGATCGAGTTCCTGCTCGACAAGCTGCGCTCGACCAAGTCGAACAGTGACTTCTTCGACAGCATGAATACGTAAGAACGACCGATCCAACTGTCATGGCCCGCCTCGTGCGGGCCGTGACCTGGCTAGTCACTCCGCAGCGGCTTGTTCTCTGCCGCATGCTCGCCCAGCCAGTCCATTGCAGCGAGCAGCACGCCTGACACCACGAACACCATGTGCAGCGACACGAGCCAGGTCAGGCGCGCGTAGTCGAGATGCGCCGTCGCCTGGTGCGGATCCATCGCTTCAGTATCGATCGACATGAAATTCTTGAGCAGATGGATCACCGAGATCGCGATGATCGAGGCGACCAGCTTGAGCTTCATGTTCGAGAAATCGACCCGCCCCATCCAGTCTGGCTTGTCGGGATTGCCCTCAAGATCGAGCTTGGAGACGAAGTTCTCGTAGCCGGCGAAAACCACCATCAGGGTCAGGTTCCCGGCGAGCGACATATCGATCAGGGTGAGCAGCCAAAGCACGACCCGGTTCTCATCGAGCGAGAGCGCCATGACGTTGGCGGTTTCCTCCACCAGCTCTTTGCCGAAGGTGAGCAGCAGCACGACAAGGCCGATCATCAGACCCACGTAGAAGGGCGCCATGATCCAGCGGGCGCGGAACAGCGTCCGTTCGAAGTTTTCTTCCAGGGATCTGGCCACGATTCCCCCGCGGTTGATTCGTCCCGAAAGTAGAGTCGAGCCGGATCAGGGTTTGAAGACGGGCGATCCCTTATGTTGTGGGCGGTTGACGGGCCGGGAGCCCGGACGGACACTCCTGCCAGGTTCCATTGAGGTTGAGTGATGACCGAACACGCTGGCGACCGCGCCCAATTCAAGGCCATGACTGAGGGCACCCAGGAAGACTGGATGAAGATCGCCGCTGCTTCGCAGGAGTTCGGGCGGGATCTGCCCAACCGGGTGCTGGCGCATCTGAAGATGCTGGAAGGTGATTGCGGCGGTTTTCCCGTCGATCGCATGGAGCATTCGCTGCAGTCGGCGACGCTCGCGCATCGCGACGGCATGGACGAGGAGTATGTCGTCTGCGCCCTGCTGCACGACATGGGCGACATCCTGTGCTCAAGCAATCATGCCGAGCTTGGCGCCACTGTGTTGAAACCGTTCGTCTCGGAAGAGAACCACTGGATGCTGGAGCATCACGGCATCTTCCAGGGCTATTATTTCTTCCACTATCTCGGTCTGGACCGCGACATGCGCGATCAGTTCCGCGGCCACCCGAGCTTCGAGCGCACTGCGATGTTCTGCGCACGTCACGACCAGAACGCGTTCGATCCGAACTACGACTCCATGCCGCTCGACGCGTTCGTGCCAATGGTCCAGCGCGTCATGGCTCGGCCGAAGCGCTCGATCTATATGCGCGAACCGGCGAAATTTGCGGCGGAATAGCTACGGAATAAGAATCGTCGCCCCAGTCGTCCTGCGCGACTCCAGCGCCTGATGCGCCTTGGCTGCGTCGGCTAGTGGGAATCGCTGGTTGATCTGAAACTTCACGGCGCCCGAAGCGATAACCGCAAACAGGTCGTCAGCTGTTTCCTGCAACTCCTGTGCATTGCGCGTGTAGTGCACCAGTGTCGGCCGCGTGATGTAGAGCGAACCTTTCGCCGCAAGCAGCGCGGGCTCGAACGCCGGCACGGGGCCAGAGGAGTTGCCGAAGCTGACCAGCATGCCGCGCACGGCAAGGCTGTCGATCGATCCTGCGAAGATCGCCTTGCCGACCGAGTCGTAGACGACGGGCACGCCATCGCCATTCGTCAGCGCGCGCACTTTCTTCGCCCAGTCGGGGTCTTGGGCGCTGATCACATGCGCGCAGCCATTCGCCCTGGCGAGCGCGAACTTCTCTTCGGCGCCGACGGTCCCGATCACCGTTACACCGAGATGCTTCGCCCATTGTCCCGCGATGAGTCCGACACCACCGGCGGCAGCGTGCCAGAGGATCGTCTGGCCGGCTTTCACCGGATAGGTGCGCTTGAGGAGGTATTGCGCCGTCATGCCCTTGAGCATGGCAGCGGCCGCATCCTCGTCGCTGATGGACGCGGGGAGCTTCACGAGCTTGTCGGCCGGGACATTGTTCGCCTGCGCATAGGCGCCGATGGTGCCGGCATAGGCGACACGATCGCCGACCTTGAGTGCGGTGACGCCCTCGCCCAACGCCTCGACGACACCGGCGGCTTCGCTTCCCAGTCCAGACGGCAACGGCAGCTTGTAGAGGCCGGAGCGGTGATAGGTGTCGATGTAGTTCACGCCGATCGCGGTGTGCTTGACATGGACCATACCCGGACCGGGTGGTGGAAGCTGAATGTCTTCAAATTTAAGGACTTCAGGGCCGCCTGCGTGGTCGAATCGTATTGCTTTCATCGCTTTTCCTGCCCGGTGTTACCCGTAATGGTGTTCGAATAGGCGTGTCTGTTCCTACGAAATGCGCGCCTGTTTAGTTCCGGTCAAGACTTCACCCCTAAGGTTCCCGAAGGGATTGCTTGGGGTTGTGTATGGCGGCGTTCGTACTGGTGCATGGTCACATGCATGGCGCCTGGTGCTGGGACAAGGTCGTTCCTCTGCTTGAAGCGCAGGGCCACCGCGTCGTGACGCCGGACCTTCCCGGCCGCGGCGATGACGCGACGCCCCATGTTGAACTCACCCTGCAGCGCTATACCGACTCCGTCGCCGCGATCATCCGCGCGATGGATGAACCTGTAATTCTGGTCGGTCACAGCGCTGGCGGCACTGTTCTCAGCGAACTTGCTGAACGGATGCCGGAAAAGATCGCGAAACTGATCTATGTTGCGGCAATACTCTTACCGGATGGCGCGTCGCTGTTTTCGACCATGGTCGGTGCGGGTCCGATGGACCCCGCGATCGAAGTCGATGGCGACAGCGCCTTCATCAGCGATGCGGTGCTGGGCTGCAAGCGCTTCTACAACACAAGCAGTGATGATGACGCCGCGTGGGCGTTCTCGCAGCTGTGCCGCGAGCCGATCCCGCCGATGACGCAGGCCGTGCACGTGACGGCGGAGCGTTTCGGCAAGGTACCGCGCGCGTTCATCCAGGCGCGTTACGACAATGCCGTTCCGTTCGCGATGCAGCAGGCGATGTGCGCCTCGCTGCCCTGCGATCCGGTGATCGTGATGGACACCGATCATTCGCCCTTCCTGTGTCAGCCGGAAGCGTTCGCGCGGCATCTCGACATGCTCGCGACGGCGAAGAAGCGCAGCAGAGCCGCCTAGCTCAGATGTTGCCGGAAGAAGGTTGATGTGCGGCCGTTTGCGAGGTCGGCACAGGCTTTGTCGTAGTGATCGCCGCCCTGACGCGCGAAGGCGTGGTCCATCTCCGGATAGGTGTGGATCGTGACCAGCGGATTGTTCTTGAGGCCGTCGCCCACCACCTTCTGTGCATCCGGCGGTACGAACTGATCCTTGCCGGCGACGTGCAGCATGAGAGGCTTCTTGATCCGGTCGGCCTCTCCCAGCTTGTCCTTGATGTTCACGCCGTAGTAGCCGACCGACGCATCGGTGTCGGTGCGCGTTGAAGCGAGATAGGCGAGCAGGCCGCCGAGGCAGTAGCCGACGGTGCCGACCTTGCCGGTACAGCCGGTCACGGAGTGACGCAGATAGCCGATCGTCGCCTGGATATCCTTCACGCCGGCGTCCTGGTCAAAGCGGCCCATCAGATCGAAGGCGCGATCCCATTCCTGCTTGGTGCGGTCGGTGAGTTGCACACCGGGTTCCAGGCGCCAGAACAGGTCTGGGCAGATCGCGAAATAGCCACGCGCGGCGAACGCGTCGGTGATGTCGCGCATCACCCTGTTGACGCCGAAGATCTCCTGGATGACGACGATGCCGGGTCCTCGTCCAGAAGCCGGCGACGCGAGATAGGCTGCGAATTCGCCGTCTGGACTGGTTTTGATTCTGACTTCCTGTCCGGCCATGGCACGCGCGCTCCCGCTTTATGAGGAGAAAGGTTAGAGCGCGATGCCACGTGTGGGAAGCCTATTGCGGGCGAGCCACCGGCATTGGTCTCGGCAGTTGAAGGATCTGCGACAGGTTCACCGGATTGGTGATTGGCTGCGAGATCGCACCGCGCTGGCTGATATAGGCGGTGGGCTGACCGTTCTCCATCGTCTTGCCATGCAGCGGATGTCCGGCGGGGAAGCCTGCGTCAGGCTCGACCACGGTAAGGCACATGTTGGGCAGCGTCCGCCCGTTGATGGCATTCACCAGTTCCTGGGTCTTGTGATTGGATTGCGGGCCGATCACGGCGATCTGCAAGGTCGCCACCGCATATTCGAAGCCGGACAGGACCGCACCCATCGAGATATGGGCGCGCTGCACCTCGCCAGCAATCGCCGCGATGAGCTGCGAGGCGCGGTCCGAGTATTCCTTTTCGTTGGTGATCATGAAGAGACGGGCCAGTATCTCGAGCATGCGGCCATTGGCCGAATGCGACGGCTGATCGAACATCATCCGCGTACGGATGAGAAGCGGATCGCTGTCGTCCGGGGTGAAGAAATAGGCGCCGCGGTCGTTGTCCCAGAAATGCGTGTTGAGGGTGCGCACCCAGGCGCGCGCCTGATCGAGAAAGCGCTTTTCGCTGGTCTTCTCGAAAAGGATGAGAGCAGCGCGCGTCATCTGCGCGTAGTCGTCGGCAAAGCCGGCGTGGCCGCGCTTGCCATCGCGCCAGGAATGATAGAGGCGCTCGCCATCGCCCATCGTCTTGACGACGAAATCGAAAGCCTTGATTGCCGCCGTGGTCCAGTCGGCGCGTCCGAAGGCAGCGCCGGCAATGGCCAACGCCGAGATGGCAAGACCGTTCCAGTCCGCCAGCACCTTGTCGTCGCGCAGCGGCTTTGTGCGTTGGTTACGCGCCGTGAGCAGTAACTCGCGCTGTTTGGCGAGCAACGCCTCGTCGGCGTCGGATTGCGGAAAGGGTGCGACGGCGCTGATGCGATAAGGCACGTTCTTGCCGCGGAGGTGACCATCGCGCTGGATGTTGTAAGCCTGCTTGAATTTCTGAAGGAAGGTGCCCTTGAGCGCGGCGTCGACCTCCGCCTCACTCCACACGTAGTACTTGCCCTCTTCGCCGTCAGTGTCGGAATCCAGCCCGGATGCAAAGGCGTCCTGCACTTTCATATCGCGCAGCATCCATTCGATTGTCTCGGTGACGCGCGATTTGCAGAGGTTGTTGCGGTTGAACTGCCACAGGCTCGTCATGATTTCGACGAGCGCAGCGTTGTCGTTCAGCGTCTTCTCGAAGTTGGGCAGGATCCAGCGGTCGTCGATGCTGTAGCGGAAGAAACCGCCGCCGACGTGATCGTACATGCCGCCAAGCAGCATGTTATCGAGCGTGACGGTTGTCAGCTGCAGGAATTGCGGCATGTTCGTGCGCAAATAGGCGCGCCACAGGACTTCGAGCAGCGACGCAGACGGGAATTTGGTTGGGCCATTGGCGCCGCCAAAGAACATGTCGAAACGCTGCCCGATACGGATGGCCCCGAAGTCGAGTGAGATCTGATCCGGCGCGCCACGCATATCGCGGTGCCAGAGCGTCTTCAGCTGATCCAGCACGCGTGCGGTCCCGGTGGCGATCTGCGGGCCTTCTTCCTTGTAGGCGCGCGCGAGGTCGGTCAGCACCTTGGTGAAGGGGACCTGGCCGGCGCGTTCTTCC
>DASZCC010000219.1:0-3197 GCA_035943485.1 Rhizomicrobium sp. | reverse complement strand
TCGCCCGGCGACGATGCAGCAGCCGCGCTCAACCTCAACAATGTCGAAGGCAAGCCCGGCACCTATGTCGTGACGCTCACTCCTTCCGGTCCGGTCGGCCTGCCGAACGGCGCGAAGCAGACGGTGGTGACGCAGTCGCTGCACGTCGGCCAGCGCGTGCTGGTGCCCGTCGAATTCAGGGGCAACGGCATCGGCGTCGCCACCGTGGCGCTGTACATCAAGGGACCGGGCGGCTTCAATGTCAGCCGCTCCTACCAGATCGAGTCGCGTGCGCCGCAGCTCGACATCGCGCGCGACGACACCGTACCCTTCGCGCCCAAGGCGACCTACACTGCCAACGGCCAGCTTGTGGCGGACATCATCCGCGGCACATCGACGGTTGGTCTCACCGTCTCGGCGGCGCATGGCTACAACAATGTGCCGGCGTTGCTGAAATGGCTCGACAAGTATCCGTATGGCTGCATTGAGCAGACGACCAGCCGCGCCATGCCGCTGCTGGTGTTCAACGACCTGTCGGATCTGGCAGGCCTGCCGCGCGACCAGGCACTGCGTCCACGCGTGCAGGATGCGATCGACGCCGTGCTCGACATGCAGAACTACGCCGGCAATTTCGGCATGTGGGCGGCGGGCTCGGATTCCGATCCGTGGATCAGCGTCTTCGCGCTCGATTTCCTCTACCAGGCGCGCGACAAGGGTTACGTCGTTGCCAACGACGCGCTCAAGCGCGGCTCGGGCTGGCTGAAGACAACAGCTGCGTCTGACTCCAACGACGACGCGACGCGCGCCTATGCCTTCTACCTGCTGGCGCGCACCGGTCAGGTGAACCTCTCCGACCTGCGCTACTTCGCCGACACGCGCGGGCCGGAGATGAAAGTCGCCATCGCACAGGCGCTGACCGGCGCGGCTTCCGCTGCATCAGGCGATCGCGCCCGCGCGGCTTACGGCTTCGGCAAGGCACGCGAGATCGCGATGGGCGCGACCGAGTTCGGCTATCCGACGACCGATTATGGCTCGCTGCTGCGCGACCTCGCCGGCACCACGGCGCTGGCGGCGGAGAGCGGTCAGGCGGAGCTCATCCCGGCGCTGATGCAGAAGAGCCAGGAAACCGACATGACGCTCAACGCCACCACCACGCAGGAGAAAGCGTGGATGCTGCGCGCGGCCTACGAGCTGACACGTCAGAAAGTGCCGCTGGACATCACGGTCAACGGACAGGCCGCGGTGCCGCGCGCCGGTGCCATCCGCCTTGCGCCGTCGACGGCGCAGCTGGCTGCTGGCCTCACGCTGATGAACCGCGGCGACGGGCAGGTGTGGCGCACGACGTCGGTGCAGGGCACGCCTGCGATGCCGCTGCCGGCGCTGCAGAACGGCCTGACGCTGACCAAGACGATCTGGACGATGACCGGACAGCCCGCCGATCTCAGCGCGCTGCATCAGAACGATCGCGTGATCATCGAGATCAGCGGCCAGATGCAGCACAACACCTATCGCCAGATGGGCATCATCGACCTGCTGCCGGCCGGCCTCGAGATCGAATCCTCGCTCACCGGCGACGAGGGCAAGCCATACGCGTTCCTCGACGAGCTGGGCAGCATGGACATGACCGACGCGCGCGATGACCGCTTCGTGGCGTCGTTCACGATCGGCTCGCCGAGCGGCTGGGACGACAAGACCAAACCCGAACCGACACCGGTGTTCCGCGTGGCCTATATCGCGCGCGCGGTGACGGCAGGCTCGTTCGTGATGCCGGCCGCCGACGTCGCCGACATGTACGCGCCGTCGATCCACGCGCGCACGACGCTGGGCCATGTGACGATCAAGTAATTAAGAATCCCTCCCCCCCTCCGGGGGAGAGGGCAGGGTGAGGGGGCCTCTCAGCCCCGCACTGAATGACCAGGAATTACTCGACCACCGTGTCTGACCTTGCACCACCCCCTCACCCCGACCCTCTCCCCCGGAGGGGGAGAGGGAAGGTCATTGCGATTGCAGCAGTGTGCGTGCTCGCCGCGATCATGATCGCCGACTTCGCCTTCCCGCCTGACCTGTCGCGCTACAACAATGTCTCGCCGGAGATCGTCGACCACAACGGCAAGCTGCTGCGCGCCTTTCTCACGCCCGACGGCTACTGGCGCATGAAGACGGCGGCGCGCGATGTCTCGCCGCGCTACATCGCGATGCTCAAGGCATACGAGGACAAGCGCTTTGACGATCATTGGGGCGTCGATCCTTTCGCCATCGCGCGCGCGACGTTCCAGTTCGCCGGCGCGGGTCATGTGATCTCCGGTGGCTCAACGCTGACCATGCAGGTCGCGCGCTTGCTGGAGCCGCAGCATTCGCGCGGCATCGGCGTGAAGCTGTTCCAGATGATCCGCGCGCTGCAGCTTGAGGAGCGTTATTCCAAGGACGAGATACTCTCGATGTATCTCACGCTAGCGCCGTTCGGCGGCAACCTGGAAGGCGTGCGCGCCGCCTCGCTCTCCTACTTCGGCAAGCCGGCGTCGGAGATCGATCTGTCGGAAGCCGCGCTTCTTGTCGCGCTGCCGCAGTCGCCGGTGAAACAGCGCCCCGACCGCCATGCCATCCGCGCCGCAAAGGGCCGTGACAAGGTGCTGGCCCGCATGGTCGGCGACGGGGTCGTCACGGCATCCGATGCAGCGGTTGCAAGGAGAGAAGGCGTGCCCTTCGCGCGCCAGGCGATGCCGCTGGCCGCGCCGCATCTCGCTATGCGTCTTAAGCTGCGCAACCCGCAACGCCGCATCGTGACGACGCTCGATGCAGGCTTGCAGGCTGCCGTCGAACGTCTCGCACAACAGGAGACGCCGTATTTCGGCGACGGCGCGGCGCTCTCTATCGTCGTGGTCGAGAACCGCACGCGCAACGTGCTCGCCTATCTCGGCGGCGTGGATTACTGGGGCAAGTCGGGCCAGGTCGATCTCGCGCAGCGCAACCGCTCGCCCGGATCGGCGCTCAAGCCGTTCATCTATGGCATGGCGTTTGACGAGCTCATCCTGCATCCCTCGTCGATGATGACGGACTCGCCGACCATGTTCGGCGATTACGCGCCCAAGGATTTCGGCGGCGCGTTCCAGGGCGCGGTGACGGCGCGCGACGCGCTGCGCGAGTCACTCAACGTGCCGGCAGTGATGACGCTCGATCGCGTCGGCCCATTGTCCTTCACACTCAACCTGCAGAACGCC
>DASZCC010000218.1:0-9864 GCA_035943485.1 Rhizomicrobium sp. | reverse complement strand
GCCAAGCTCCGGCACCAGCCACAACTTCCAGCCGGCTTTCCGAAGCAACGCAGCTTCCACAAAATCGTGGCTCAGGATTTCTCCGCCTAGCGGTGCCGCACCGGGAAGTTTCGGAAGGCCGCAATTCTCGACGAAGGCCTGCACGCGAATGATGGCGTTGTGGCCCCAGAAGTTGCCGCCCGACCCCTGAAGCGCGGCGAAGCCAGCCGTGTGAAGCGGGCCATAGAGGCGCGAGGTGAATTGCTGGATCACACCGAAAAGGGTCGATCCGCCGATCAACGCTGAGGGCGCCTGGATCAGTGCGGTGTCGGGATTGGCGTCCATCATTTGCGCCATGGTGACCAGCGTCTCGCCAGTCATCAGGCTGTCCGCGTCAAGCACCACCATATACTCGTAGTAGACGCCCCAGTTCTTGCAGAAGTCCGCAATGTTGCCAGGCTTGCGGCCGGTATTGAGCAGACGGTGACGATAGTAGACAGGCTGATCGATCTCGTTGCGCAGGCGCAGCCACTCGATCTCCTCTGCCATACGGCACTCGGGCTTGGTGCTGTCGCTGAGGATGTAAAAGTCGAACTGGTCTTGTGTGCCTGCCTTGCGAATGGATTCCAGCATGGCGCGAACGCCGGCAAACACGCGCGCGGTCGATTCATTATAGACGGGCATCAGAATGGCGGTTCGTGTCGGCTCGGACGGAACGCCATGCTGAAGCAACGACGACCGAACCGGCTGCGGTCCGCGTAGCCGGACGAATGCACCGAGGCAGGCAAGCCAGAATCCGACGCTGATCCAGCCGAACAACACCCCGAAGACTGCAAACAGCGCGATCTCGAGCCAGGTAATGCCGTCGACCGCCAGGATTCCCCAGACGCGCGCCGCCGCGATGGCGGTTGTTGCAAGGACCAAGGCTATGTAAAGCGGCCGGATCGCGGTCGCTTCACGCATAAGGATCGCTCTCGGATACTATGGCGGGACCAAACAACGCTTTTCGCGCGAACCGGCGGCTGCCTCGCAGAAGGGCGACGATCACGCGCGGTGCAGTCCAGATGGGGATCTGCTGAACCGGCATCGCGATCGGGCGGGGTTTCGGCAATGGCGCAATCCGATTTTCTGTCAGCGCGCGCTCAACCGTTGCCAGCATTGCCAAATTGTTGCCGCATTTGGCGTCCGGGCGAATGGCCTTTTCGATTTCAGATTGTCCAATGTCGCCATGCGAGCCATCAGAAAACGCTCGATCCCTAAGCATTACGCCCTTTTCCCGACCATTCGCCATTCTACTGTTGGCGTTGATTACTTCGACACGCAAGGGGTGAAAAATAGCAAACGCCGATCCCGGCATTGCGTTCCGGCTTGATTGGCCGTCGACGCAAGCTTGCATCTTCGGGTCATTGCTGCTTATCCGTCAGCACCAAGCGGTGGGGTACATACAACCGGAGAGCTCGGTTTGACAGTGATCAATCGCCGAACGTTTGTCGCAGCAATGCTTCCAACTTTTGCCGCATTTGCGGCACCGGGTGGAAAGCCGGTTGTGCTGCCGAAAACGATATTCGGCGCGGCCCACGCGTTCGACTTCAACTGGCTGCGTCAGCGCGCCAAGAACCTTGCACAGAGTCCCTACGCGCCGCCGCCGGCGATCGACATTCTGCAATCCATTGATTTCGACCTGTCGCAGAAGATCCAGTTCCGTAAGGAATTCAGCGTCTGGCGCGACACGCCGGGCCACCTCCCGTTGCGCCTTTTTCATCTCAACAAGTATGTGCCCCAGCCGGTCACGATCAATATTATCAATGGCCGGACGGCGCGTCCGATCATCTATTCGCCGGCCTATTTCGACTACGGCAACACGGGCCTCGACAAGAAGCTCTCGGCGCATCTGGGATTTGCCGGATTTCGTGTCATGGACAGTGGCGCCGAAACCGACTGGCTTGCGTTCCTTGGCGCAAGCTATTTCCGTAGCTCAGGGGCCGAGAACCAGTATGGTCTTTCGGCCCGGGGCATTGCCGTCAACACTGCGCTGGCAACTGCCGAAGAATTCCCCCGCTTCACAGATTTCTGGATCGCGGAACCGACAGGCGGCGGCGTCACGATTTATGCGCTACTCCAGGGTCCGAGCTTGACGGGCGCGTACAAATTCCAGACCCAGCACAATCGCAATGTCGTCATGGATGTGCATGCGGAGTTGTTCGTGCGCAACGACATCTCGCGCTTCGGCATGGCGCCACTGACCAGCATGTATTGGTACGGTGAGAATGAGCGTTCTCAGGCGGTCGACTGGCGGCCTGAGATACACGACAGCGATGGTCTCGCCATGTGGACAGGAAAAGGTGAGCGCATCTGGCGTCCGCTGGTCGATCCGCCAAGCCTGCAGACGAACTCGTTCATGGACACAAATCCGAAAGGGTTCGGACTCATGCAGCGCGATCGCAATTTCGACAGCTATCAGGATGACGGCGCGTTCTACAATCGCCGGCCGAGCCTGTGGATCGAACCGCGCGGTGCATGGGGCGACGGCGCTGTGCAGCTTGTCGAGATCCCAACCGATGACGAGGTCCATGATAATATCGTCGTCTACTGGCAGCCGAAGGACGCGGTGAAAAGCGGAGATACGCGTACATTCGACTATCGCCTTTACTGGCAGGACGATGAGCCGTTCATCCCTAACGTCGCGCGTGTCGTCGCGACAAGGGAGGGGCGCGCCGGTGTTCCGGGCAGGCCGTCGCCGCCGAACAAGACCAAGTTCGTCATCGACTTTGAAGGCGGTGCGCTATCGCAGATGGCCGCCCGCTTCGATGTCACGCCCGTGGTCTCGGTCTCGCGCGGCAAGGTGGACAACGCCTATGTCATCAAGGTCGTGGGCACGTCGCGCTGGCGGGCGCTGTTCGACGTGGACACGGATGGCAAGGATCCACTGGATCTTCGCTGCTACCTGCGACTGGGCGATCAGACCTTGAGCGAGACCTGGCTCTATCAGTATTTCCCGAATACCTAGGACTTCCGCTTTGGTTTGCCGGCGGTGAGATTCAGCAGCGCACCTGCAATCACATCCTGGAAGACGGGCCGGATCTGTTGACCCAGATTTCTCGGCAGCTGAAGCGCCAGGCGGCTGCTGGACGCTGCGAAGTGCAGCAGGAAAACGCATACCGCCATCAGTTCGTCGCGGCTCGCTCCGGGGAATAGCGGCTCGGCTACGGCGAACAGCATCTCGGCATTCTTCAGAGAATCCTGAACATCCAGGGCCTGTAGCTCGACGTCGGTCTGCACGAGGGACCAGATGTTACGGAAGAGCGGATCGCGCTGGTGCATCTCGAAGTAGAGTTCGTAAACTGTCTGCATGGTGGCGATGAATTCGTTCGGGCTCGCCACCGACCAGATGCGTTCTTTCAGCATCGCGTCGACCTGTGCGTAATGCTGCAGCAGCATCGCCTTGTTGATCGCCTTCTTGTCAGTGAAATAGCGATAAAGCGCGCCGATCACCACGCCGGATCGCTTGGCGATCTCCGACATCGTAACGGCATCGCCCTTCTCGGCAGTCAGTGTCATCGCGGATTCGATGATCCGCTGCACCAATTCCTTTGAACGTGTCTGCTGCGCATCCTGCCGGACGGGTTTTCGCTTGCTGTTCTTCTTCACAGGTCTTGCCATGAAAAACGTGATAGGTTATCACGTATGAAAATGCAAGAGTTTATGCGGTGGGATGGCGATGACGAAGACGGCGATGGTTACGGGTGGTGGCGGTGCAATCGCCCGGGCGTTGTCCAAATTGCTGGTCGAGCGGGGATATCGGCTCACGCTTGTCGATATCGACGCGGCGAGTCTTGCTGCTGCCGCCGCGACGCTTCCGATCGCAGCGGAGACGATCACGGCCGACCTGTCTACAGCCGAGGGCGCGTCCGCTGTCGAGCGAGAAATTCTGTCTCGGCCTGAGCTTGATCTTCTAGTGAACAACGCTGGCATCATCCGACCCGGCAATATCGTCGATCTGCCCTTTGCCGAGATGGAACGCCACATTGCGATCAATCTGCTGGCGCCAATGCGGCTCACCAAGGCCGCTGCAAGCGTGATGACCAGAAGAGGCGCGGGTACCATTCTGTCAGTTGTCTCGGCGGCGGGTCTGGTGGCTCTGCCGGGAAGTGCGGCCTACAGCGCATCCAAATTCGGCCTGCGCGGATTTCTCACAGCCGCGAATCTTGAGCTTGAGTCCCGGGGCGTGAGGGTCCGCGGCGTGTTTCCCGGCGCCGTCGACACGCCGATGCTGCGTTTCGAGGCGACGCATGGTGGCTCGGTGCTCAATTTTCTGAACAAGGACGTGCTGAGCGCGGAGGATGTCGCGAACGCGTGCCTGCGTGCGATGGACGGCAAAAAGCTCGAGACACATCTACCGTTCTCCGACAGCATCACGGCGCGGCTTGTGTGTGCGGCGCCCGCACTCATGCCGCGCATAATTCCTATTTTCCAGAAGCAGGGCGAGAAAGGCCTGAAGCGCTTCCTCCAAAGCCGCGGCCTTGAGGTTCAATCCTGATCATGGACACATCGATCCGCGCTGTGACGCGCAGCTTCGAGACCGGCAAGCACCGCAGGGTGCTCTCCACGCCGCGCATCGTCTTCCTGGTGGTAGCGGCGGCTGCGCCGCTGGCGGCGATGATCGGCAATCTTCCGATCGCGCTCAGCCGTGGCAACGGCGCAGGTGTGCCTGCTGCGTTCCTTTTTGCCACGCTGACATTGGTTTGCTTTGCGGTGGGCTATGCCGCAATCAGCCGGCGCATCGTTTCAACCGGCGCGTTCTTCACCTATGTCGCCCGCGGTCTGGGCAAGCCGTTGGGCGTAAGCGCGGCGTTCACGGCCATGGTTGCCTATGTCAGTTTCACCATCGGGATGGCTGCGTTCTTTGGCTACTTCCTGGCACTCGCAGTGGCGCCGATGGGCGTTGCGCTGTCATGGCTTGTCTATGCGCTCGTCGGCATCGCGATCGTGGCATTCTTCGGATACCGCTCGATCGATCTGTCGTCGCGAATACTTGGCGCGCTCATGCTCGCGGAAATCGCGGTACTGGCGGTGTTTGACTTCACGGTCATTGCGCAGAAGGGCCTCGCTGCATTTCCGCTTCAGTCCTTTTCGCCCGAGCTTGTCTTTTCGCACGGCTTCAGCGTGGCGCTGATGTTCGCGTTCACCTCCTTTATCGGATTCGAGTCCGCGGCGCTTTATGGCGAGGAAGCAGCCGACCCAAAGCGCAGCATTCCGATCGCAACCTACGCGGCAGTCACCCTGATAGGCGTTTTCTATCTATTTACGGCCTGGACAACCGTCGGCGCGCTCACGGCAGAACGCGCGGTGTCCGAGGCTCAGGCAGCCGGCGGCACGCTGATGTTCAAGCTGTTCGCCCGCACCTGCGGCCAGACAATGTCCGACATCGCGGCCCTGCTCCTCTGTACGTCGATCCTGGCTTCCTATCTGGCCATCCATAATGCGGCGTCGCGCTATATCTTCGCGTTGAGCCGCGAGAAGCTGCTGCCGCAATGGCTCGGCCGCTACCATCCGGCGCGCTATGCGCCGTCGAATGCGAGCATCACCGTCAGCGCGTTCACCCTAGGATGCCTGATAGTCTTTGCCCTGACCGGAATGGACCCTTACGTGGCCGGCGTTCCCGTCCTGATCGGCGTCGGAACCCTCGGGATCATCGTGCTGCAGGCGATGGCGGGCATTGCGATCATCACCTATCTCGGCCGCCGCAAACAGGATGTGATCACTCTTGGCGCGGCCATTGTTGGTGCCTGCGGCCTCGTGATCGCGACGGCGCTGGTTTCGGTGAACTTCCCATTGCTCGCGACCGCCAACTTGCACTGGGTCAAGTGGCTGCCGGTGATTTATCCGGCTGTGATCGCGGCCGGTGTCGGATTCGCGTTCTGGATGCGTGCCAACAAGCCAGCGGCATACAGTGTCCTCGCGGCCGCAGATCTGCGTGCGGAGAGCGCGCGCGGCGTGCCTACCGATATTGAATACAATGGCCGCTATTGCATTGTCGGCGCTGGTCCTTGCGGTTTGCTGGCGGCGCGCGCGTTCAAGCTGGCTGGCATTCCTTACGATCAGTTCGAGCGTCACAGCGACGTCGGCGGAATCTGGGACATCGATAACCCCGGCACGTCGATGTACGAGTCGGCTCATTTCATTTCGTCGAAATACACGTCGAATTTCTTTGGCCTGCCGATGCCTGCGGAATACCCCGACTATCCGGACCATCGTCAGCTGCTGGCCTATATCCGCGCGTTTTCCGGTAAATTCGGTCTGCGCAGCAACATCGCCTTCGATACCGAGGTCCGCCATGCGGAGCCGATCGGCGAAGATGCGAAAGACGGCTGGCGCGTGACGCTCAGCAACGGTGAGACGCGCGTCTACCGCGGCATTGTCTCGGCCAATGGCGTTACCTGGCACGCAAGCCGGCCAAATTATCCCGGTCTCGACGGGTTCAAGGGCAAGGTCATCCACTCCGTCGAATATCGCAGTCCCGATCTGCTTCGCGGCAAGCGTGTCCTCATCCTCGGTGCGGGAAACTCCGGCGTGGACATTGCCTGCGATGCCGCACGTGCCGCCGATGCGGCGTTCATCAGTGTGCGGCGCGGCTACCGCTTCGTGCCCAAGCACATCTTCGGTGTGCCGACGGACGTGTTCCTGTCGGGCGTGCATCCGCCGAAGGGCGTCGTCATTCCGGACGATCCGAGCAAGATGCTGGACGTCGTTGTCGGCGATCTTACGCGCTATGGACTTCCCGCGCCCGATCACAAGGCGCTCGAGTCACATCCCATCATGAACACCCAGATCCTCCATTATCTGGCGCACGGCGATATCAAGGCCAAAGGCGATGTGAAGACATTCACCGAAACCGGTGCGATCTTTGCCGACGGCAGCGAGGAGACGTTTGATCTCGTCCTGTTCGCCACCGGTTATGAATACAAGGTCCCTTATCTCGACGATTCACTTTTCACCTGGAAACAGGGTCATCCCGAGCTCTATCTCAATATCTTCCATCGCCGGCTGCACGGACTGGCCGTTGTCGGCTTCGTGGAATTCGCATCGGCAGGCTATCAGCGATTTGACGAGATGGCGCAGATGGCGGCCATGGATGCCTATCTTGATCAGAAGGGTGATGCGGAGTGGTCGCGCCTGAAGCAGGAGGACCGGCCCAATCTTCGCGGCACGAAGAACTACATCGACTCGCCCAGGCACGCGAACTATGTCGATGTCGACGTCTATCGTCGCACTCTCGCCGACCTGCGCGAGCGCTTTGCCTGGCCGGATCCCGACAACAAGCTCTACGATCCACTCAAAACGTGAGCATCTGCCGCCGACACGCTTTGCCCGTAAGCAACGATCAGCCTAGGCTTGGACGATTGAGAGGGAGAGCGATGATGGATGAGCTGCGAGAGCCGCAGACTGGTTCTGATGCCTGACGCGCCATTGTCGACGCGCCATCGTATCGTGGTCGTCGGCGCCGGATTCGGCGGCCTGGAAGCGGTCAAGGGGCTTGCGAAAACGGCGGCAGAAATCACCTTGGTGGACCAGCGCAACCATCACATCTTTCAACCGCTGCTTTATCAGGTTGCGACGGCATCGCTCGCGCCTTCTGAAATCGCGTGGCCCATCCGTTCGATCATCCGGCGCCAACGGAATGTGGAGACGATTCTGGCGACTGTGAATGGCATCGATGTACAGGCACGCATGGTGCTGCTGGATGGCGGGGCGAGTTTGCCCTTCGACACCCTGGTTCTGGCGACGGGTGCGCGGCATGCCTATTTTGGTCACGATGAATGGGAGCCGGTTGCGCCTGGCCTCAAGACGATCGAGGACGCCACCGAAATTCGCGGCCGCATCCTTCTTGCCTTTGAGCAGGCCGAGCGCGAGCCGGATGCCGCGGTGCGCGCGGCGCTTCTTACCTTTGTGATTGTCGGTGCCGGTCCGACAGGCGTCGAGCTGGCAGGCACAATTGCCGAACTGGCGCGCGATACGCTGGCGCCGGATTTTCGCAAAATCGATACCCAGATGACACGTGTGGTCCTCATCGAGGCGGGCACCCGCGTACTGCCTGGCTATGCCGAGAGCCTTTCCGCGTATGCGCAGCGATCGCTCGAAGATCTTGGCGTCACCGTCGAGCTGGGCCGTGCCGTCTCCGATTGTTCCGCCGATGGGGTTGTCTACGGCGATCAACGTCTCGCGGCCCGGACGATCATCTGGGCGGCCGGTGTCGGCGCATCTGCTGCAGCGACTTGGCTCGGCGCGCCGGTGGACCGGGCAGGTCGTCTGCTCGTGAATACGGACCTAACCGTGCCCGGCCATCCCGAGATATTTGCGATCGGCGACACCGTCAGCGTTAAGGGACCCGACGGAAAGCCGGTACCGGGCATCGCCCCTGCTGCGAAGCAGGGCGGTCAGCATGTGGCGCGGACAATCAGGGCCCGGTCGCGCGGCGACGATGCGATCCGGCCATTCCACTATGTTCACGACGGCAGTCTGGCGCAGATCGGGAAGCGTCGAGCCGTAATCGACTTCGGCCGTATCAAACTACGCGGCGCAATCGCCTGGTGGATATGGGGCATCGCCCACATCTACTTTCTGATCGGTGTCCGCAGCCGCCTCAGCATCGCGATCAGCTGGCTCTGGATCTACACGCGCAATCAGCGCAGCGCACGGCTCATCACAAATGCGTCGCCGCACGGAAACGCCTAGGACGTCCGAGCCTCGCGGAATGAGACCAACCGCTGCCTGGCTTCGTCCCACAAGGTAAGGCGGACGCTGGACAGGCTCTGCCGTATCGTGACGCGCCCTATGGTCCGCAGGTGAGGATGATCGCGCAGCACCTGGCCGAGCCTGTAGAACGGAATACGGCTGCTGAGATGATGTACATGGTGCAGACCGATATTCGCTGTGAACCAGCGCAGGACGCCGGGCAGGTCGTAGTGCGAACTGCCGAGGATTGCCGCTTCAGGGCTCGTCCAGTCGGAGCCGCGGGTCCACACAACGGACTCAAACTGATGTTGCACGTAGAATAGCCAGACGCCGATCGAGGCCGCGATCAGCATCAAGGGCAGGTGAACGGCAATGAACGGCCATACGCCAACGAGTAGGATCATGACTCCCGTCACAAGCGCGATCCCGGCATTTGTCGCAATCGCGCTGATCCACGGTCGCCAGCCCCCACGCATCTGCTCGAAAGGCAAACGATGCTGGAGCAGGAAAAGATAGGCGGGTCCTATGCCGAACATCACGAGCGGACTGCGATAGATCCGATAGGCCAGTCTGCTAATTGCGGAACGCGAACGGTATTCATCGACGGTGAGCGTGAGGATGTCCCCAACGCCGCGCCGGTCAAGGTCACCGGACGTCGCGTGGTGAACCGCATGATTGCGCTTCCAGTAGTCATAGGGCGTCAACGTGAGCACGCCGAGGACGCGGCCAACCCAGTCATTGAGCGCCTTGTGCGGAAAGAATGCGCCGTGGCCGCAGTCATGCTGGATCAGGAACAACCGCACCAGAAAGCCCGCAGCGGGCACGGCCAGCAGGAGAGTTAGCCAATAACCGACGTCAAGGGACAGCCACATCAAAAACCA
Organism: Rhizomicrobium sp.; assembly: GCA_035943485.1. Lineage (GTDB taxonomy): Bacteria > Pseudomonadota > Alphaproteobacteria > Micropepsales > Micropepsaceae > Rhizomicrobium. Next base: position 271 of record DASZCC010000218.1, on the reverse strand, counting down.
GTTGAGGACCAGCAGTCCGGCGGTCAGCCCAAGCTCGAAGGACGCTCTTCCCCGGCTGGCCTCGCGATAACGCATCAGTCTTTTCATCAACGCCCTTGGATCAGGCGCATCATTTTTGGGGTCGAAAGGGCTCGCGTTCACGTTGTCCGTTCTGTCGTTCGGCAGGAGTTCACATGGCTCAGCGCGCCGACCGTATGCCTCCGCGACGGGACAAACTCAATCCCGAGAGCCAATTCATCGCAGTCTCTCAGTGCGGCGCGTGGGCCTTGTC
>DASZCC010000217.1:0-2861 GCA_035943485.1 Rhizomicrobium sp. | reverse complement strand
GGCAGCAGGTAGGGTGAGTTCGTCATGCTCTCCATTCCGCCGGCCACCACGATGTCGGCGCGGCCCAGCGCAAGCTGATCGCTGCCCACCATCACCGCCTTCATGCCCGAGCCGCAGACCTTGCTGATCGTCGTCGCCGGGGTGGTGTTCGGGATGCCGGCATGGATCGAGGCCTGCCGCGCCGGCGCCTGACCGAGCCCGGCCGCGAGCACATTGCCCATCAGCGTCTCGCCCACATCGCCGGGCGCGATGCCGGCCCGCTCGACGGCCGCCTTGATGGCGACAGCGCCCAGATCGGTCGCGGCCATGCCGGAAAGCTCGCCCTGGAAACCGCCCATCGGCGTGCGGGCGGCGGAGAGGATGACGACGTCGTTGGCTGCCATTTCGGATACTCCTGAATGCTAAGGCTTAAACGTAGGAACGGCGTTCAAGCCATTCAATTGGAAGACTCTTCGAACAATTCGCGGCCGATCAGCCAGCGGCGAATTTCGCTGGTGCCGGCGCCGATCTCATACAGCTTGGCGTCGCGCAGCAGGCGGCCGGTCGGGTAGTCGTTGATGTAGCCATTGCCGCCCAGGCACTGGATCGCCTGCAACGCCATCCATGTCCCCTTCTCGGCAGCGTAGAGGATCGCGCCGGCAGCATCCTTGCGGGTGGTCAGGCCACGGTCGCAGGCCCGCGCCACGGCATAGACATAGGAGCGGACCGACGACAGCGCGACGTACATATCGGCCAGCTTGGCCTGCATGATCTGGAACTCGCCGATCGCCTCGCCGAATTGCTTGCGCTCATGGACGTACGGCACCACGGCGTCCATGCAGGCCTGCATGATGCCGACCGACCCGGCGGACAGCACGGCGCGCTCATAGTCCAGCCCGCTCATCAGCACGTTCACGCCCTTGCCTACGCCGCCCATGACGTTTTCTTCCGGCACCTCGCAATCCTCGAACACGAGTTCGGCGGTGTCGCTGCCGCGCATGCCGAGCTTGTCCAGCTTCTGCGCCGTGCTGAAGCCCTTGAACGTCTTCTCCACCAGGAAGGCGGTGATGCCGCGCGGGCCCGCGTCCTTGTCGGTACGGGCATAGATCACCAGCGTGTCGGCATGCGGACCGTTGGTGATCCACATCTTGGTCCCGTTCAGGACATAGCGGTCACCCTTCTTGTGCGCCGCCAGCTTCATCGACACGACGTCGGAGCCCGAGCCGGTCTCGCTCATCGCCAGCGCGCCGACATGCTCGCCGGAGATCAGCTTGGGCAGATAGCGCCGCTTCTGCGCCGGCGAGCCGTTGCGGCGGATCTGGTTCACGCACAGGTTGGAATGCGCGCCATAAGACAGGCCGACCGCAGCCGAGCCACGGCTGATCTCCTCCATCGCGACGACGTGTTCGAGATAGCCAAGCCCCGAACCGCCGAACTCCTCCTCCACCGTGATGCCATGCAGACCCAGCGCGCCCATCTCCGGCCACAGGTGGCGGGGGAACAGGTTATCGCGATCGATCTGCGCCGCGATGGGCGCGATCTTCGCATCCGAGAAGGCGCGCACCGTGTCGCGCAGCATATCGGCCGTCTCGCCGAGATTGTGATCGAGGCTGCGATAGTCGTTGGTCATGATCCGGCAGGTGAAAGTGGCAGGAACAATCTAGCGCGGTTCGCGCGAAAGAAGGCAGCGAAGTTGGGGGAAAATAGGCAATCCCTGTGCGCGAAGGTTGACGAAAAGCGGGTTTGGGAAGGTTCGTGTATCACCCGGACCACATTTCTATCTCCCTAGCGCGTCGCCGAAGTCTTTCAGGAGGCCAGCTGACCGCTCGTTCTCTGCGATATGCAAAATGTATGTTGTGTCGAGTTCAAGCGTTGGATGCATGGCCCAGTGTTCAGAGAACAAGAACACATCGCGTAGCTGATCTTTGGTGTGCCACGTCGTCATAATGAAATCGCCATCGGGCATTTCTGCGAAATCGAAAGCTTCCAAATTTGCCCAATCGACGCAGTCGTGCCACGCCTCACACTCGACGCCCCAAGCCATCAAATAACGGCATTTAGTTGTAACCAACCAGTCAGCGATAGCGTCCCGCCAGTCCGCCGATACGTCGTCCTCGACGACCAAAATCGTTTTGAACGGTTTTGCGTCATCAAGCTGGGGGACCGAGCTTCCCGGCCTCAGATGAATGTAACGAACTGAAGTCATCACTGGCCACGCGCGGCGACTATCGCCTCGATGCAATCGTCAACGCCAAGCTGCGCGGTATTCAGCGTTAGATGTTCTCGATCCCAGGAGTGATAGTCGCGAGCGATCACGGCCTGCCAGTTCGGCAACTTAAGGCCGGGCACATCGACCCTTCGGGTCTCTACACGCCGCTGATGTTCGACAGGGTCACCGCAAACGATCTCCACCCACAGGACGTCCGCACGCGCGCGCGTGGCGGCCAGTTGCCAGCCATCGCGTGCCTCCGTCCAGTCGTTGACGCAATCGGCGATCACATCGCGACCGAGACGGAGATTGTCTTCGGCGACAGCCTGCCCGGCGCGGTAGGTCCAGTCGCGCAGATCCTCCGGCGCGGTGCCTGACGCCCAGATCGCCTGATCCATCGAGTCGATGCGCAGCCAGACGGCACCAGTTCGGCGCGCGAGCTCGCGTGCAATCGTCGACTTGCCGGACGCGGGAAGTCCCGCGAATGCGATCAGTCTCGCCATGTGGGGATGGTAGCAGGGGATTTCAGGACTGGTGCGGTCGAGAAGATTCGAACTTCCACGGGTTGCCCCACTAGCACCTCAAGCTAGCGCGTCTACCGTTCCGCCACGACCGCACAAAGTCAGGAAAATCAGGTAGGCCGCGGGGTTTAGCAATCCGGACCGGTAAGGGC
>DASZCC010000216.1:0-5414 GCA_035943485.1 Rhizomicrobium sp. | reverse complement strand
TCCTTCGGGCCATGCAGGATGTCCGACGATGCGATGGCGACGCGCGCCTGTGGGAACAGGCTGACGAACTCTTCCGCGACGCGCTCTACACCAGGCCCGCACGCGATGAGACTGCCCTGCGCGGCGCATTCCGGACAAGCGGGCGGGATATGCGTCTCGAACCCGCATTGGTGGCACATCAGCCGCTTGCGATAGCGATGCTCCACCAGCCAGGACGAGCAGTCGCGGCAGGTCATCTTGTGCCCGCAGGATTGGCACAGCGTGAGCGGTGCATAGCCTCGCCGATTGAGGAACAGCATCGCCTGTTCGCCGGCTTCCAGCGTCGCGGCGAGAGCCTCGCGCAGCGGCTGCGAGAGCCATGTACCTGCATCGGACTTCTCATGGCGCAGGTCGATCAGCTTCGTCTGCGGCATTACCGCGGCGCCATGCCGGCGCGGCAGGCGCAAATGCGCATAACGCCCCGTCGCCGCATTCACCCAGCTTTCCATCGACGGCGTCGCGCTGGCCAGCACGATGGGACAGTCCTCGCTGCGCGCCCGCACCACCGCCATGTCGCGTGCGTGATAGATCGCGCCGTCTTCCTGCTTGTAAGCCTGCTCATGCTCTTCATCGACGATGATGAGGCCGAGTTCTTTGAACGGCAGAAAAAGCGACGAGCGCGCACCCACGATTACCCGCGCTTCGCCGTTCATCACGGCGCGATAGGCGCGCGTGCGCTCCTTCTGCGAGAGATCGGAATGCCATTCCGCCGGCCGGCAGCCGAAGCGTTCGGCGAAGCGCTCAAGGAACTGAACGGTCAGCGCGATCTCTGGCAACAGGATCAGCGCCTGCTTGCCGGCACGCAGTGTCTGCGCGATCGCTTCGAAATAAGTCTCGGTCTTGCCCGATCCCGTCACGCCATCAAGCAGACTCGCAGCGAAGCGGCCCTGCGCAATGCCTTCGCTGATAGAATCCGCCGCCGCGCGCTGTTCGGCATTCAGCACCGGCACGGCGTAATCCGGATCGGGCACAGGGAAGGGCGGAAACTCCGGCAGCTCGGTCGCGATCAGCGCACTGGCATCGATCATCCCGCGCACCACGGCCGTTGACACGCCGGCATCCTCGGCAAGTCCCGGCACGCTGCGCGCGAGACCATCGCGCCCGATATCGAGCACGCGCTGACGTGCCGGCGTCATGCGCTTCGGCATCTCGCTGCCAAGGACATAGGCCGTGCGCATTGCCTGCGGCTCGAAGGCGCGTCCGCTGCGCAGCACCATGGCGAGGATCATGCCTGCCGGCGAAAGTGTGTATTGCGACACCCAGTCGACAAAATCGCAGAGTTTTTGCGGCAGCGAAGGCGTGCCATCAAGCGGCACCGCCTCGCGCAGGCGATTGCCGCCGACCGCGCCTTCGGCCTCGCCCCAGACCACGCCAAGCACGTCGCGCGGCCCCAAAGGCGCCGAAACCAGAAGTCCGCGCGTCGCGTTAACACCCCGAGGAAGCTTGTAGTCATACGCGCCGGACAGCGGCAAAGGCAGCAGGACACCGGCGGTCGCCACAGACTCCAGCAACAATTCCGGTCTCAACGCCGCAGGCTTCATGCGGTACAGTTCCTATGGTGATTCTGGCCGGTCAACGCCATATTAGGTCCCATGAAAATCTTCATCGACAGCGCCGACCCCAAGGAAATCGCCCAACTGGCCCAAACCGGCCTGATTGACGGCGTCACCACCAATCCCTCGCTCGCGGCCAAGACGGGTGCGGACTACGTGGAGACCCTGACCGAGATCTGCCAGTCCGTATCGGGCCCCGTCAGCGCCGAGGTGCTGGCCACCGATCTTGCCGGCATGCTCACCCAGGCCAAGCGCTTCTCGAAGATCGCCAAGAACATCGCGATAAAGGTTCCGCTAACCTGGGACGGTCTCAAAGCCTGCCGCGAGCTATCCAATGACGGGCTGATGGTCAACGTCACGCTTTGCTTCTCGCCGGTGCAGGCGATGATGGCGGCGAAAGCGGGTGCGACGTTTATCTCTCCCTTTATTGGTCGTCTTGACGATGCGGGCCAGGACGGCATGGAGCTGATCCACGAAATCCGCACCATCTACGACAACTACAACTACAAGACCGAGATTCTTGCGGCCTCGATCCGCGGCATTCCGCATATCCGCAACGCGGCGCTCGCGGGTGCCGATGTGGCGACGATCCCACCGGATATCTTCAAGGCCAGCCTCAATCATCCCCTGACGGACAAGGGTCTCGCGGCGTTCCTCGCGGATGCCAAGAAGGCCGGCGTCAGAATCCGGGAAGAATGAGCGAACGGGCCAAATCGGTAGATACGGCCGAAGCAGCGGCCGACGCCATCAAGGCTTATGTGCGGCTCAACCGGAAGCGGCTGGCCGGTGATGGCGAACTTCTCGCACTGCTCGTTCCCGATCGCGCCGATCTCAGTGATGCGCGTGACTTCCAGCGCTTTGTGATCGACAGGCTGACGGCGGAGAACGTTGCGCTCAAAGCCGAACGCGACGGCTTGAAAGCCAGCCAGAACGCATCCGCGCGTCTCGGTGAGGGCGTTCGCCGTTTTGTGCTCGATCTTCTGGACGCCCGCAGCTTCGCCGAAGCCATCGCGGTGATGCAGGCGGCCGCACCATCGTTTGGCGCCGATCGTTCCGCGATCTGTGTCGAGAGCGATGATGGCGCGGCGTCCACGCGCACCGATGGTGTGCGTCTCATTCAAAGCGGCACGGTCGACATGGTGCTCGGCCATGACGGCATGGGCGCGATTCTGTCCGGCGGTGGGCGACTTCTGCTCGGTCCCGGCGGCAGTGATTGCAAAAGCCTCGCCGTCTTCCGCATGAAGATCGGACGCGAGACACCGCCGGCGCTGTTCGTGCTTGGCGCGCATGCCGAAGGCGCGTTCGAGGGCGAATCCATCACTGCCGATCTGCGCTATGCCTCTTTGGCGCTGGAGCGCGCGATCCGGTCATGGCTCGATCTGCCGAGGAACTGAAGCACGACTGGCTGGCCTCGCTGGCGCATGAGCGCCGGGCAAGCCGCCACACGCTGCGCGCCTATGGCGATGACGCGGCGCGCTTCCTCGAATTCCTGCACGGACATATCGGTGGCGGCGTCAACGAAAAGTCGCTGGCGAAGCTGGTGGCCGCCGACATCCGCGCCTTCATCACCGTCCGGCGCAGCGAGGGGCTTGGCGCCAAGGGCGTCCAGCGTGCAATGGCCGCGGTGCGCAGCTTCTTCCGCTATCTGGCGCGCGAGAACATTCTGGAGAACGCCGCCGCGCGCAACACGCGCACGCCGCGCATCCGACGCGGCCTGCCGCGTCCGCTGAGCGAGGTCGATGCCGCGCGCGCGATCGAAGTCGCAGGCGAGAACGATGTTGCTTGGATCGCGGCGCGCGATGCAGCGCTGCTGACGCTGCTCTACGGCGCCGGGCTTCGTATCAGCGAGGCGCTGAGCCTGCGGCGGGGTGATGTGCCACTTGGTGCGGTGCTGACGATCCTGGGCAAGGGCCGCAAGGAACGCGTCGTGCCGATGCTGCCGCAAGTGCGCGACGCGATCGCGGCGTATGAGAAAGAGATCCCGTTCGCCGGGACGAAAGACGCTCCGCTTTTTGTCTCCCGTCGCAACAAGCCGATGAGCGCGCGCGAGGCGCAACTGCTGATGCAGCGCCTGCGCGGCGCGCTTGGTCTGACCGAGCGCGCGACACCACACGCGATGCGCCATTCGTTCGCGACACACCTGCTCGCCAATGGCGGCGATCTGCGCGCAGTGCAGGAGCTGCTGGGTCACGCTTCGCTGTCGACAACGCAGACCTATACCGAGATCGACACCCGCAAGCTGATGGAGACCTACACCAAGGCGCATCCGCGAGCGTAGGGACGCCGAGTTCCATGAGGCGGCATCAGCACCTGTCGCAATTCGACCTAACCGGTTGAAGTAGCAAAGACATAAAACATTGTGTTGACAGCGCAAACTCCCAGGCTTTCCATCGCGAAGGTGGACTTAACGGGGAGCACTTCGATGCATATGCGCGCACGCTCATCGTCCAGGATTCGCAACACTCTCATCGCCGTTCCAGCGCTGCTGCCATTGCTGGCAGTTTCAGCTGCGCATGCATCGGGATTCAACGTCGCCAATCTGGTCACCAACAGCCAGCCGGCAAACGCAGCGCAGATTGCCGATCCCAATCTTGTGAATGCATGGGGCATCTCGTTCTCGCCCAGCGGTCCGTTCTGGGTTTCGGACAACGGCACTGGCCTGTCGACGCTGTATAAGGTCGACCCATCCACCAACACGACATCGATCATACCGCTGGTGGTCACGATTCCCGGCGATGGAAGCGTCACCGGGCAGGCGTTCAACGGCAACGCCGCAAGCTTCAATGGCGACGCGTTTCTGTTCACGAGCGAGGACGGCACGATTTCCGGGTGGCGCGGCGCACTCGGAACTACGGCGGAGACGTTGCAGAGCGGTTTGGCCGCGAATGTCTACAAGGGAACGACGTTGGCCAGTGTCGCTGGTAACGATTATCTCTTGGCGGCGAACTTTGGGACAGGATCGGTCGATGTCTTGAAGGGCCACTCCGGCGAGCCCGACCTCACTGGGCATTTTACGGACGGTTCGCTTCCATCGGGCTATGCGCCGTTCAACATTCACAACCTCGGCGGCAGGCTGTTTGTCACTTACGCGCTGAAAGGCTCCGGCAAGGATGAAGTTGACGCCCTTGGCGACGGTTACGTCGACGAGTTCGACACGAATGGCAACTTCATAGCCCGTATTGCAAGCGGCGGCGCGCTGGATGCGCCATGGGGACTCGCGCTGGCGCCCGCTTCATTCGGCGATCTCGCGGGCGATCTGCTCGTGGGGAATTTCGGAAATGGCACGATCGAGGCGATCGATCTTGCGACAAACACCTCGGACGGGCTCCTGACCGACAGAACCGGCCAGACGCTTGTGATCGATGGCCTTTGGGCTCTGACACCTGGCAATGATGGTTCCGCCGGATCGAGCAAAGCGATCTATTTCAGCGCCGGCCCCAATGGCGAGAGCAACGGTCTGTTCGGCGTGATCGAAGGCGTGCCCGAACCGGCGACATGGATTGAAATGCTCATCGGAATAGCCGGCGCGGGCGCGCTGTATCGCCGGCGCCATTGGATTCCGCGCAAGCTTCGGACGGCCTGATCTCTCGTTACCCCAGCGGCACCAGCCGGCCGTCCGCCAGCTTGCGAAGCACGGTCCAGATACGAGTCTGCGCCGCATGATCGCGGCGCTCCTCGGCGTCGATCTGCAGTTCGGTCAGCAGGCGCCGCAGCGCGTAGTTCGCCTCGTTCAACGCCGATATCCGCAGCGATGCATCCTTAGAACGTGCCGCGTCCTCCAGCTTCGCGCGCAGGCCGGCGTCGCGCACCGATCCCGCCAGC
>DASZCC010000215.1:0-4917 GCA_035943485.1 Rhizomicrobium sp. | reverse complement strand
GCATAGCCGCTTTTGCGACGGCACTCGAAACCCGCAAGCCAACGATCGACGAGATCGTTGGCGCCGTACGCGCCATGCGCGGCGCCATGAAGACGATCGAGACCAACCCTTATGCGATCGACCTGTGCGGTACAGGCGGTGACGGCATCGGGACGCTGAACATCTCGACGGCCTGCGCGTTCGTCGTGGCGGCGTGTGGCGTGCCGGTCGCGAAGCACGGCAACCGCAACATGTCGTCAAAGAGTGGTACTGCCGATTGTCTCGAAGCGCTCGGCGTGAAGATCGATCTCTCGCCGGCTGGCGCGTCGCGCTGTCTGGCGGAAGCCGGCCTCTGTTTCCTCTTCGCACAGGCTTACCATCCGGCGTTGCGCTTCGCCGCGCCTGTCCGCAAGGAGCTGGGCTTTCGCACAGTCTTCAATCTGATCGGACCACTCTCAAACCCTGCCCGCGTGCGCCGCCAGCTTGTCGGCGTGTATGCGAAGGAATGGGTCGTGCCAATCGCTGAAGCGCTCAAACAGCTCGGCGCGGTAAACGCCTGGGTGGTGAATGGCGATGGGCTTGATGAAATCACTGTCTCGGGTGCGACCCACGTCGCGGTTCTTGAAAATGGCGCAGTCTCAACGCGCGAGATCACGGCGGATGACGCTGGCCTGAAGAGCTGGCCGCTAGATGACCTCAAGGGTGGTGATTGCACGCACAACGCGGCTGCGTTGTCTCGCCTGTTCAAGGGCGAGACCGGCGCGTATCGCGATATCGTCCTCATCAATTCCGCGGCCGCGCTGATCGTCGGCGGCAAGGCACATGATTTGCGCGAGGGTGCGCGTCTTGCAGGCGCGGCGATCGACACAGGCAAAGCACAGGCGACGCTGGAGAAGCTCGTCGCCATTTCGAAGGCAGCAGCATGACGATCCTCGACGACATTGCGGCCTATAAGCTTGAGGAAGTCGCGGCCGCGAAGGCGCGCTTGCCGGAGAAAGAGCTCGACCGTCTCGCATTCATGGCGTCGCCGCCGCGCGGCTTTCGCGCCGCGCTCGAATTCGCGCGCAACGACGAACGCTATGGCCTCATCGCGGAGATCAAGAAGGCGAGCCCGTCCAAGGGGCTGATCCGTGCCGATTTCGATCCGCCTGCCCTCGCCCGCGCCTATGAGCGCGGCGGCGCGACGTGTCTCTCCGTGCTCACGGATGGACCATCCTTCCAGGGCGCGCCGGAATTCCTGACTCAGGCGCGCGAGGCGACGCTTATTCCCGTCCTGCGCAAGGACTTCATGATCGACACCTATCAGGTTGCGCAGGCGCGATCCTGGGGCGCTGATTGCATCCTCATCATCCTTGCGATGACAACGGACGAACAAAGTCGCGATCTTTATTCCGCCGCGCACGATTATCACGGCATGGACGTGCTGGTCGAAGTGCACGACGAGATCGAGCTCGAGCGGGCACTTGGTCTCGGCGCCGATATGATCGGGATCAACAACCGCGACCTGCACACATTCAAGACTGATCTTGGCGTGACGACGCGACTCGCTTCCAAGATCCCCGAAGATGTCCTGGTCGTTGCGGAAAGCGGCCTGGGAACGCCGGACGACCTGAAGACGCTCGCCGATGCGGGCGTGACCACATTCCTCATAGGGGAAAGCCTGATGCGCCAGGCCGATGTCGCGGCGGCGACAGCGAGCCTGCTGGGCGCTAAACTCGGGGCATGAACAAGCTCACGCATCTGGACGAAAACGGCGCGGCGCAAATGGTCGATGTGTCGGCAAAAGCCGAGACCGACCGCGAAGCCGTCGCCGAAGCGACCATCACGATTTCTTCCGAGGCGTTTGACGCGATCACCACGGGCACCGCGAAGAAGGGCGACGTGCTGGCCGTCGCGCGTGTCGCCGGCATCATGGCTGCCAAGAAGACCAGCGACCTGATCCCGCTGTGCCATCCGCTTGCGCTGTCCAAGATCGCGGTCGACTTCGAACCGAATGCGGAGAGCAAGGCGATCCGGATCCTCGCGACGTGCAAGACGACGGGCCAGACCGGCGTCGAGATGGAGGCGCTGACAGCGGCCAGCATCGCAGCGCTCACGATCTACGACATGATCAAGGCCGTCGATAAGGCAGCGGTCATCGGTGGTGTTCGTCTTGTCTCCAAATCGGGTGGCAAGAGCGGCGACTTCGTCGCGCCGCCAGCGAAGGAGACCAAGCCGGCCTATCGCTCGGCGGGAATGCATGGCCGGGTCAAGCCCGTGACCCTGATGGGCGAGGTCGCCGCGCCACCGCTATCCACCGCAAACGCTGGATCACAGCGTGATGCCTTCCGCGCCTTCATGACGTCCAATCGATTGCGCGCCACGCAATGGGCCAAGGATGCCGGCGTGCCCGTCCAGCACATCTATTCGTTTCTCACGGGACGCGCGCGCAGCATGCCCAGCGAAGTCGCGGACAAGCTGGCGCGCGTCGCGAAGTCCCGCGTCGAGGACATGTTCCGGTGATTTCAGTTGAGGAAGCGACTGCGCGGATCATCGCCGCCCTCAAACCACTCGCAACCGAACGCATCGCCATCGGGCACGCCACCGGCCGCGTCCTCGCGGAAGACGCAAAAGCAAAATTGAGTCAGCCGCCTTTCGCCGTCTCGTCCATGGATGGCTACGCCTTGCGGTCGGCGGACGCGCGACAGGCCGGGAGCGAACTTACGGTAATCGGGAGTGCACCAGCGGGACATCCGTTTGGCGGCAAAGTTGGTGCGGGACAGGCCGTGCGCATATTCACTGGCGGCGTCATACCGGACGGCGCCGATGCGATCGTGATTCAGGAAGACGCGACTGCCGCTGGCACTAAGGTCACGCTGAACATAGCCGCTGTTGCGGGCCGTCACATCCGGCCTGCGGGGTTGGATTTTGCCCCCGATGCCGTGCTGATCGCCAAAGGCAAAAGACTTTCGTCGCGCGACGTCTCGCTGCTCGCGGCCGCCGACCTGTCGGAAGTAGCGGTCCAGAGAGAGCCACGAATCGCTTTTGCCGCCACGGGCGACGAACTCTCGCTGCCGGGCGCGCCGCGCAAGCCCGGTGGAATCGTAGCATCGTCCGGCTATGGCCTGGCGGCGATGATCGAGAGTTGGGGCGGAACGGCGGTCGATCTCGGTATTGTGCCTGATACTGCGGACGCTGTCGCAAGCATCGCTGAAAGAGCTGCGGGCGCGGATCTCATAGTCACGCTCGGTGGCGCCTCTGTCGGCGATCACGATCTCGTTCAGAAGGCGCTGGGGCCCAAAGGTTTCGCACTGGACTTCTGGAAGATCGCGATGCGCCCCGGCAAGCCGCTCATCTTCGGGCGACTTGGGACAACGCCCCTGCTCGGCTTGCCCGGTAATCCGGTTTCGACGCTGGTCTGCGCGCTTCTGTTTCTGAAGCCGGCTATTGCGGCGATGCTGGGTATCGCTGTGGAGGCAGAACACCTGACAGCGCGCCTTGCGACCGATCTGAAGGAAAATGACACCCGGCAGGATTATCTGCGCGCGCGGCTGCGAACTGTCGATGGCGAACGCGTTGTCGAAGCCTTCACTGTGCAGGACTCGTCGATGTTGTCCGTTCTGGCGCGTGCCGACGCGCTCATCGTCCGCGCACCGCACGCCCCGCGTGCGAATGCAGGAGAGCGCGTGCCAATTCTTCTTCTCGAATAAAAAAGAGCGGGCACGAGGCCCGCTCTTCAAATTTAGTGATGTCCGTGGCTGCCACCGCCGTGCCATCCACCACCGCCGTGCCATCCACCACCGCCGTGCCAGCCGCCGCCATGGTGCCATCCACCGTGGCCCCATCCACCACCACCAAAGTTGAAGCCCAGAGCGATGCCAGGGCCATAATAGGCGGGGCCATAACCGTAGCCGTAGTATGGATCTCCATAATACGGATTGCCGTAATAGCCGTAGTAGCCGCCGTAACGATGCCAGCAGTGGCCCCACCGGTTACAGACCACATACGCCGACGCTGGCGTTGCAGTTGCGACAGCCGTGCTTGTCACAACAGCGAGTGCGAGGCCTGCCTGAGCGATCCGTTTTTTCATCGAGTTCATCTGCAACCTCCTTGGCCTCTCCGTTTGAGAAAACGATTATTGCGCCGCGTCGTTCCGATTACAAAAAGAGCGGGCACGAGGCCCGCTCTTTTCTGCATCACTTCCTAGAAACGGATCCAGATACCGTTTCTCCAGTATCCGCGTCCGCGGTGGTGCCAATAGCGATCACCGCGCCAGTTGTCGCCGCGCCAGCGATAACCGTGATCGCGCCAACGCCAGTCATCGCCATAGAAGCGAACGCCGATTGCGCCCGGATACCCGTAGCGCTGTCCGGTGTGCCAGCACTCGCCGTAGCGATTGCACGCTGTGTACGCGCCTGCTTCCGTTGTGGTCGCAGCCAGGGCACCCACGCCAATCATTGACGCGATCGCACCAGTCGTGAGGATTTTTCTAAGTCGGTTCATGGTCATCTCTCCATGTGAGCTTCTCCCGGTCAGAAAACGGGCAAGCGCTCTGAAGCGTTCCGGGAACCTTGCCGACTCAACATCTTGCGCGTTGACGCTCTGAAAGAACTAAAGTAGAACGATTCTCCATGTTGCGGCTTTGTTCGCCCTGATTTGGCGGCGGCCACTTTGCGAAGGACATGGAACTCATGCTGACCCGCAAACAATACGAACTCCTGATGTTCATCCACGAACGCATCCGGGAGTCCGGCGTGCCGCCGTCCTTCGACGAGATGAAGGATGCGCTGGATTTGAAATCCAAGTCCGGCATCCACCGCCTGATCACGGCGCTGGAGGAGCGCGGTTTCCTGCGCCGCATGGAGAAGCGGGCGCGGGCGCTCGAGATCCGGTTGTCGCCGCGCCCATGCCGAGGCGCCGCGCGCTGCGACTGACTGCGCGTCGTCGCGGGCCGCAAGG
>DASZCC010000214.1:0-3659 GCA_035943485.1 Rhizomicrobium sp. | reverse complement strand
TTCACCGACGGCCGCCAGATCGGCGCGACGCTGGATCGCAACGGCCTGCGCCCGGCGCGCTTCATCGTCACCGACGACGATCTCGTCATCATGGCGTCGGAAGCCGGTGTGCTGCCGGTGCCGGACGACAAGATCCTGCGCAAGTGGCGTCTCCAGCCCGGCAAGATGCTGCTGATCGATCTCGAGGAAGGCCGCATCATCGAGGACGAGGAGATCAAGCGCACGCTGTCGGATGCGAAGCCGTATGACGACTGGCTGCGCAAGACACAGTTCAAGCTTGAGGAACTCGCCGATCTTCCGGAGGAACAGTCCGCACCGGTCAACGATCCGTCGGCCTTGCTCGATCGCCAGCAGGCGTTTGGCTACACGCAGGAAGACATTCAGTTCTTCCTCGAGCCGATGGGGCAGGCGGGCGACGATCCGATCGGCTCGATGGGCACCGACACGCCGCTGGCCGTGCTCTCGAAGAAACCGAAGCTGCTCTATAACTATTTCAAGCAGAACTTCGCGCAGGTCACCAATCCGCCGATCGATCCGATCCGCGAGGAACTGGTGATGAGCCTGGTCTCGATGATCGGTCCGCGCCCCAATCTCTATGGCCGTCAGGCGGGCACGCATAAGCGATTGGAAGTTTCGCAACCGGTGCTGACCAACGCCGATCTTGAAAAGGTCCGCAGCGTCGAGACGCTGCTAGACGGCGCCTTTCGCACCATGACGATCGACATGACCTGGGACGCCAGCGAAGGCGCCGCCGGTCTGGAACGCGCTGTCGAACGCATCTGCAACGAAGCGATCAACGCGGTACTGCTGGATTCCAACATCCTGATCCTTTCGGATCGTGCGGTGTCGTCGGATCGCATTGCCATGCCGGCGCTGCTCGCGACGGCGGCGGTGCATCACCATCTCGTCAAGCTCGGCCTGCGCATGCAGACCGGTCTTGTGATCGAGACGGGTGAGGCGCGCGAGGTGCACCACTTCTGTGCGCTCGCCGGTTATGGCGCCGAGGCGATCAATCCTTATCTCGCCTTCGAAACGCTGGAGCAGGTGCGCACGCAGCTTGGCCTCGCGCTCAAGCCTTATGAGGTGCAGAAGAACTACATCAAGGCGATCGGAAAGGGTCTGCTGAAGGTGATGTCCAAGATGGGCATCTCGACCTACCAGTCCTATTGCGGCGCGCAGATATTCGATGCGGTCGGCCTATCGACGACCTTCGTCGACAAGTACTTCACCGGCACCGCGACGATGATCGAGGGCATTGGCATCAAGGAGATCGCCGAGGAGTGCGTGCGCCGTCATCGCGACGCCTATGGCGACAATCCGATCTACCGCAACATGCTCGATGTCGGCGGCGACTATGCGTTCCGCATCCGTGGCGAAGATCACGCCTGGACGCCGGAGTCAGTTTCCAAGCTGCAGCATGCGGTGCGCGGCAACCTGCCGGACGACTATCGCGTCTTTGCGCAGTCCATCAATGAGCAGAGCGAACGCCTGCTGACCATCCGCGGGCTGCTTGAATTCAAGGCGGCCGACAAATCCATTCCGCTGTCCGAGGTCGAACCGGCGGCCGAGATCGTCAAGCGCTTCTCCACCGGCGCGATGAGCTTCGGCTCGATCAGCCGCGAGGCGCACACCACGCTGGCCATCGCGATGAACCGCATTGGCGGCCGCTCCAACACCGGCGAGGGCGGCGAGGAAGCGGACCGCTTCGTGCCGCTGCCGAACGGCGACTCGATGCGGTCGCGCATCAAGCAGGTGGCGTCGGGCCGCTTCGGCGTGACGACGGAATATCTCGTCAACGCCGACGACATCCAGATAAAGATGGCGCAAGGCGCCAAGCCCGGCGAAGGCGGACAGCTTCCCGGCCACAAGGTCGACAAGAACATCGCGCGCGTGCGCCACGCCACCGCCGGTGTGGGACTGATCTCGCCGCCGCCGCATCACGACATCTATTCGATCGAGGACCTCGCCCAGCTCATCCGCGACCTGAAGATGGTCAACGAGAAAGCACGCATCTCGGTCAAGCTGGTGTCGGAAGTCGGCGTCGGCACGGTTGCTGCCGGCGTCGCCAAATGCCGCGCCGATCACATCACGATCTCGGGCTACGAAGGCGGCACCGGCGCCTCGCCGCTGACATCACTCACCCATGCCGGTTCGCCGTGGGAAATCGGCCTCGCCGAGACACAGCAGACGCTGGTGCTGAACGGCCTTCGTGGTCGCGTCGCGGTGCAGGCCGATGGCGGCCTGCGCACCGGCCGCGATGTCGCCGTCGCCGCGCTGCTCGGCGCCGACGAGTTCGGATTCGCCACCGCGCCGCTGATCGCCGCCGGCTGCATCATGATGCGCAAGTGTCATCTCAACACCTGTCCGGTCGGCGTCGCGACGCAGGACCCGGTCTTGCGTGCGCGCTTCACCGGCCAGCCTGAGCATGTGATCAACTACTTCTTCTTCGTGGCCGAAGAGCTGCGCGAGATCATGGCCGTGCTCGGCTTCCGGACGCTGAGCGAGATGACCGGCCGCGTCGACAAGCTCGACATGGTCAAGGCGATCGCGCATTGGAAGGCCAAGGGCGTCGACCTCACGCGCATTCTTTATCAGCCGAAGCCAAAGCCCGGCGTCGCGATCCACAATTGCGAGCGGCAGAACCACAATCTCCATACCGCGCTCGATCACGATCTGATCAAGGCCGCGAAGCCCGCGATCGAAAGCGGCCAGCCGGTCCGAATCGAACGCAAGGTGCGCAATCTCGATCGCACCGTCGGCGCCATGCTCTCGGGCGAAGTCGCGCGCCGTCACGGTCACACGGGTCTGCCGGAAGACACCATCGTGATGCGCCTTGAAGGCACCGCGGGCCAGAGCCTCGGCGCCTTCCTGTCGCGCGGCGTCAGTCTCGAACTGACCGGCGATGCCAACGACTATGTCGGCAAGGGCCTGTCCGGCGGCCGCGTCGTCGTGCGCCTGCCCAAGCCGACACATCGCGAGCCGACCGAGAACATCATCGTCGGCAATACTGTTCTCTATGGCGCCATCGCAGGCGAAGCCTATTTCGAAGGCGTGGCGGGCGAGCGCTTTGCCGTGCGCAATTCCGGCGCCGTCGCGGTCGTCGAAGGCACCGGCGATCACGGCTGCGAATACATGACCGGCGGCGTCGTCGCCGTGCTCGGCAAGACGGGTCGCAATTTCGCGGCCGGCATGTCAGGCGGCATCGCCTATGTCTACGACGTCGAAGGCAAGTTCGAGGACCGCTGCAACACGTCGATGGTGAAGCTGGAGCGTCTTGCGCCCGCGTCCGGCGGCAACGACGCCGATGCGCCGCGCCAGCGCTCGATCAATGTTTCCGATTCCGGCATGGGCGATCCTCTCGCCTTCGATGCGGAACGTCTGCGCATCCTCGTCGAGCGCCATCTGCTCTATACCGGCAGTGCGCGCGCCAAAGAGATCTTGGACAACTGGGACTCCGCTCTTACCCGTTTCTACAAAGTCATGCCGACGGATTACGCCAAGGCCCTCAACGATCAGAAGCGCGAAAAGGAAGCCGCGCGCGTGGCGGCGGAATAGTCATGGCCAAACCCACCGGCTTCCTTGAGATCGAGCGCCAGGATCGCGGCTATGAAAAGCCCGAGACGCGCACGCACAATTATCGCGAGTTCGTCCATCCGCTG
>DASZCC010000213.1:0-1794 GCA_035943485.1 Rhizomicrobium sp. | reverse complement strand
CCAGGCGCTGGCGCGGCGCAGCGGACACGAGGAATATCGGCAGCGACGGATTGTGCACGCCCTCACTGCGGCGGACGGCCACCGTGAAGGGCATGTCACCTACATCAGGCTGATCGCCATCGCAGAACAGCGCGGCATAGTCTTCCGAACGCAGCAGTTTCAAAGCGCTGTCACCGTCACGCACCACGGTGATGTCGCGGATGTCAGCAAGGTGCAGCGCAACGCGCAGGACGTTCACGCCGAACGCGTCTGCGCTGACGACAAGCACCTTCAGGCTGTTTAGCTCGACCCTTGCCACGAACCCTTCTCCCAGAGGCCGCCAAGCTAGGGAATTCGCCATTAAATGCCGTTGAATTAATGCCTTAGTTTTCCGGCCATGGTGGTAAGCTAAACAGTCCCTTAGTAGTGGAACTCCGATGCGATTTCTGCGCGCTGCGCTTTGCCTTGCCCTGCCCCTGCTTCTGTCGGGCTGCATCTTCTTTGAGACCAAGGCCGATCGCGCGATGCGCAACGATCCGAATTTTCAGCAGGGCTATGACGATGGCTGCGCCAGCGCCAATGCACGCGGCAGCAATTATCGCGGCGACCAGGTGCGCGATGACAATCTTTACCAAAACAGCCGGCCCTATCGCGCCGGATGGGGCCAGGGCGCGACAGCCTGCAACACGCGGCTCAACACGCCGGCCAATCCGAACAATGTCGGCGCTGACGGCCGCACTCTGCCCTGAAGCCGACTGTCACAATTGCGCCCAGATGCAGGCTTAACGCGCTGTTAATGATCCCATGCTGCAATGTATGGGCGGATGCTTTGTCGGATGCGCAAATCCGTCATATAATCCGTGTACGTTGTGTTCCTCTTCGCGCAGGAGTCGTCGCGATGTTAGGCAACCTGGTCTATAACCGTGATCCCGCTGAGCGGCGTATCCCTTTGACGCCGATCCTGCCGCAATTCGTGCGCCGCGCGATCGCGTCCTTCTTTCACCGCCGCCACTGAACTTCACTGTCATTTCCGGCCGAGCGCTAGCGAGGGGAAGGGAATCCACGACAGGGTGAAGCGCCCCGTCTTGGATCCCCTTCCCTACCGCGCGATGCGCGGCTCGCTGGGGATGACAGCTGTGTCCTAGCTGTAGGTGCGCGGCTTCCACCACGGGAAATAGGACGGCATATCGCTGGAGACCTTCTGCGGGAACTTGGCCGGCCGCTTCTCCAGGAACGACACGACGCCTTCGCGCACATCCGCCGACGCGCCGCGCACATAGATGCCCTTCGAATCCACCTTGTGCGCCTCCATCGGGTGATCCATGCCGAGACCGCGCCACATCATCTGACGGATAAGCGCGACCGACACCGGCGACGTGTTGTCGGCGATCTCGCGCGCGATCTCGCGTGCGCGCGGCAGCAGGCGATCCGGCGGCACGACTTCGGAGACCAGACGGCCGGCGAGCGCTTCCTGCGCGTCGAACACCTTGCCGGAGAAACACCAGGCCAACGCCTGCGCGATGCCGACGATGCGCGGCAGGAAGAAGCTCGACGCCGCTTCCGGCACGATGCCGCGGCGGGAGAACACGAAGCCAAAACGCGCCGTCTCGCTCGCGATGCGGATGTCCATCGCAAGCTGCATCGTGGCGCCGATGCCGACGGCCGGCCCATTCACCGCCGCGATCACCGGCTTGAGGCACTCGAAGATCTCCAGCGTCACGCGGCCGCCGCCATCGCGCGTGCGTTCGTCGGCCCAGTCGACCTTGTCGGCAGGACCGGCATTGCGTTCCGGACGATCGGTGCGCTTGGTGGAAT
>DASZCC010000212.1:0-6428 GCA_035943485.1 Rhizomicrobium sp. | reverse complement strand
GGCGTGCTGAATTCTCCGGCCGCGGCACGCTCGGCCTCGCCCACCTGCTCCAGGATGCGCCGCGCTGACGCGAGGTAGGCCGCACCGGCTTCCGTCGGCGTCAGCCGCGTGCGCGAGCGGGTGAGCAGGCGTGTCTTCAGGTGCGCCTCCAGATCGGAAATCTTGCGGCTGACCGTCGCGAGCGGCACCTCCAGCCGGCGCGAAGCGGCCGAGAGGCTGCCTGCTTCAACGGCGGCTACGAGGATTTCCATGGCATCGAGCCGGTCCATTTAGGCTCCCGATTTGTGGAAGGATGGCTCCAATAATGGACATATGTTGCCGCAAAATGGAAGGATTACTTCCCGCAGCGGAGGACGGCCATGGCCTATGGATTTCTCGACATCGCGCGCACACCCAGCGTCAAGGCGGCCGAAGCTGCCAACGGCAGCGCGCAGTATTTCGACGACTTCAAGGGACACCGCGAATTCGACAGGATCGGCGAGCCCGAGGCACAATTCATCGCCGCACGCGACAGCTTTTATATGGCGACGGTCTCGGAGACAGGCTGGCCCTATGTCCAGCATCGCGGCGGCGCGCCCGGCTTCCTGCGTGTGATCGACGAGAAGACGCTCGCCTTCCTCGATTTCCGCGGCAACCGCCAATACATCTCGCTCGGTAACACGATGGCGAATGATCGCGTGGCGCTGTTCCTGATGGATTATCCTAATCAGCGCCGCATGAAGATCTATGCGCGGATCGAGGAGCGCAAGCTGGCGGACGATCCGGCGCTTGCGGCGAAGCTGTCGCTGGGTGACTACAAGGCGAAGCCGGAGCGCGCTTTCTTGCTTCACCTGGAAGCGTTCGACTGGAACTGCCCCCAGCACATCACGCCGCGCTTCACCGAAGGCGAGATCAACGCGGCGCTGCGGCCGACGATGATCCATCTCGCCGAGCTGGAGGCAGAGAACAAGAAGCTGCGCGAACAGCTGGCCGCTAAAGAAGCGTCGTCGTAATCGCCAGGCCCTTCTTCAGGGTCAGTGTCACTGGCGTGCGCTCCGCGATGTCCGCGATACGCGCGCGCTGTTCGTCCGTCAGATCGCCCTCAAGCTTCAATGTACGCTCGATGCGTTCCACCTTGTCCGGTGTGCGGATGAAGCTCACCCCGACATGGCATGCCGTGAGCGGCCAGCCCTTGTGATTGGCGTACATCTTCAGAGTGATTGCGGTGCACGCTGAAAGCGCGGCGACAAGTAGATCATAAGGGGCGGGTCCTGCATCGGCGCCGCCGTTGGAGGGGGGCTCGTCGGCGATGATGCGGTGACCGCCCGCTTCGATGGTGGTGGCGTATTGCGTCTGTCCGATATCGGCTTTCGCGTGCGCCATTTCCCGCCCCTTATGAAGTGTGTCGCTGCTAACCGTGCAGCTTTTTCGCAGTCTCGGCAATCTTGCGGCCCTGGTAACGCGCGCCGACAAGTTCATTTTCGCTGGGCTGACGCGCTCCGTTGCCGCCAGTAATCGTCGTCGCGCCATAAGGCGAACCACCGGTGACTTCATCCAGCGTCATCTGGCCGGCATGACCATAGTCGAGGCCCACAACCACCATGCCGAAATGCAGCAGGTTGGTGATGATGGAAAACAGTGTCGTCTCCTGTCCGCCGTGCTGCGTCGCCGACGAAGTGAACGCGCCGCCGACCTTGCCATGCAGGGCGCCCTTGGCCCAAAGCCCGCCGGCCTGGTCGAGGAAGTTCGCCATCTGCGACGCCATGCGGCCGAACCGTGTGCCGGTGCCGACGATCACGGCATCATAGTTGGCGAGATCCTCGATCTTCGCGATCAGGGCCTTCTGATCCATCTTGTAGTAGGACGCCTTGGCCACGTCTTCCGGCACCAGTTCAGGCACGCGCTTGATGTCGACCTGGGCGCCCGCTTCGCGCGCGCCTTCGGCGACGGCTTCAGCCATCTTCTCGATGTGGCCGTATGCCGAATAGTAAAGAACAAGAACCTTGGTCATGTCAGTCTCCTTGATCCGTTGAATTAGGCGGCGTCGACGAAGACGATTTCCGCGTCCTCGATCGCCTTGACGGTGATGGTTTCGACGTCGCTGATCGCGGCGCCGTCGCGCGCATCGAGATGCACGCCGTTGACTTCGATCGCGCCGGTCGCCGGCACGAGATAGCCGTGGCGCGTCTTGCCGATGGCGTATTCCGCGCTCTCGCCGGCCTTGAGCGTCACACCCAGCACGCGCGCTTCGGCGCGGATGGGCAGGGCGTCGTTGTCGTTGGCGAAACCGCTGGCCAGCGTCACGAACTTGCCGGACCGGTCGCCCTTGGGGAACGGCTTGGCGCCCCAGGCCGGCTGGCCGCCTGTCTTGGTCGGCTCGATCCAGATCTGGAACAGCGTCGTGGTCGTGGGTTCGAGATTGTATTCGGCGTGGCGGATGCCCGAGCCTGCGCTCATCACCTGCACGTCGCCTGCTTCGGTGCGGCCTTCATTGCCAAGGCTGTCCTTGTGCGTGACGGCGCCCTTGCGGACATAGGTTATGATCTCCATGTCGCGATGCGGATGCGGCGGGAAGCCCGAGTTCGGTGCGATCTCGTCGTCGTTCCAGACGCGGATGGCGCCCCAGCTCATGTTCTTCGGGTCGTAGTAGTCGGCGAACGAGAAGTGATGGCGGGCCTTGAGCCAGCCATGGTCCGCGCCGCCAAGGGATTTGAAGGGTCTGCGTTCAATCATGGGAATTACCTCTCTCTGCCAGCTAAGCTATGGACTGCTGACAGGATCAGAAATAGAAACATTCGAAACACATTGTTTCTGAAACTGACATGACCGTTCTCCCTGATCTGGAGGGGCTGGCGATCTTCGCGAAAGTCGCGGAAATGCGGTCTTTTGCGGCCGCCGCCACCGAACTGAAGCTGTCGAAAGCGACGGTTTCGAAGGCCGTGACGCGGGTCGAAGCGCGGCTCGGAACCCGCCTTTTCAATCGCACCTCGCGCCGCCTCGCGCTGACTGATGCCGGGCGCGCCGTGCTCGGTCGCGCGTCCGCGATCCTGGCCGAAGGTGAGGCGGCGGAGAGCGAGGCGCTGTCGCAATCGGCCGGCCCGCGCGGGTTGATACGGCTGGCCGTGCCAATGTCGTTCGGCGTGCTGAACGTCGCGCCGCTGATCCCGGACTTCCTGAAGCTCTATCCCGAAGTGCAGATCGATCTGCATCTGAGCGATGCGATGGTCGACATCATCGGCGACGGTTTCGACGCGGCCATCCGCATCGCGGCGCTGCCGGACTCATCGATGATCACGCGCAAGCTGTGCGATGCGCCGATCCATCTGCTGGCTGCGCCGTCCTATCTGAAAGCGCGCGGCCGGCCGAAGCATCCGCTGCAGCTGGCCGAGCACACATGCCTCGGCTACGCCTATTTCGCGACGCCGGACACCTGGCGGTTTCGCAAGAAGTCGGGCGAGCTCGCGACGGTGCGTCCGGCCGGTCCGCTGCGCGTGAACAATGGCGACGCGATGATTCCGGCACTTGTCGCCGGGCTCGGCCTCGGCGTGTTGCCGGAATTCATCGCGGGCGAGGCGATGCGTGCGGGCAAGCTGGAGATCGTCCTGCCCGAATGGTCAATCCTGCCGGGCGGCGCCGTGCACTGGGTCATGCCACCGGGAGGCCCGCGCCCGAAGCGCGTCGAGTTGCTAGGCGACTTCCTCGCGCAACGACTGGATCAGGCTAAGGTCAAGCGGACTAAGACGTAGCTATTCAGCGGGTGGTGTAGCCGAATGCTCGCGGCGCCAAATCGTCCACGCAACATAGAGTCCGGCCAGCAAAGTGGGAATGCTGATCAGAACCGCAACCTCGATAGGCTCCAGCGTTCTCATGGCTCTTTTCCGTATGGCGCAACATACAACGCCACGCCTTCAATGAGTAGCCCCGCTACAAAGCCCACGAACTGAAACAGCCCCATGGTAGCTCCTGCCGTGAGGACTGGCTGGATCAACGCGGCGGCCAATACGGCATAGCCATTCGTTGTCAGCATGGAGCAAAAGAGCTTCACCCTGACGCGATATGCCTTCTCTCGCGATATGACCAAGCGCGCGAACTCCAATGCCACGCGTTTTGATACGACAGGTTCTGCGATGTGCTTAGGAAGTGAGCGCTAGCGATTTCGACATTCGCCTGCGACTCTTCCGCCCCTAATCTTCATCTCTCAAATTCACGATCCGCGCTTGGCGCAGGTCGAGGTCGCGTTCGATGCGGCGGCGGCCCTGGTCGTGCAGTTTGCCGTCGCGGTAGAGATCGTTGACGCGGTTGCGCTCGGCTTCCAGCAGCAGCAGCTCGATCTCGTCGTTGAGTTCGTTCGCCGCCTCGTGCGCAGCGTCACCGTCGCGGCGCTGGGAAACATCGCGAAGCCGGCCGCGGTGGTGATCGCGCAACGGACCGGCGATCTCCTCCGGCAGGGTGCGTTTGGCGATCAGCTTCTCAAGATGATCGATGGTGCCGCTGATCGCCAGGCGCCGCGCTTCAAGTTCCTCGTTCTTGTCTTCGGTGCGCTCGCGCATGCCGGTATGCGCAAGGCCGAGCGCACGGATGACACTTGGCAGAAGAAGGCCTTGGCCGACCAGCGTCACGATGATCACCGAGAAGGTCAGGAACAGGATCAGGTTGCGCTCGGGGAACGGTGCGCCGTCGGCGGTGGCGAACGGGATCGCAAGCGCCGCAGCAAGCGAGACGATGCCGCGAACGCCGGTGAAGGCGAGCGCGAAGGGAAACGTCCACGGCGGATAGGGATCGGCCCTGCGGATCGCGGGGAACAGCCAACGCGGCAGATAGGTCGCCGGGTACATCCAGATGAAGCGCGTCGCGATCACCACACCGCAGACCAGCGCCGCGTCGTAGAGAAGATCGTCGATCGTCAGTCCGTTGAGCCCACCAATGAGCGCGCGCGCCTGCAGGCCCGTGATCAGGAACACGATGCCCTCGGTGACATAGATCACGAAGCCCCAGAAGAAGATGCCTTGCAGGCGCGTCGGCGCGCTGATGAGGCGAAGGCCGTTCCAGCTGATGTAGAGGCCGCACGCTACGGTCGCCAGCACGCCCGACCCGCCCAGCGCCTGCGGCGGCCAGTAGGCCAGGAACGGCGTGACGATCGACAGCATGATCTCGATTTGCGGCTCGTTGACCCAGCGGCGCACACGGAGCATCAGCCAGCCGACGACAATGCCCCACACGATCTCGCCGACGACGATGACTGCGAATGTGCCGGCCGCGTGACCGAGCGAGAATGTGCCGGCACTGACAGCCGCGACGGCGAAGCGGTAGAGCACCAGCGCCGTCGCATCATTGGCGAGCCCCTCGCCCTCCAGGATCACGAGCAGCCTGCGCGGCACCTGGAGGCGGCGCGCGATCGAGAGCGGCGCAACTGCATCCGGCGGCGACACGATCGCGCCTAGCGTGAACCCGAGCGGCCAGGACATGTCGAGCAGGTAGTGGCACACGGCCGCGACGGCGATCGTCGTAAAGATCACGCAGCCCACAGCCAGCAGCGCGATCGGGCGCAGGCTGAAGCGGAACTCGCGCCAGCTCATCGCGACCGCGGCCGAATAGATGACAGGCGGCAGGACCAGCAGCAGCACAAGGTCCGGCGCCAGCGTCACCGGTGGCAGGCCGGGGATCAGCGCCAGCACCACGCCCGTCATCACCAGCGGAATGGCCGGCGGGATCTTGAGGCGCGTGGCGGCATAGGTGACCACCGCGATCACCACGATCATGCCGACCAGGGTCTGGAGCATTGCAACCATGGCCTAACGATATGCTAGGCCCCCTTACGCAGGGCAAGCTTAAAGCGCGCCGACTGACCGTGCGTCAGGCACACTTTGGGCTAACATGCAGACAGGAAAACGGGAGACAGCAATGGCCTATACGGAAATCCTCACCAGCGTCGACGACGGCATCATGACCCTCACGCTCAACCGGCCGGACAAGCTCAATGCTTTTACGGCGACGATGATGCGCGAGATGATCGAGGCCTTCCAGGAAGCCAACCGCAACGACGACGTCCGCGTCGTTATCGTCACCGGCGCGGGGCGCGGCTTCTGCGCCGGCGCGGACCTGTCGGCCGGTGCCGACACGTTCGATTCCACCAAGCGCACCGATCGTCCCGAACGCAATGCCGGTCCTGCCGACAAGGTCGACTGGGCCGACGAACGCACGCGCGATGGCGGCGGCCGCGTGACGCTGGAGATCTTCGAGTGCCTCAAGCCAGTGATCGCGGCGGTGAATGGTCCGGCCGTCGGCATAGGCGCCACGATGCAGCTTGCGATGGACATCCGCATCGCGAGCGAGACGGCGCGTTTCGGCTTCGTGTTCTCCCGCCGCGGCATCGTGCCGGAAGCGGCGTCGAGCTTCTTCCTGCCGCGGATCGTAGGCATCGCGCAGGCTCTCGCCTGGTGCTTCTCGGG